>CAJUFU010000008.1:295-34134 GCA_910585555.1 uncultured Lachnospiraceae bacterium
TCTGTCTGCAGATTTCCGTCCGCTATAGACTGGGCCGCGGTAAGCAGGTGTCGATATTGTACCTGGATACGGCTGATATATTTCTTTAAGACCAAATAAAGGACGATGGAATAGAGTACGAAAAGAAACGCACCCGCAAACCACAATGTACTGATCAAGGAAAGAATGAGGAAATTGATCACGACCAGTTTTAGCAGAACTTTGTTCATATTATGACCCAAATCCACATGCAGAATTTCCTCTTTCAATTCCGTTACTTTCCGGCTCCCAAAGGAATGCATTTTATGCCAGATCCGGTAACAGAGGCTCCTCTTTTTGATATAGCGCTTAAGCCCCAGGGTATACACCTGCCCAAGACCAGTCACCATGATATACCAGAATCCAAACATCAGAAACAAAAGCAATCCATTGATTCCCATAGCAATCCCTTCTAATGATGCCGCAGACAGGCTTGGCAGATAGGAATGCAGCATGGTGAGTAAATCTGATTCGCTGCCGCCTTCCATACTGTACATTATGAGTTCTGTCTCCAGTTCACCCATAAAACAAAACAGTACGAACAGTATCGCAAGAAGGATTTCCAAATCGAATTGTAAAAACCACAGTTCATGCAGATGATATTTCTTCCACAAAGGCATAAGCAGGGCCAGCACGCCAAGAATAATCAGACATATCCAGAAGGTATCCGCTACCCCCACACTACGATAAACGCTCCAGGAGTCCAGCACTTGATGATAGGCATTCGATCTGTCGAGATTTTCCTTCTGCTCCTGTGTCAGGGCATAACAGATTGTACAGTCTCTGGGCGTATTGTTCACATCAATTCTGGCCTTCATGGTGTTGCCTTCATAGTAGTAATAGATATCCCCATCTGAGATCATATTTTCCAGATAGCCGTCTGCATAGTAGAAATCATAAAAGGTCCTTTCCAGATAGCTGCTCCGCATGACACGCTGCACATTTCTTAAGAGTGTGTCGGCATCCTCTCCTTTTACCCATACGTGCTCCAAAAAACCGTCGCTGTTATAGCGCATTTTCATATAATATGGATATAGGGAGAGCAGTTCTTCCGGGGCATCCTTTCTGCCAAGCTGACTGAGATTGTTTCCCGTATTCGTAATCATGGTATCGCCTGTATGGTCTATAATCTGATAATCCATGATATAGTCAAGATCGTTCCAAAAATGTTCTTCCCAGACCTTTAACATCTCGTATAGCTTCCGCCCCGCATATTCACCGGCGCTCTCCCCTCCAAAATCAATATAGGATACGCCCGCAGTTGTAGGCTCTTGTGACACAGAAAGATAGACATCCTGATACCTGAGGGGCGTTCCTGTCAATTGTTCTTGCAGCTCTTTATAAAGAATCGTATTTCCCTTATAAATATCCCGCAGAAAGTTTTCATTCTGCATCACATCTTCATCGTGTGCAGTTCTAAAGGAATCCGCTCTCCTTTGAAAAACGGAATACAGAGACAGAAATGACACCGATGCGAGAAAGACCAGGAAGATGCAGACAAGGATTCCTGTTTTTTGGCTCTGTTTCCGGTCTTTAGGCCTGGCTGACTTTTTCTTTGGATTCTCCTGCGTTGTATGCTCGCTGGCTGTGTTGTCCGTTGCTGTATTATTTGTGCCTTTACTGTCTGTTGTTATCTCATTTTCTGTAATACTATTTGTTTCGCGGTTGCTTTTCAATCTTATACCCAATGCCCCACACCACCTTTAAATATTTTGGTTCCCGGGGATTTAACTCTATCTTCTCCCGGATTTTTCTGACATGTACCATGATTGTGTCTGTGTTGATTGCCTGTTCGTTCCAGACACGCTCATAAATCTCTTCCGCTGAAAATACCCTGCCGGGATTTTTCATCAAAAGCAATAATATTTTAAACTCTATAGGTGTCAATTTCACGGGTTTGCCGTCCACAAACACTTCCACGGTATCTTCGTGCAATTCCAACCCGCCTATAATATAAACTTTATCATTTTTCTCCTCTTTTCCCATCATCTCTAAAAAGCGGCCGTACCGGCGCAGATGAGAGTTGACTCTTGCTAAAAGTTCCATGGTTGTAAAGGGTTTGGTCACATAGTCGTCCGCCCCCATATTTAACCCCATAATCTTATCCACTTCCTCGGATTTGGCCGAGAGCATGATTACCGGAAATTCATATCCCAACTCCCGCACCCGCATCATCATGTTGATGCCATCCATCCGCGGCATCATCACATCCACGATGGCCAGATGTATCTCTTCTTTTTCAATTTGTGCAAGACCTTCGATGCCGTCAGCGGCCTGGTAGACGATATAACCCTGATTTTTTAGATAAATTTCGATGCCTTCCCGGATTTCCTTGTCGTCCTCAACGATTAGGATATGATATGCGTTCATGATAGAACCCCCTCTTGTTATATTTTCATGGTTTATGGTGAGCAGTTGTTCGAAAAACCTTTGGTTTTTCGAACTCGCGGGCTTCGCCCTATGCATACGCGATATGAAAAAAGTGTCAGCGAGCTGCCATTTTTCCATCTTGCGTATGCGCACTGCTCATTGTATACGCGCATATTATATCACAGATTGGCTATGTGCGGGCAGGGCGGCCATAATATCTGGTGCGTCGCATTTCATACTCCCATATAACTTCCCGATAATAAGAAGATGCTCTTTCGGCGATTTCCTGGCAGTCATACTTGTTGGCAGTTTCTTTGGCACCCTGTTTCAAGGTTTCCAATTCTTTTCCGGATAAAATAGCCATCGCCTTGTCTGCAAAAACACGTGCATCCTGGATTCTATCTCTTGGACTGTCCCCGGATACCTGTGTCATATAGCCGTTGACACCGTTTATCACAATATCATCTGTGCCGGTGGCGCGAAGGGCTAGTACCGGCGTCCCCACAGCCATCGCTTCAAGAAGGACGATGCCCTGGGTCTCGGAACGGGAAGAAAATAGAAACAGATCGCTGGCCGCACAGTATTCTTTCATATCCTCGTTTCTCACCTCCCCTGTCAAAATAATCTCTTCTGTCAAAGCAAGTTCGCCAATCCTCCGGCAGAGTTTTTCACGATAAGGGCCCTTACCAATCAAAAGAAGTTTAAAACAAGGACCGGCTTTCTGCTTATAAAGAGCAAGGCTCTCTAACAGGAATTCCAGATTCTTCTCTTTGGCAAGTCTGGCCACCGTGCAGAACAGAAATGGTCTGCCCTCGCAAAACTGCTCCCGCAGCCGCTTAGCCTTTTGCTGATCGGGATAAAAAGCTGTCTTCGACAATCCTGTCGGCAGGACCTCAATGGGAGGATTTATGCCTGTTTCCCTTAAGTAATCCCGAATATGCGGCGTAGGAGCAAACACCATATTGCAGGCGCCCAGTGTCCTTCGTAAGTATATGGGCCAGAATCTTTCCAAACCAGTAAGACCCACATAATGAAGATACTGTTCATACCGGGTATGATAAGTACTAACCAACGGCACATGATATTTCCAGGAAAGATAACGTGCAGTGGCGCCAATCATCATGGGATGATGGACATGAATCACATCAAAATGTCCTTCCCAAAATGCGCGCTCAATCTTCGGATCCAAGCTGTTTGGTACAGAGAACCCGCCGGCCACACCTTTTAACAGTGCGCCGTATCGTATGACATCTTCCTCCGTATCCTGTTCATCATAACTGGGCGCAAATACTGTTACCTGATGCCCGAGCGCCCGCAGACCCACAGACAGTTTTTCCACAGATATTGGCACGCCTGCCACAAAAGGCTTATAGTTGTTTGTCATCATAGCAATTTTCATGGCTGTCTTATCCTCCTTGTGTTCTTTCAGTCAGATCAGGTATCCTAGTAGCATATCTCCCAGAAAGTAGCCCGCTCCCACAAACAGCAGGTTCCATACCAGAATCCCAAGTGTAGAACTTACAATATACTTTGCCATGTTCATTCTGGACACTCCTGCCGGAATGGAAATCAGCGTTCTGATCATGGGAATCAGTTTACTTAGGAAGATACCAACGCCGCCCTTTTGTCTTACCCATTCTAACTTGGCTTCGATTGCGGGCCGCTGTCTGGGAAATTTGTCCAGATATTTTTGCAAGACAAAATCACCGCCGGTGTAACCTATGAAGTATAAAATCAAACTGCCTGTAAGACCGGCCGCCACTGTAATCAGAAGAGCGATTGGAAACAGAATATGTCCCCTGGCTGCCCAAAGACCCGCAAGCGGCATGATAACGCCAGCCGGAAACCCCGGCAGATTTAGATATTCCAGCAAAACAATCACAAAAATGGCCGCACCGCCGTATCTGGTAAAATATTCCATAATAACTTCTGTTGTCATATGATACCCTCCCTGCTGTTTATCAACGGGACAGACTGCCTGTTTGCTTCAACAATTACACTGTAATGGAAAAATCTAAATAGAATCGTGATTTACTTCTTAACATTTTCTAAAGAAATCCATTGAAAATTATAAAAGTGGGATTATAGGAAGACAGCGTCAGATCATATGCTCTCTAAAGATGCAAAAGTGCCGTACAATTACAACATCCTGTAATTGTACGGCACTTATCGTACTTTATATATCGTTAATTTCTACAACATTTCATGCAGCATTTCATCCATAGACCTGTGTATGATATATTGATAGATTGTGGCCATTTCCTCCGGAGAGATAATCATATCCTTCCGAATCCATGTCATCACCACAAAGGTAAGGGACTGGGAATAATATTCCGCTATAATCTCCGGTGTCATCCATGCGTGGATAAAAGACCTTCCCTCACAGCGTGCGCTGATATAGGTATACAGCGTTTCCCAGATACAGTTGCGGACGATGCTTTCAAAAGAGTTCTGGCCCTCCATTCTGGCTGCACGGATACAAAATTCCTTCCTTTTCAGCACATTGGTAAAGATAAGAACCAGACCGTCCTCCAGATGTCCTCTCTGCAGGGTTAACGTGAGCGGCTCTAACAATTCGTTTTTGACAATCCATTCCAGCAGATCGTATTTATCCTGAAAATGATTATAAAACGTCGGCCTGATCACGCCTGCCCCATCTGTGATATCCTTGATGGTAATCTTTTCCATTGGCATTTTAAGTATTAGTTCTATAAAACTTTCCGCAAGTCTTTGATCTACACTGATTTTGGACTCCATGGGAATATCTGCTCCTGGTTAGTTGTTGATCAGTTTATCCTCACCATTCCAGCTGTAAAGTTTTCTGATTTCTTCACCTACAACTTCTGAAGGATGCTCGGACGCCAGCTTACGCATAGCCTTAAAGTGTACCTGACCGCCTGCTGAAGACATATCAAGCAGGAAATCCTTGGCAAAAGTACCATCCTGGATATCGGAGAGAATCTTCTTCATGGTCTTCTTGGTCTCTTCTGTGATAATCTTCGGTCCTGTGATATAATCGCCGTACTCAGCTGTGTTGGAGATGGAATAACGCATCCCTGCAAAACCGGACTGATAGATCAAATCAACAATCAGCTTCATCTCATGGATACACTCAAAATAAGCGTTTCTCGGATCATAGCCTGCTTCCACCAATGTCTCAAAACCTGCCTGCATCAATGCACATACACCGCCGCACAAAACTGCCTGCTCACCGAAGAGGTCTGTCTCGGTCTCTGTTCTGAATGTGGTCTCAAGAACGCCAGCTCTTGCGCCGCCGATTGCCAGTGCATAGGCAAGCGCCATATCCTGTGCCTTGCCGGTAGCATCCTGATGTACTGCAACCAGACAGGGAACACCCTTACCAGCCTGATATTCGCTTCTTACCGTATGGCCAGGTCCCTTGGGTGCGATCATGGTCACATCCACATCCTTAGGCGGTACGATACAGCCGAAATGAATGTTAAAGCCGTGTGCGAACATCAGCATATTGCCAGCCTCTAAGTTGGGCTCGATATCTTTCTTATACATAGCCGCCTGCAGTTCATCATTGATCAGAATCATGATGATATCAGCCTTCTTAGCTGCCTCAGCTGCGGTATATACCTCAAATCCCTGTGCCTCGGCTTTGGCCCAGGATTTGGAACCTTCATAAAGGCCGATAATCACGTGGCATCCGGACTCTTTTGCATTGAGCGCATGAGCATGTCCCTGACTGCCATAGCCAATCACAGCGATTGTCTTGCCATCTAAAAGAGATAAATTACAGTCTTCCTGGTAGAAAATTTTTGCCATCTTCTTATCCTCCATTTTAAAAAATTGATTTGTAATATAGCATAATACTACGCAAAGTTATTTGCGAAGTAAATTACTCAAATTCCTCCGCTTATCCGAGGCTGCGAAGCAGACCTCGCAAAGTTATTTGCGAAGCAAATTACTTTTCTTATAGGTACGTGACATTCTCTATGCCGCGGCTGAGCCCTGCAATACCGGTACGGGCCAGTTCCAGAATCTCATACCCCTCTAAGAGACTGATAAAGGCTTCTATCTTATCCTGGTTTCCGGTCAGCTCTATGATCAGGCTCTCTGTGGACACGTCGATAATCTTGGCACGGAATATATCGGCCACAGAGATGACGCCCTGTCTTTCCTGGGCGGAAGCCTTCACTTTAATGAGCACAAGCTCTCTGTAAACACTGGATGCGGGACTTAACTCCTTGATGTCACGCACATCGATTAGCTTGGACACCTGCTTCTCAATCTGGTCCAATATCTCATCGTCACCGGAGGTGACAATGGTAATTCTTGTAAAGCGGGGGTCCGCTGTCACACCTGCAGTGATACTGTCAATATTATAGCCTCGTCTGGAAAAAAGACCGGAAATGCGGCTCAAAACACCAGATGTATTATCTACCAATAATTGAAATACTTTTTTCTGCATATGATCATGCCTTTCTTTGATTTGTCATACAAACACTGTCAATAATTGTAGCAACTTACATACAAAAAGTCAAATTTAATTCTCGGTTTCTAAACACTTTTGGAGCGCTAATGTTCCGGTGCGGGCCATCTCCACAATACTGATACCCTGCATCATGCTGATGAGCAGCTTAATCCGTTCCGGCACGTCGCAGATTTGTATGATCATCATGTTCTTGGACATATCCACGATATCTGCGTTCATGATTTCGCAGGTCTCCATAATATCCCGGCGGTTGCTCTTGTTATATTTGACCTTCATCAACATCAACTCACGGCTCACGCTGGAGGGCTCGTCAAAAGTCTTTACTTTGATCACATCAATCTTCTTGTTGAGCTGTTTTTCAATCTGTTCTATGGTCCGCTGATCGCCGGAACTGACGATCGTCATGCGGGATACGGAGGAATCCTCCGTTTCACCAACCGCCAGACTGTCTATATTGAAACATCTTCTTGAGAACAGGCCGGCCACCTTACAAAGAACACCGGATCTGTTTTCCACTAATACGGAATATATTTTCTTCATTTTGAGTACCATGCTCCCTTCTGTGTATGTGGTTTCAGGCTATTTGACAAGGTCCATCGGGTCAATGAGGCATTCCAGCAAGACGGACTCGTCATGTTCCAAAAACGCTTTTATGGTATCCTGCGCGCCCTCCATCGTACACTGCCGCATAAATTTCATGTCATATGCCGCCGAGAGTTTCTCCAGATCGGGGCTACCGGATAAGTCAACCACAGAATAGTTATCTTTATATGTGTAATGCTGATATTCCCGCACCATGCCAAGATAATTGTTTTTCAGGACAATAATCTTGACCGGTACATGAAACTGCCGCATGGTAGCCAGCTCCATCATGGACATCTGGAAAGAACCGTCACCGCAGACTGCAACTACCTGGCGCTTCTTATCAGCCAGTTTGGCCCCCATGGCCGCTGGAATGGAATATCCCATGGTTCCCATGCCGCCCGTGGTCAAGAACCGTCCGTTTTTGACGATGTGATAACCGCAGGACCAAATCTGATTCTGCCCCACATCCGCCACATAAACCGCATCTTCCTCCATGGCATCGGAGAGCATGGTAATAAAAGCCGCCGGGTCCACATAATCCGGATTGGGTCTGCGGATTGGACGCATATTGTCACGGTAACCGTTTAATACCTGAATCCATTCACTGTGCTCGCAGGTAAAGTCTTCTTTCTGGATATCCTCGAAGATATGTTTTGCATCACCCACAAGAGGGATAGCAGGTCCCACATTCTTGCCGATTTCTGCCGGGTCCACATCTATATGTATTAACACCTTGTTCTCCGTAATCAGATCAGGCTGATTTACCGCCCTGTCCGCCACTCTGGCCCCCACCATGAGCAGAAGGTCTGATTCATTCATCGCTCTGTTGGCACAGGGCTTGCCGTTATTGCCAACCATGCCGTAGTACATGGGATGTCTTGTAGGCATAGCGCCGATGCCCATCATGGTAGATACCACGGGAATCTGATATTTTTCCGCGAAGTTTCGAAGTTCCCCTTCCGCCTGGCTTAACAGGACACCGCC
Organism: uncultured Lachnospiraceae bacterium; assembly: GCA_910585555.1. Classification (GTDB taxonomy): domain Bacteria; phylum Bacillota; class Clostridia; order Lachnospirales; family Lachnospiraceae; genus UBA3282. The sequence continues at coordinate 8,715 of CAJUFU010000008.1, forward strand.
GCCGGCACAGATAATAGGACGTTTGGCTTTTTCCAACTCTTTGATGACTTTCTTAATCTGCGCCATATTGCCCTTTACCGTGGGTTTGTAGGTTCTCATATTGACTTCTTCGGGATATTTGAACTTACTGACCGGGCTGTTTTGGATATCGATGGGGATATCAATCAGCACAGGACCTTTTCGGCCTGTGTTTGCCAGATGAAATGCCTCTTTAAATACCCGCGGGATATCCGCCGCATCTTTGATCAGATAACTGTACTTCACAAAAGACTCCACCGCACCGGTGATATCTGCTTCCTGAAAGACATCAGAACCTAAAAGTTCACTGTTTACCTGGCCTGTGATGCAAACCAGTGGAATACTGTCCGCAAAAGCGGTAGCCACACCCGTAATCAGATTGGTAGCGCCTGGACCGGAGGTGACAGCGCATACCCCTACACGGCCGGAGACTCTGGCAAGACCGCTGGCGGCATGTGCCGCGTTCTGCTCCGTGCGGATTAAGATGGTCTTAATATGGGAATCTAAAATACTATTGTAGAAGGGGCATATAGCCACGCCGGGATAACCAAACACATACTCAACGCCCTCTGCCTCCAAACATTTTACAACTGCATCTGCACCTATCATACTTTACTTATGCTCCTTTTCTACTCTTCTATTTGTAAAATCCTTTTGGTCAGTTTCACCGCGTCGGCGGCATCTTTGGAATAACCGTCAGCGCCAATCTCATCCGCATATTCCTGTGTGGTCACGGCGCCGCCGATAATGATCTTAGCCTGTACCTTCTGCGCTTTTGCGTAATTGATTACATGCCGCATCTGCTGCATGGTGGTGGTCATCAGCGCTGAGAGTGCGATTACTTGCGCATGATGTTCCTTTGCGGCTTCGATGATCTTTTCCTTGGGGACATCTTTTCCCAAATCGATCACCTGAAACCCGTAATTTTTTAACATCAGTGCTACCAGGTTCTTTCCAATATCATGGATATCGCCCTCCACTGTGGCTATCACTACCGTGGGCATGTCAGCCGCTGTATCCGCCTGTAGAAGAATGGGTTCCATATACTCAATAGAAGCCTTCATGGCCTCTGCGCTGGCAATCAGCTGGGGAAGAAAATATTTGCCCTTATCAAAAAGATCGCCCACTTCGTTGATGGCAGGAAGCAGTACCTGGTCCAATAAGGCTTTCGCCTCATGTTCCTGATGAAGCGCTTCTTTGGTATCCTCCACGATGACACCCTTATTTCCTTTTAGTACATCGGTATAAAGTTTGTCTGTTATGGTTAATACCGCAGGCTCATTTACCTGTGGCTTGAGGCGTATTCCGGTCTGCTGTGCGGCCGTCTCTCCTAATGCCTCCCGCTTTTCTTTCAGCGCATCCATCAGCTTTATATAGCGGATATCGGCCCCTTCTTTGTGCAAAAGCAGGTCTGAGGCAAAGGCGCAGCTGACTAGCAGTTCCTGGGAGGGATTGGCAATGGCCATGGTCAGTCCCGCCTGAATGGCCATGGTCAGAAAACTGGCGTTTATAAAACTCCGCTCCGGCAGACCAAAGGAGATATTGGATAGGCCGCAGATAGTGGCAAGCCCCTGTTCTTTACAGTAGCGTATCGTCTCCAAAGTATCTGTCGCTGCCGTTTTATTGGCGCCCACCGTGGCTACCAGACCGTCCACAATGATATCTTCTCTGGTAAGCCCTAAGGCAAATGCCTTTTCTTTTATCTTTTCAATAATATGAATCTTTTCCGTGATATCCTTTGGCAGGCCCTCATCCGATAAGGGGAGAAGGATAAACATAGCCCCGTACTTTTTAGCCAAGGGAAGCAGGGCATCCACCTTGGTCTTCTCATAGGAAATGGAATTGATCAGCGCCCGGCCCGGATATCTGCGCAGAGCCGCCTCCAGCACATCCACGTGGCTTGAATCAAGAGAAAGAGGCAGGTTCGTGATGCCGCCGATGGTTTCTATGGCTTTTAGCATCATCGCCTTTTCATCGATACCGCTCATGCCCATATTGACGTCTAAGATGCCGGCACCGCAGGCCTCCTGCTCTTCTGCAAAGGCCGATACCATCTCCATAGACCCTTCCCTAAGCTGGGCCTGTAGTTTTTTCTTACCCGTGGGATTGATGCGTTCCCCCACGATAATAAAGTTGTCTGTCAGGTCAAAGGAAATTGTCTGCCGTTCACTGGTAAGAAACCGTCTGCCGGATTTCTTCCGGTGCAGAACGGGCATATCTTTCACCTGCCGCCTGGCTTCTTCAATATACGCCGGTGTGGTGCCGCAGCATCCGCCGATGATGGAAGCCCCAGCCGCCACAATATCCTTCATGCAGGCGCCGAAGGTCTGGGCGTCCATATCATAAACGGTGTTGCCTTCTGTGTCCAGATAGGGCAGACCGGCATTTGGTTTGGCAATAATCGGTATGGTGGTTACCTCCGCCATACGGCGCACCACTTCCACCATCTTGTCCGGTCCTGTGGAACAGTTGACACCCACAGCCGCCACGCCAAGACTTTCCAGTACAACAGCCGCCGTCACCGCATCGGTTCCAAACAAGGTCCGGCCGTCTGACTCAAAAGTAAGAGTGGCCATCACCGCTAAGTCACAGACCTCTTTGGCTGCAATCACTGCCGCCCTGGTCTCCTGTAAACTCATCATGGTCTCCACCACCAGAAGGTCTACACCGGCTTCCGACAGATAACCGATCTGTTCTTTGTACACATCAACCAATTCTTCAAAATCCAGCTTTCCCATAGGGGCTAACTGCTCACCCGTCATGGTGATATCTCCGGCCACATAAGCCTGCCCGTCTGCAGCCTCCTTAGAGAGAGCCACCAGATCCTGGTTGATCTGTCTGATCTGGTCTTCTATACCGTATTCCTTTAATTTAATCCGGTTCGCCGTAAAGGTCGGTGCATAGATGATATTACTGCCTGCGCATATAAATTCTTTCTGTAAGGAAATGAGTGTTTCCTTATGTTCCAAAATCCACTGCTCCGGGCACACCCCTGTGGGCATACCTCTTTTCTGCAGATTAGAACCGGTGGCCCCGTCCAAAAAAACAGGGGTATCCTGTATCAATTGATAAAATGCTTCCTTATCCATATTCATCTCCAATCAATGCTATTCAGCCTCCTCGGCGGGTTCCTCATAAAAGACGGTATCATCGGTATCAAAATCATCTTCCGGCGCTTCTTCGTCTGAAGTTTCTTCCCCGGAAGGTTCTTCTGTATCCTCTCCGTCTTCTGTCTTATTCAAGAATCCGCCGCCAAAGATACCTTCTTCCTCGGTGTAAGTGACCCCTTCTCCCTCCGGTATCTCTCCGTGCAGAATGGTAATAATATACTGGATACGGACATTGACTCTTTCATAATATTCCAGTGCCGCCTGTCCTAACGCTTCGTCGTAGGTATCGCCCTCGTATGCCTCATGAAAAAGCGCCACCGCCTCCTTCATATTTTCGTCCGCTTCATCTGCCAGACTCTCCGCCGCCGAGAACTGTTCGGGTACTTCCAGTTCTGCCATCCAGGTAATCTCATTTTGCAGCCCGTCCAGATAAGCGAGAAGCTGCGGCACCGCATCCTGGGAAGTCGGATCAATGGCATTCATATTTTCATGATAGGAAGCCGCCGTTTCAAAAAAACGATTCATATCTTCCTGATAAGTGGTCAGTGCCTCGTCCTTACCACATGCCGTCAGCAAAAATCCACAGATAATGACAGCGGCTGCTATTTTAAATCTTTTCAAAGTCTTCCCCTCCAGACAGGCTTTATCTATTGTACTACTGCCTATTATATTCCCTATTTAAACATAGTACTGATTTCCCGCCCTTTCGTCAACCTATTTTTGCTTCCAGCTGAGAAATACAACGTCTGTCTGTCCCATCTTTCCTCTCGGTTCCTGCCCTTACCTAAATTCTGTAAAACAAAAAGGCGGGGTTCGTTTTCACGAATTTCCCACCCTTGCAATCAGTAGACTATTTCCCAGCAGGCTGTCATAAGAAACGCCTCAAAATGCGATTTCGCAGTCCGGCTCCACTTTTCGACATGCCTTCAACACCTGCTTCATGACTGTTTTCTCATCAGCGCCATTGTCAAACTCCACTTTCATCTTCTGCGTCATAAAACTTACAGTGGCATCTGCCACACCTTCCGTTTTCTTGGCGGCTTCCTGCATTTTCTCAGCGCAATTTGCACAATCCACTTCAATCTTATAAGTTTTCCCCATGAGTTCTCCCTCTCCCTCCTGCTTTTACCGTTTACTCTTCCACATGTTCCATGCCCATACTGAGGATTGACCTGACATGTTCATCGTCCAGAGAATAGAAAACGGATTTTCCCTCCCTGCGGAATTTCACCAGCTTGGAAGATTTCAGAATCCGCAGCTGATGGCTGACGGAGGACTGACTTAAACTCAGCAGCCTGGCAATATCATTTACACACAGCTCCGTATCGAACATGGCATACAGTATCTTAATCCGGGTGGAATCCCCGAATACTTTAAAAAGTTCTGCCAGATCGTATAAGACTTCATCCGCAGGCTGTCGGTCCAATATCGTTTTTACCAATTCTTCATGGGTCTCCAAATACTCTTTCTCTTCCATCTCAGATAAATCCTTCGCACGTTTCAACATATGTTTATTTGTTCATATTATAATATCATATTTTCTATGTGTCAACCTATATTTTTATTCTTATCTTATAAGGCGGATTTCCATGCAGTCAGAGAGGAAGCTTCACAGACAGGCTTCCTCTCTAACTTTGTCTCATATATTAAGTTTTAAAATGTAAAGAAACCAACTTCCTCTTCCAGGCTCTCCGCCATCTGCTTTAGTTCCTTGGCGGCTTCTGCAAGAAGATTGATTGTGGCGTTCAGTTCCTGCATGGAAGCTGTCGTCTCTTCTGTGGAGGCGGCATTTTCCTGGGATACCGCAGACAGGCTCTGAATCACGTCCACGACTTTGCCCCTCTCGGCATCGCATTCTCCGGCCTGCTCATAAATCAAACGGGATTCTTTCATGGAGCTCTCAATGCCGTTACTCACTTCACTAAACTTCTCTTTGGTTTGTTCCAGTTTCTTTTGCTGCTGCGCAACAATCTCGTTCACCTCATTCATGATCTTGATGGAAGTCTCCGAGTCTAAGGTCAGCTGATGGATAATTCCTTCAATGGTCTTGGTGGATTGTGCGGAATCCTCAGACAGTTTGGAAATCTGGGTTGCTACTACTGCGAAACCGCGTCCTGCATCTCCGGCCCTGGCAGCTTCGATACTTGCATTTAAGGCAAGCAGGCTGGTCTCACTGGCTATGGAGGCAATCAGATCGACTGCATCCTGAATCCTGTTGACAGATTCGTTGGTTGTATGTACCGACTCTTCGATTTTCTTGATGGCATCGGTGGTCTTATCGTTGGACTCACTCAGCTCATGGATGATTCTGGAAGACTCTGTATCCGCCCGATGCATCTGGTCGGAAAGGTTATCCAGTTCCTGCACACTCTCCACAATCTTCTCAATCAACACACCCATACGATTGATTTGCAGGGTGGCAGATTCAATATCCTCTGCCATGGATACGGCCCCCTTGGAGATATCTTCCACCGCAGTACTAATCTCATCCGCTGTGGTGGAGGACTGGGCCGCCATGGTTTCCAAAGAGTCGCCCCGCAGCATCAGCGTGTCGGTATTTTGCTTGATACCGCCAAGAATTTCCTGCAGCTTATCGAGAAGTGCCTGCACTGCGCGCCCCATGACACCAAGTTCGTCTTTTCTCTTTAGCAGTCTCTCACTGACCTGCATGTGAAGATTTCCAGTTGATAGAGCGCTTATAATCTCCTCAGACTGCATGATCACCTTGGCCAATGCTCTGGCAATGCGGATACACACAATCTGTGCAACAAACAAAATAATAAAGGCAATCCCCAAAATCAGCATTGTACTCCTGTTGATTTCGGCGTTTGCCTCTGTAGCCGGCTGTCCGGCAAAAACCATGCCCACGCATTTTCCATTGCTGTTAAATGCAGGCATGTAAAAAGCATAGTACTGTTCTCCATTTACCACAACATCACTGGTGGAATAAGTCTTGCCGCCATTGATAACTGCAGAAATGATCTCATCGGATGCCTTAGTACCCAAAATACGCTGACCCGTAGATTTGTCCCGCAAAGAGGTAGCGCGCCTGGTATCTCCGAAAAAGAGCGTGACATCCGCACTGGAACCTTTCACAAAATTATCGATGACATCCTCATGCTCCGTAACACAGTAATCACCTTTGTACAAATCGTCACCTTCCAGGCGGTAATCGCCTGCATCAATCACTTCATAGGCCGCGTAAACACTCTGGCAAAGATTCTTCAATCCCTCCATTGTAGTATCCTTTACCATGTTCCGCATCTTGCCAATGGCATAGAAGGTGATAACGAGCACCATGATGACCATCGGAATTGCGCACAGCATCACCAGCTGTGCCATAACACCCAATCTCTTTTTGTCTTTCATCCTTTCCTCCCCTGTTTCCTTAGTTTAGTATTATAGTGTTCCTATTACCTAACCGTGCAAAGGAGATTCCCCTTCCCCCTGTATAAATACACGCTTTATTATATCACATTCTATCCCTTGGAAAAAGCAGTCTTTGTTTGTAGCACAATAAAAACATCACTAAAAAACAAGCGCTTTTTTAGTGATGTTTTACCAGATAAATCTACTACTATTGTCGTATTTGTCCGTTTCCAATGATTTGATATTTGTAAGAAGTCAATTCCCGCAGTCCCATGGGTCCTCGGGCATGTAGTTTTTGGGTACTGATACCGATTTCCGCACCAAATCCGAATTCAAAGCCATCCGTGAATCTTGTGGAAGCGTTCACATACACGCAGGCAGAGTCCACCTCCCGCAGGAATTTCTCTGCATGGGCTTTATTTTCCGTGAGAATGGCATCGGAATGTCCCGTGTTGTAATGGTTGATATGGGCGATTGCCTCCTCTAACGAATCTACTGTCTTAACGGAAAGTATCAAATCCAGATACTCTCTGCCATAGTCTTCTTCCGTGGCCGGACAGGCTCCCGGAATCTGGTCAAGAACTGTCTGATCGCCGCGGATTTCCACTTGTTTTTCCTGCAGTGCCCTGCCAAGCGCAGGCAGTATCTTCTGGGCAATCTTTCGATGTACCAAAAGAGATTCACAGGCGTTACAGACACCAATCCGCTGTGTCTTGGCATTGAGGATAATGGGCACCGCCTTCTCCAGGTCCGCCTCTTCGTCGACATAAATATGACAGTTGCCCGTACCGGTCTCAATGACCGGAATCGTACTATTCTCCACTACGGAACGGATTAATCCGGCGCCGCCCCGGGGAATCAGTACATCCACATATTCTTTAAGCTGCATGAAGGCTGTGGTCACTTCCCTGTCATTGTGGGCAATCAATTGCAAGGCATGTTGTGAAATGCCTTCCTTCTCAAGGGCTTCTTGGATGATTTCGGTAATCGCCTGATTGGAATAAAAAGCGTCTCTGCCGCCCTTTAGAATCACCGCATTACCGGTCTTAAAACACAGACCGAAAGCATCTGCCGTCACATTGGGACGGGCCTCATAAATAATACCCACTACCCCCATAGGCACACGCACCTTCTTGATATGCAGGCCGTTTGGACGATCAAAACACTCCATCACTTCCCCGATGGGATCCGGCAGAGAAGCAATCTGTCTCAACCCCTGGGCCATGGCCTCGATTCTGTCCGCAGACAGCTTCAACCGGTCTAACAGCCCTTCTGCCATACCGGCTTCCTTTGCTTTCTGATAATCTTTCTCGTTGGCAGCAAGCAGTCTGTCCTGTTTATCTATGAGCGAAGCGGCTGCCTGCTCCAGGGCTTGATTTTTCTGCGTGGTAGTAAGGCTCTGTAACAGCTGTTTTGCGTCAATGGCCTGTCTGCCAAGGGTATCTAAATATTCTTTGATCATAAGGTTCTCCGTTTCCGCCTGTCAAAGGACAGACATATTACTTTCCCCAATACAGTACTGTTGCGTGAGCAAAAAATCCGGTCTCTTATCATGCGGCTGTGTGGGAATCTCGTCCCATACCTGACAGCTGTAGGCCAGAGCTGCGGTGGTCAGATGTATCCGGCTTTGGTCTTTTAACCTGGAAAGCTTCTCCAGATAGCGGTCATAGAAACCGCCGCCATAGCCTATTCTGCGGCGTGCCCTGTCAAAAGCAGTGCCCGGCATACACAACAAGATATGGGGTATCTTTTCCGCCGGTACAAAGGAGGCCTGCCTGACCGTACACTTGTGTGCAAGATAGTCTGGAAAAGCGCTGTCTGTCACAGGTTCCAGAATGCCCCGGTAACCGGACGCAAGCTGGTCCAAACCGGTAATCTGATAGAATTCCATCTCTTTTCCTTCTACCCGGGGCACGAAGACAGCTTTCTTTTCACTAAGTGCCTGTTCAAGCAGGCTTAAGGTTTCCACCTCACTGCGGTAGTTCACATAGGCAAGCACTGTCTCGGCCTCTTTATAACAGGCAAGGGCTGTCAGACTTTTCATAATTTCTCCGCTGTAACGGATTCTCTCCTGCTCGGTGAGCGCTTCCCGCAGCTGCAGGGATTTTGTGCGGACCGCCGCCTTCGACATGGCCCCAGAGGCATGTGCGAAAGATATGCCGGACACAGGTTTGTTATACGTATCCTTTGTCATTTCTGCTTATCCTGCTTTTTGCGGTCTTTCAGATCGGTGATAGTGCCGTCTTTTTCTACAATCGAGATATTGTCAAGCTGTCCTCTTAGATTGGCCCGCACATTGGCCACATAGGCCTTGCGCAGCCTGTCCTGTTCTTCCTTCTCGGTCTCCGTTAACCCTTCTGCCTGGGATTTATGATAGAGCGCATTGATGCGCGCCGTCATTTCTTCCACTGTCACAAATTCACCCTCCTCCCATACCCGAAAATACGTCAATTTTTGTGCATCTGCTGCACATACAGGGGCAGATCAAACCGATCGTCTCTGTGTGCCTTGAATAAAGTGCCGATGTTCTGTCCACTCAAAATACGGTGTATGACTTTAATGTCTTTACTGTTGGCAATAACCATGTCAACGCCGGTGCTGTTGGCAATCTTGGCCGCCTGCAGCTTGGTCATCATGCCGCCGGTGCCGGCACTGCTCCCGGTGGAATCCTTACCCATATTCATCAGTTCTTCCGTGAGCTCCTCCACCACCTCGATGTATTTCACATCCGGATTCTTTCTGGGATCGTCGGTGTAGAGGCCGTCGATGTCCGACAAAAGAAGCAGCATGTCCGCGTCGATCAGGGAAGCCACAATGGCTGAAAGGGTATCGTTATCACCGATTTCAATCTCGTAGGTGGCCACAGTATCGTTTTCATTGACAATGGGAATTACGCCTAACTTAAACAGCTCCGCAAAGGTATTGCGGGCGTTAAAACGATTCAGATTATCCACAATAGTATTCTTGGTCATCAGAATCTGGGCCGCAACCTGATTGTATTCTGCAAAAATCTTCTGATAGGTCATCATCAGTCTTGCCTGTCCCACCGCCGCACAGGCCTGTTTGACGGCAATGGGATTATCTTTCTCATCTTCCGGCAGCATAATCGCCTTCTTTCCAACAGAAATTGCCCCGGAAGTCACAAGCACCACGTCCTTCCCCTGGTTTCGCAGGTTACAAAGCTCCCGCACCAGCACATCCAGTTTCGTATAATCCAAGTCCCCTGTTTCCTCATGCTGCAGGGAGGAAGAACCAATCTTTACCACGATTCTCTTTTTCTCTTTCATATGTATTCTGCTGTCTGTCATGTCCTTGTCTGTTTCTCCATTTCTCTACGGCCGGTACTTTCTCTTTTAAAAAGCCGCCGCCTGTCTGTTATCTGCAAGCCTCATTCTATCACAGGTTGGTAGAGAGAGGCAACTTTTTCCGCAATCAGTATGCCGTCCATGGCGGCAGAAGTAATCCCGCCGGCATATCCTGCCCCCTCGCCGCAGGGATACAGGCCTGCTACCGCAGATTGTCCCGTGCCATCCCGCAAAATCCGCACCGGGGAAGAGGTCCGGCTTTCCACGCCACAGACATAGGCGTTCTCATCCGCAAATCCCCTCATGGATTGACCTATTAAGTCAATTCCCTCTACCAGGGCCGCATTTAAATCATCCGGCAGAATATCATGAACAGGTGCCATACACCACTTTCCTTTCACGGCCGGCGCAAACTGTGGGAAAGCCGCCGCGATTTTGGAAGGATTGTTTTTCTCTGACAATAAGGTGTTTTCCTCCGTATTCGACATGAGATTATCCGTTTTCTCTTTCTGCCTGGCAAGGACTGCCTGCCGATAGGCACCGTAACGCTCCACCGGCACGGCACCAGAACCGATTTCATAGGCCCTCTCTTCCAGCCTGCGCTGAAAGTCGATTCCTGCAAGGGGACCGGAGCCGCCGTAATCTTTGGGTGTCACCGTAACAATCATGGCGCTGTTGCTGTTTGTCCCGTTTCTGCCGCTGTAACTCATACCGTTTATGGCTGTCCGGCCTGGCTCAGAGGAAGCGTTGACCACATAGCCACCAGGACACATACAGAAGGAATAGACCCCTCTGCCGTCTTTCGTTTTCGCCGTCACTTTGTAATTGGCGGCCGGCAGGTTTGCCTGCCTGCTTCCACCGTACTGGATGTCATCAATGAGTCTCCTTGGGTGTTCCATACGAAGGCCCACGGCAAAAGCCTTGGCTTCCATGGGAATCTGCCGTTCTTTCAGCATATAGAAGGTATCCCTGGCACTGTGGCCAATGGCCAGGATTACCACATCACTTTCCATAAGGCGGCCATCCTCCGTCCGGATGCCCGTAACCCGGTTCTGTGCAGTCAAAAGGTCGGTGACCTTGGTCTCAAAATGTACTTCCCCGCCCCAGGCAAGTATCTGTCTGCGCAGATGAGCCACCACATCCATCAGAATATCTGTGCCGATATGGGGCTTTGCCTCGTACAGGATATCCGCCGGCGCTCCCGCCTGTACCAATATCTCCAGTACCTCCCGGTTTCTGCCAAAAGGGTCTTTGACAAGGGTATTTAATTTACCGTCTGAAAAAGTACCGGCGCCCCCTTCTCCAAACTGTACATTGGAATCGGGCATAAGCACGCCTTCCTTCCAGAACCGTTCCACATCCTGAAGACGTTGTCCGGCTTCCCGTCCCCGCTCCAGCAGGATAGGCCGATACCCTTGTCTGGCCAGCATATAACCGCAGAAAAGCCCTGCCGGGCCGGTGCCCACAATAATCGGTCTGTGATTAAGTGGTTTTGTGCCCAAGGCCGGAAATTGGTATTCTTTCTTCACAACTGCCTGCACCTGTCCGGCCTTGCCGCGGCAGGCGGACAATATCTTATCCTGGGAGGCCGTTTTGACATCCACCGTATAGACGATATAAATATCCGGTTTTTTCCGGGCATCGATGGATTTCTTGACAATCTGCATTTCCTGAATCTTATCCGGGGCAATCCGTAAAATCCTGGCCGCCTTCTTGAGAATATCTTCCTGGGTGTGTTTTGGCATCACTTTAATCTGGTTAATACGAATCATGCTCTCTGGCCTCTCTTCTTCTCAAAACTGAACCCCCGCGGCGGCCCGGCCCGCAACGGTGCCGCTGCTAAAAGCCCACTGCAGGTTATAGCCCCCGCAGATACCGTCAATATCCAGGATTTCCCCGGCAAAATATACGCCCGGCACTATCTTGGAGGCAAGGGTGTGGTCCACTTGACCGCAGTCAACACCCCCTGCGCTCACCTGAGACTGTTGGGGCGGATTTGTTTTGATCACTTCCACTTCCAGGAAACGGTAGAGATGCTGCAATTTCCGCCTCGCTTTTAGAGGGACATGGGCCGCCGTCTCACTGCCGGAAATACCCGCCAGTTTCAGCAAAAGCATATTTATTTTCTTATTGACTATTCCAGTCAGAAACTCTTCCATAGTCTGCCCCGACTGTCTCTCCCAGCGCTCTTTCCAAAACTGCTCGTAAGCACAGTCATCATATTCCGGCAGAAAAGAAATCTCCACGGAGGTGTGTTTCTTTTCCCGCAGGGCGTATGCGGCATGACGGCTGATCTGAAAGACCGGAATCCCGGAGATGCCATACTCTGTCAGCTGCAGCTCTCCCCGTTCCTGACAGATTTGACTGCCCTCCACATACAATATGACTTTGGCGTCACAGCGCACACCTGCCACCTGTTTCAAATAGGTCTCCTTACAGCGAAGCGCCGTCAGTGCGGACACAACGGGAACAATCCTGTGACCAAGCTGTCTGGCCAGTTCCCACCCGGAGCCGTCAGAACCCGTGCCGGGAGCAACAGCCCCGCCGCAGGTAAGAATCACACGATCATAAGTATAGCTCATACTGTCAGATTTCCCGGTGCCGATGTAGATGCCCTTCCTGGACTGATCTGGCAGCGCGATATGGGTAATCTGCTGTCCTGTATGTATATCCACCGAAAGTCTGGCCAGTTCATAGCGAAACAAATCCAGTACCGTAGAAGCCTGACCGCTGGCGGGATAAAGATACCCGTTTACCGACTTGATACGCATTCCCAAATCCTGAAAAAATCTCTTTGTCTCCGGCACGCCGAAGGTGTCATATATAACAGGCAGCAGTTTCTGTCCGCTTCCATGATAACAGGATATCTCCATTTTCTCATTGGAAAAATTACATTTTCCGTTTCCTGTGGACAGGATTTTCTTACCAATCCTGTCGTTTCTTTCATAGACGGTGACTCCAGCGCCGGCCCTGGCTGCCTGCACGGCGGCCATCATGCCAGCCGCTCCGCCGCCAATCACTGCAATTTGTCGATTCATCTATCCTCCATATCCTTCCACTGTCAGCTGGAATAAGATTCCAGGAAATGATACAGTTCCTCTTCATTTTCTACATATTTACCGCGGATAATCTCCGCCTGCAACGCATCGCTTAAGTTTTCCAGAAGAATGTCTGTGTTCATATAGATGGTTCTCTTATCCTCTTCATAGACCACAATAAAATGATCGGCCACCATCAGATAGAAACTTCTGTCTTCTTTCTTGGGCCGGTAATATTTGCAGATCGCGACCCTGTCCTTGGAAAAGGCTGTCAGTTCTATGGTCTCAAAGCCCAGTTCCTGTTCCGTAAGCGGCGGATTATTGTCATAAAAAGAGAGCTCTTCTAACAATTCCTCTCTGTCAAGACCAATGTACTTGACAGGAATCGCCTCTTCCTTCTCATCCACCGTTCCCTCAGATAAATCCACTGTCTCCACCAGATACAGGGTATCCGCCGTCACCACGGGTCTATCCTCCACAGCCGCTTCAATCACCTGTTCTTCCATCTCTTCCTTCTGTGCAGTCTGCGTAATCTGTTTTGCCGGCACACGCGCTTCCTTATCCTGGTATTTATGGGGATAGAAGAATTCTTCCGCTTTCAATGCCCCATAACCGCCAAGTCCCAGCATGATACCGGACAGAATCAACAAAAAACTGATACGTCTTACAAGTTTCATCCCATCACTGACCTTTCTTATCGGATTTCCTGTAATCAGTATCAGTCAATTCCTGATTTTTATTCAGATAAGATAACTTTACTTTCCCTAATACATTACAAAATACCCAGGTTCTTGCCTAACAGGATGAAGAAAAATCCAAGGGGCATACCGGAAAGCTCCGCCTCTCCGATCACTCGAAGTGCCATGAGCAGGAAAATATAGACAAACACGCCTGCCAAAATGGCCGCCAAAACAGTGATCAGGGCACCTGCAGCCTCCAAAAGCACCATCTGCAGAAGAAACACCACCACGCCGGATACGCCCGCCGCAATCGCCGGAAAAATCACGCCCGCAAACCAGTCCTGTCGATAACGTATCTTTCTGGTCACAAAGAAAAAGGCCAGAAAAGCATAGACACCGTACAAGAGAATCACTGCGCTCAGCAATCCCTGTATGCCAAGCAGCAGTTTATGCACCAGCAGATAGCCGGCTGCAATGTGGACCAAAAAGGAAATGATCACTGTTAAGAACAGCTCCCGCAGCATATTCAGCTTATATAGAATCTTCCCGAACAAAAAAGCAAAGCCAAACAGCACAACGATGACGGCACCCCCGTGCATTGCAGATACCAAAAGCTTGCCTGCCTCCTTCGCCGCAATACTTGCCGACTTCTTTCCATAAGTCAGGCTGATGAGAGCTTGGGCCAGTACCGCCAGATAAATGGTGATCGGAAAGGAGACAATCCCAAGACGCTTTACCGCTTTGGCAATCCGTTCCCGCATGTTTCTGTATTCTTCCCTGTCATATGCGCTTCCAATCTTTCCTACCAGAGCATAGACTGCTATACAGCCAATGGCGCAGCCCAGGCCGATCAAAACTGCAAATCTGCTGTAATAACTGCCCCACTGTCTGGTCCGCATATTGCCTTGCTCGGACACGTTCATATAATAATTAAAAAACCGCTGGTCGATCAACATAAAGAGATTGGAAAACACAGATACAAAAGATAAGGGAATCAGCCCGGATAAAATCATCTTCTGTATGGAATACTGTGTCTCCAGCCGTTTTCCGCCATCTGCGCCAATCCGTCCCCGCAGCGTAATGGAATAGACCCCATAGATTACCAGCAGATAAATGGTGGTAATTACCTGTGAGAGCACAACCCCCAGCATAGCCCCAAATGCACCGTATGCATAGGCGTAATTTTCCGACTGCAGAAGCGCCGCTACATTCCGGCCATATTTTTGAAAGGCATTGCCGCATAACAGTACGCAAATAAACATAGATATCTTCTCAAAGTACTGAGAATGAGCCACTAAAACCCCCAGCCCATACCCGTTAAAGTATCCACGGAACGTTCCCACCAGCGCTGCAAAAAGAACCGCCGGCGCCGCCGCCAAAAGAACCATACGGCTTAAATGTTCCAACACCAGGATATCGGCAATTGCAGAAGACAGAAATAATAAGACTGCCGCCATAATCACACTGATCATCAAATCCAGAAAAAAGGCCGCATGAAAAACCTTTCCGGCATTGCGGTAGCGTTCCCGTTTCACCCGGTAACGAATCAGTCCGGACATGGTTTTGGACATGCTATAGGATGTGACCAATGTAGTCAATATATAAATTTCAAAGGCTGGGGCAAACAGCCCCATTCCCGGATCGCCAATGATGTTCGCAAGCGGAATCCGCATAAACAGAAGCATCATATAGGAAATCGTCCCTGCGAACATAACCATATGGGTTTTGAAATTTTTCATCATGAGTTGAGTACGCATTTCCCTTATCCTCTTGTAATATGAAGCCTTTCCAGCACTTCTTCCTGCTTTTTCTCCATGACGGCGGCTTCTTCTTGCTCCATATGATCATAGCCGCATAAATGAAACAGGCTGTGTGCAGTCAAAAACGCAAATTCCCGCAAAAGACTGTGTCCATATTCTTCCGCCTGCTCTTTTATCCTGTCCGCCGACAAGATAATATCCCCTAACAAAAGTTCTCCGCTGTCAGGATCGAAGCAATCCGCTTCGTTTTCTTCTGCAAAAGAAAAATCGCCCGCTCTCTCAAAGGAAAGATTGGGAAAAGAGAGCACATCCGTTTCCTTGTCGATATTCCTGTAATCCCTATTATATTCCCGAATACTCTTATTATCTGTGATCAGGAGATTTACGGAGGTCTCATAAGGACAGTTTTCCATATCCATGACTTGTTCCATGATGCTTTCTAAAAGTTCCTTGCTGTCAAAGGGAAAAGAAGTCCCTGTCTCATTCTCAACGTAAGAAGTCATAATATAATTTCTCCTGGACAAAAATCCGTTTCATCTCATGCAGCTGGGCTAAAGATATGTCATTGTTCCACAATTCATCTGTCTCAAATTTCTTCTGAAAGACGGTGTCGATTAGTTGTGCATAGTCTAATTCCGCCTTGGGATCTTTATCAAACAGATACAGAATGGAGGAAACGATGCAGTCAGCAAAAAGTACCACAATGGTCTCCTTGGACACCACTTTGGAATTGGTGTCCACATATTCTTTTAAAATACTCTTGGTCTTCGGCGGAAAATGATACGCATCACATATGGCGGATACATTCTCCCAGGTATTTTCCCCTTTCAGGATACCGATTCTGTGATAATACCCGCAGGCCTTCACCGCCGCGTCATCAATCTCCAGGCTCTTGGCAATTTTATCTCCCAGATAGGCCGTGTGAATCGCATGATAATACTCTTCCTTGGATTTCTCCTTTAACTGCACAAGCAATGGACACTCCGGATCATTAATCTCCATATATTTTTCCCGATACCGATAGATCACTGCAGAGCTGAACATCTTCAGACTGACTAACAGCAAAATGCAAGAAACCATCAGATTGATTGCCGGAATCGTAAACTGCCCGATGGAGAGTCTGGCGTTCACGAATAAGATGACATTGGCCATAAGGCATAATGCAAGCACCGATATAGAAATCAGCAGAGGAAGCCCCACCTTAAATTCATCGTCAATGGTACTAAATACAAGGATACCAGCCAGGCCGCTGATAAAATACAACCAGAAAACAGCGTAATCGCCGCCTGCAAAATTCACGGCAAGAAGCAGACACAGGCTTCCGGCCGCCAGTCCCGTCATCCCGTTGCTGAATACGCCAAGCAGGACGAAAATAACTAAGAAAGGCCATCCCGCTACCGGCAGAAAAGGCAGGAATACAGCGGCAGATAAACTAATCAGATACATACATGCGAATCTGCCGTAGCGCCCCTCATTGTGATAGACAAAAAAACCGTTAATCTCACTCAAAACAAAAGAAAAGATCACCACACCGGTGCCGGAAAGAATCATCACCGTATTGCGCAGCAGCATGTCCGGCTTGTTTTGATAAAGCAGACAGCCCAGATAAGCAATACCGCCGCTTAAAAAAAACATCAGTGTAAAGATCAGTATTCTCTTCCATCCATTTTTCTTATTTTTTTCCACGTTCATAGTTCCTGTTTCTCTTTTTTTCGCTGTATCTTACTTCTCTTGCCTCATAATCATCATAGGCTTTGACGATTTTCTGTACCAGAGGGTGTCGCACCACGTCCTTGCTGGTCAGTTTGCAGAAAGCAATATCATCTATTTTGGACAGTACTCTGGACGCCACATCCAACCCCGATTTGGCATCCGGTGCAAGGTCTTTCTGGGAGGCATCCCCGGTGACCACCACCTTAGAGCCAAACCCGATACGGGTCAGAAACATCTTCATCTGCGCCGGTGTGGTATTCTGGGCCTCATCCAGGATAATATAGGCGTTGTCCAATGTGCGGCCGCGCATATAGGCAAGGGGCGCCACTTCAATCAGACCTTTCTCTGTATTCTTGGCAAAGCTCTCCGCCCCCATCAGCTGATAGAGGGCATCGTAAAGGGGCCGCAGATAAGGGTCCACTTTACTTTGTAAATCTCCGGGCAGAAAGCCTAGTTTCTCCCCGGCCTCAATGGCCGGTCTGGTCAGAATGATACGGCTGACTTCATTATTCTTAAAGGCAGTTACGGCCATGGCCATGGCAAGGTAGGTCTTACCTGTGCCTGCCGGGCCGATGCCGAATACGATCATATGACTGCGGATAGCATCCACATAGTGTTTCTGCCCCAGGGTTTTTGGTTTGACAGGTTTACCGCTCACAGTATGGCAGATACAGTCGCTGTCCATTTCAAGCAGCATATCTTCCTGATGCTTTCTGCCAAGTTCTATGGCATAATCCACACTTTGTTCTTCCAATACATTTCCCCTCTCTGATAAGGAAAGAAGTTCTTTCACGATGCGGACCGCCTGGTCCACGGATTCCTTCTCTCCGCTTACGCGCACGGCGCCGTCTCTGTTGATGATCATCACCTGCAGATCGTCCTCTATCTTCTTGATATGAGAATCAAACTGGCCAAAGAGATTCTGCATGTGCGCCACGGGCACGTCTATACTGACGGTATATTCTCCCATAGTATCGGTATCGCCTTTCCGGTTTATTACTCACTCTGTCGTCTCTTCTTCCGGTGTCTCCTGTACCACCGGCTCTATGCTGGTGGGTACAAGTTTTACCGCAGATTCTTCCAGCTGCATATGGGCAGTCAACACCCATTTTTTATCATTCTTTTTTATTGTAACATTTTTTTCGGCAATTTGTACCCCTTTTTCTTCTAAAGTTGAGATAATTTTATCCCACTCCTCCTGCATCAACGTTTTCATCTCCTCTTCCGAATGTTTTTGCTGTGTGATTTCGTACTCTCTTATGGTCTTATGTCCATAAGAAAACGGAAGATACAGATGCTCTAAAAGTTTGACCTGTTTTTTCTCTACACTGCTGTCGTAGGCCTGGTAGGGAATTTTTCTCAGCCGCAGACTCCATTCCCTGTCTCCTGCTCCCAGCACATAGACTTTTTTCTCCTCTCCTGTATAGCGCTTTTCCTCATAGGAAACACTCTGCTCCACAGAGATATCTTCCCCGTATCGCAGGATAATATCTGCATCCGCCTGGACAAACTGATATTTTCTCACCGTGGTATCTTCATTGTAAACGGGCACGGCGCCGCTCACCAATACCGCCCCTTGTTCCACCGTATCACCGGTGGATACCTGCGGGACACCGCTTCTGGTGATGATATAGGATACAGTGCCCGCCCGGGTGGCAACCAGATCCATCCCCTCTTTTGTCTGCAATTGACTGGATTGGTCATATTTTGGCATCTCATTTTCTTTGATATGAATAAGCAGCGTTGTGCCCTCCACCTGTACGGAAGTCCAGGTGATCAGGTCATAGTCTTCCCGCAGCGACCGCTCCAAATCTTCTATCTTGAGCCGGCTCTTCTTCATGGCTGTGTGCACACCCTGCTCTTCCAGATAATCCAAAAGGACATCCTCTGTCAATGCAAAGTTACCGTCAATCTTGATATTCCAAATATAACCGGAAGTCAATATCCAAAACAGCATACAGCCGATCAGTCCGATGACGAAAATCTTGCGCTTGCACATTTTAGACACAAAAAAAGGCAGTCCATATCTTTGTAATACGGCTGCCCTGGTTCCTGTCTTTTTGAGCAGCGGCTTTAGTGCAAAAAAGCCCTGCACGCTGATATTCATGGTGTGATAATCGCCGTGGTCTTTAATGTTCCATACTAAAATATCATGGTTTCCGCATAGATTCAAAAGCCGCTCGGCAGAATATCCCCATACCTTTATGGTCACATAACCTTTGAAATACTGTATCCAATGAAGCATGATACCCTCCCTGTCAAAAATATCTCACCGTATCGATCATACCGCTTATTTTCATGTCTTCATTGGTGTAATACTCTATGGATAACTGTTTTCCTTCAAAACATATCTTACAATTCTTCCCCTGCAGGACGATCGTCTGTGTGGTATATTCCAGGATTCCTTTATAATTCTCGATAAAAGCCTCTCTGTTTCCCGTGATTGTGACAATGGCTGCCCCAAGCATAGTGTCTTTGGGGAGTCTTAAGGATTCTACGATCAGTTCCTTGGAGTCAGATAGTGTTTTAAAGGGTGGCCGTTTATGATTTCTTTTCATGGTACACTATATGTTTCAAACTTTGATTTCATGACATAAGATACCCGAACCATAAAGGGACTGAAATTTTGCAAGATTATTCTGTCACCAAACCTTTGATCAAAGGCCTTTTTGCCACCCTTTGCGGGGTCATGTGGTAAGCCTTTAAGAACCTCTCTTTGGCCATCATGAGTTTCTGTCTGTCATTGGCATGGATGGTTGCTAAAGACTCTCCGGCCTCCACATAATCGCCTGCTTTCTTGTGCAGGATAAGCCCCACTGACAGATCAATCTCGCTTTCCTTCGTCTCTCTGCCGCCGCCTAAAAGCAGAGAACAGATACCGATTTCTTCACAGTCTATCTTTTCCACGAACCCTGTCTGGGGTGCTGTGATTTCTTCTACCATGGCCGCCTTAGGCAAAAGTGCCGGTTGATGCACTGCCGCCGGATTGCCGCCCTGGGCCTGTATGAAGGCTTCCAATTTCCTTAAAGCACTGCCGTTTGCAATGACTTCCTGCAGCATATTTCTTGCCTCTTCTTCCTCCTTAGCCTTGCCGCCCGCAATCAACATATAAGAACCCAGCGTCATACAAAGCTGCGTAAAGTCCTCCGGTCCCTCCCCTTTCAAGGTGGCGATTGCCTCCTGTACTTCTAAGGCATTGCCCACCGCGAACCCCAAAGGCTGGTCCATATCCGATACCACGGCAATGGTTTTCCTGCCGGCTCTGTTGCCAATGCGGACCATCTCTCTTGCCAGCGCAAAGGCGTCCGCTTCCTTCTTCATAAAAGCACCGCTCCCGGTCTTTACATCAAGTACGATGGCATCAGCCCCGGAAG
This sequence comes from uncultured Lachnospiraceae bacterium, assembly GCA_910585555.1. Lineage (GTDB taxonomy): Bacteria > Bacillota > Clostridia > Lachnospirales > Lachnospiraceae > UBA3282. The sequence continues at coordinate 29,082 of CAJUFU010000008.1, forward strand.
CCAGTTTCTTGCTCATGATGGAACTGGCGATCAAAGACATATTATCCACCGTGGCAGTCACATCCCGCAGGGCATAGAGTTTCTTATCCGCCGGAGCGATATCCAGTGTCTGTCCCATAATCGATATGCCGATCTCATTGACCTGCCGTTTAAAATGTTCGGCCGTGATGCCGGTGGTAAAGCCTTCAAAGCTTTCCAGTTTATCTATGGTTCCGCCGGTATGTCCAAGCCCCCTGCCGCTCATCTTGGCAATCTTTACGCCACAGGCCGCCGCCATAGGCGCAAGCGCAATAGAAGTCTTATCTCCCACACCGCCGGTGGAATGTTTATCCACTTTCACGCCCGCGATATCTTTCAAATCAAGCATTTCTCCGCTGTGAGCCATAGCCATGGTGAGGGCTGTGGTTTCCGTCTCTGTCATCCCCTGAAAATAGACAGCCATCATCATGGCGGACATCTGATAATCCGGAATCTGCCCTTGTGTATATCCGGATACCATAAATTGAATCTCTTCTTCTGTTAAAATGCCGCCGTTTCTCTTTTTCATGATAAGGTCATACATTCTCATAAATATCTTCTCCTTACTTATGATAAGGTTCCCCCTGCATAATCCTGTAAGCCCGGTAAATCTGTTCTAACAAAACAACCCGCATCAGCTGGTGCGGGAAAGTCATTTTAGAAAAGCTGACCGCCAGGTCAGCCTTTTTGCAGACTTCATCATGCAGGCCAAGAGAACCGCCAATCACAAACTGGATATGACTGACGCCTGAAATCTGCAGCTTCTCTATTGTATGCGCAAACGCTAAAGAATCATACATCCGGCCCGCAATCTCCAAGGTTATCACGAAAGCATCCTCTTTCAGAAGCTTTCGAATCCGTTCCCCTTCCTTCCTTAGGATGAATTCTTCTTCTGCTTCCGAGGCCTTGTCGGGTGTCTTCTCATCCTCCACCTGTAAAATCTCTAATTTACAATACCGGCCAAGCCGTTTCTCATATTCCGCCACTGCTTCACGGTAGAATTTTTCTTTCAGCCTGCCCACTGTTATCACTGTTATCTTCATTTGCCCTCATATAGTTTCTGATAATACTCATCCACAAAATGTTCTACAAACGCTTCATCCAGATTCATGAATTTATCATTGATCAGCTCTCTCATCTTCTCAGCCCGGACAAAATACTTTTGTTCTTCCGGCATCTCCTCCTGGAAAAGCCCTTCGTCTACTTTCTCGGCACTCAGATTCTCCTCGCACCACCGGCTCATCTCCGCAAGCAGGGAATTTTCCGTCTTGGCCTTACTAAACAGGACTTTCGAATTCCGCATGGACAAAATCCCAAAGATGATAAAGAGTATGAACATAGCGCCCATGATGCCGCACACCATGTATTTGGTGATTCCCCCGTTACGATAAAGAGGCGTCACATTAAAAAACACCAAAAGCACCGCGATAAAACCGATACCGCCCACGATTAAAAGGGTGTAAGCGGAAGATTTGTTTTCCTCTGCCTGGGCGGCACTGTTCTGATAATAGTGGTATGATTTTACTTCTTTCTCCTCTTTCTCTTCTGTGGGCGCCTCTGCAGTCTCTTCTTGGGAAACCGCCTCCTGTGTCAGAAAGACCTGTGCCGCTTTGACTGCGTTCTTCCTGTCGCAGTCTAAGACGGAAAGCCGGTAGACATCCTCTTCCTCGTCCCGTGTAAGCTGCGTCTCTATCTTTGGATTCCCATAACTTAAGAACTCCTGCAGCCGCCGCATCTTCTCCTCTTCCCCGAAAATAAAAGGCTGAAACACCTTTTCTTCCAGGCTGTCTACGAGCGGAACTTTACACTCCGCACAGAATGCAATTCCTTCCCGATACTCATTCTTACAAACAGGACACCAGGGCATAATCGTACCCTCCTTATCTCATGCATTGGAAAACTTGTCCCCAAAATCAACGGTACATTTTTATTTTATAATCATTTTATACGAAATGCAACCATATCTGTCTTATTTTAACAATTCCCGTATGCCCTGGTTCTTATTTTCCGATTTGTCAATGTCCATACAAAGCGAGCTGTCGTCTCTGTTCTGCCACACGGAACATTCCCCGATGGCGCTCATATCCCGCCACAGTGTAAAGACGCCCTTTTCACAGACACCGTTCCACTCTTCCACATTGCCCACATAATCAACAGAGTTGGCATACATATCGCCGTCATAGAGACCGTCGGTAAAATGACCGACCACATTCTGCAGGATTCGGGTATTGGCTTCCAATTTGGAGATATCCACATCGTAGTGTTCGGCGCCCTCGCCGTTTGGCAGATCGTTGGCCCAGCTGCCGCTGTAGCTGTGCGCCATGTATTTACCCATGGCATTGGTCTTATTGCGCTGTCCGATATAGAATTTGAACCAGTTTCCCGTTCCACTCCTTACGCCGTGGCTCCACTCTCCATAATAATAGCTGTTCTTCTCATAGATGGCCAGGCCCTTTCCGTTTGGTCTTCCGTCCCCGTCCACATCGCCCTGATAATAGAACTTACCGCTGCCTTCCAGTTCCTGGGATAATTTTACATAACGTTTTAGATGGGCCAGATCCCAGATGGCATCCTGCTTATTGTCCGCAAAATAAGGTAAGGCCTCATTTAAAATGAATTCTTTGGTGTAAGCCTCGTCATTTTCGTCTTCAATATCCACCACTACCGCCGTCTTATCACTATCTGCCGCTTCCGGTTTCTCAGTCGTCTCCGGCTCCTCTTCTTCCTCTTCTTCCGCCTCTTCGGCTTCTTGTGTATCTTCTTTCGCTGCATCCTGAGCAGGCAGCGTCACCACGATTGCATCGGAAAGTTTATCCTGATCTGCATCCTTTTCCTTTTCAATCTGCTCATTCGCATAGTCTGTGATATTCTGCTGTAAATCCGTATCCGAAGAGGCCTGCCTGGAATCCCTGCGGGAAGGCATGACGACTAACAGCACGATGATGCAGACCAACAGCAACACGATAATCCCCATAAGCACCGTTGTCATATAAGGTTTTTGTAAAAGTTCATGGAGACCGCCGCCTGCTTCCGCCTCATCCTCATCCGGCTCATTTAAATCTACAATTTCAAGATCATCCTCCGCTTTGGAAGAATGACCATCCTCCAGCTGTTCCGGATTATTATTTTCTTTCCTGTTCTTTCTCTCCATCAGATTCATATGCCACACATACCTTTCCGAGGCCATGCCTCAAACAGATGTCTTCAGCCATTTCGGGTACACAGCCAGATTATGCAGTCTGTATCCGGGCTTATTTATATTTATAATCTATCATACCGGACAATCTTTAAAGACAGCCCGCACAAATTATTAAGAATTTCTTAGTTATACTCCAAAAAACTGCCGCCAAAACGGCGGCAGTTTACTTTCCCTATACGATAAAGACCTATTTACCAGAAAGATAAGCATCAATACCTTTTGCGGCAGCCTTACCCGCTCCCATGGCAAGAATTACCGTCGCCGCACCGGTCACCGCATCACCGCCTGCATAGACGCCCTCTTTGGTGGTTTTGCCGAAATCTTCTTCCGCCACAATACACTTGTACTTGTTTACCTCAAGTCCCTTCGTTGTGGAAGAAATCAGCGGATTAGGAGAAGTACCTAAGGACATGATAACCGTATCCACTTCCATCACAAACTCGGAACCCTCGATCACCACCGGACGGCGTCTGCCCGATGCATCCGGCTCTCCTAATTCCATCCGCACACATTTCATGCCGGATACCCAGCCGTTCTCATCTTCCAGAATCTCTGTGGGATTAGTGAGAAGGTCAAAAATAATGCCCTCCTCTTTTGCATGATGAACCTCCTCCACACGGGCAGGGAGTTCTTCCTCACTTCTGCGGTATACAATATGCACTTCCGCGCCCAGACGAAGCGCGGTCCTTGCCGCATCCATGGCCACGTTACCGCCGCCCACCACGGCTACTTTCTTACCGTGCATGATGGGTGTATTGGACGCTTCATCAAAGGCTTTCATCAGATTGCTTCTTGTCAAATACTCGTTGGCCGAGAATACCCCAAGGGCCTGTTCTCCCGGAATCCCCATGAATTTGGGAAGGCCTGCTCCGGAGCCGATGAACACGGCGTCAAATCCCTCCTCTGTGAGGAGCTCATCTATGGTGACGGATTTCCCTACCACCACATTGGTCTCAATCTTTACGCCAAGTGCCTTTACATTTTCAATCTCTTTGGCAACTACATCTTGTTTCGGAAGACGGAATTCCGGAATACCATATACCAGTACGCCGCCGGGCTCATGAAGGGCCTCGAAAATAGTCACATCATAACCCATTTTAGCCAGATCACCTGCGCAGGTTAATCCGGCAGGCCCGGAACCGATCACGGCCACCCGTTTGTTTTTCTTCTCTTTGGCGCCTTCCGGTTTCACATCATTCTCTCTGGCCCAGTCTGCTACGAAACGCTCCAGTTTACCGATGGAGATGGGTTCCCCCTTGATACCGCGGATACACTTGCCCTCACACTGGCTCTCCTGAGGACAGACGCGCCCGCAGACTGCCGGAAGCGCAGACGCTTCACTGATCACCTGATAGGCTGCCGCAATATCGCCCTCCTTCACTTTCTCGATAAATCCCGGAATATCAATGGCTACCGGACACCCCTTAATACATTGGGCATTCTTACAGTTGATGCAGCGGGCGGCCTCACACATCGCCTCTTCCTTATTATAACCCAGACATACTTCCTCAAAATTTGTCGCACGTACCTTTGCATCCTGTTCACGGACAGGTACTTTCTTTAACACATCTGTTGTCATTCTTCATTCCCTCCGCAGTTTCCGCATCCGCCATGATGAGTATCTCCCTCTTTGGCCTTCAAAAATGCTCTGCCTTCCCGTGTCTTATACATCTGCTGGCGTTTCATCGCCTGATCAAAGTCCACTTTATGTCCGTCAAATTCCGGCCCGTCCACACAGGCAAACTTCACTTCTCCGTCCACAGTCAACCGGCAGGCACCGCACATGCCGGTGCCGTCCACCATAATCGGATTCATGCTGACAACAGTGGAGATCGG
>CAJUFU010000008.1:34144-69031 GCA_910585555.1 uncultured Lachnospiraceae bacterium
GCAGATCATATTTTTTCGTGGTCAGACAGACAAATTTCATCATGATCATGGGGCCGATTGCCACACACACATCGTATTGCTTTCCTTCCTGTCCGATCAAATCTTCAATCACTTTGGTCACCATACCGCTTCGGCCGTAAGAACCGTCGTCTGTGGTGATATAGAGATTTCCGGCTACAGCCTTCATCTCTTCTTCCATAATCAGCAGGTCTTTGGTCTTCGCGCCAACGATCACGTCCGCAGCAATCCCTCTCTCATGCAGCCATTTTACCTGGGGATATACGGGCGCCGTGCCAAGTCCGCCTGCCACAAAAAGAATCTTTTTATTTTTTAAATGTTCTAACGCTTCATTCACAAACTCAGAAGCACAGCCAAGAGGTCCCACGAAATCATGGAAACTGTCACCCGCCCGCAGCTGTTTCATCATCTCTGTGGCAGCGCCCACTACCTGAAAGACTATGGTGATTGTTCCTTTATCCTTGTCGTAATCACAGATTGTCAATGGAATACGCTCTCCGTCCTCATCCATTCTGACGATCACAAACTGTCCTGGCTGACAGGACTTTGCCACACGGGGCGCTTCCACGTCCATGAGGTAAATATTGGACGCAAGTTCTTCCGCTTTTATGATTTTATACATCTTATCATTATCCTCCCTGCTTCGTTGAAAATCCCTTTCTTATCTTGTCCGTAGACTATCATATAGGAACTTTCGACCTTTTGCAATAGTTTTATATTGGATTCGCCACAAAGTTTCCTTTTGTGTCATAACTAAGCTGCGCCGCTTCACCCGTGTAAACCTGCACCAAAAACACTTTGTCTGTACGGCTCAAAATCCCGGTGCCGTCATCATAATACTCATAAACCGTATAATAATCTTCGCCGCCTACTAGAAGCACAGAACTGAACTGGTAACTCAGGGTGCCGGTCTGGCGCTTATTATGTCCTTCCACATCTTCCAGGTACTCTGTCTCTACCAGTCTCGTCACCAGATTGATTACGGCCTGATTCGTATTGACAGCGCCCCGCAGTCTTAACGTATATGTACGCAGGGTTACATCGCTGGAAATACCTTCCTCACTGATATTGACAAACTTAAAGAGTGTGGTTCCAAGGGGCATGGGAATGGGGCCCGTATAGGGCACACTGTCCGCCGTTGGCTCTGATTCATCCGTTGTATAATAAATTTTGCAGCCTTCCGTCTCCTCCACTGCAATCATCATGGCATGGGAATACTCTCCGCTGTATAACTCTACTTCCGGAGCATTCGGTACAGCAAGATTGATCGTATAGTTCTTGGTGACCACCTCACTCTCGATACCATAGTCATTCACAAAAAAGGCACTGACGGTATATTCCCCGGTTTCCAAAAAAATGGGAGCCGTATATATCTGACTGTTCTTATCCGGTTTTGACCCATCTATGGTATAGTAAATCGTGCCTGAGGTGTTGGAACTTAATTTTAACGGTATCACCTCCGCATAACTGCCCTCCACATAACTAAACTCCGGCTCCATGGCCAGATACCCCTGGAATATGGTCACAATCCGCTCATCCGGACAGCTGCGCAAAAGCTCGTTAATCTTGTCGTAGGCCCCCATGTTGGCATAGATGGTAACCGTCTTGTCATAGGCTTCCTCCACCTCCTCATAGGTATAACTTCCCTCTCCGATAATGCGCATTAAGGCAGAAAGCGCCGCCTCATTATCCTCCTGCAGATAATAATAATCCGCCTCCAGAAACAGAAGTTCGGCCACCTCCGGATACTGGGCATAGGCTGTCTCCAGACAGGCAATCGCCTCCCCGTAAGCGCCCCGCTCCGCATAAGATCTGGCTTTTTCAATCTGAAATTCTACCGTTTGCACATGATAAGAATACAGCCCGTAGGAAATCAGCGCCACCAAAAACAATAAGATAAGGCTCAAGATCACCCATATTTTCTTATTACCGGTTCCCGCCTCAGCTGTCCCTTTTGGCAGTGTATCCTCTCCCCTGTCTTCTTCCGGCATTTCTTCTGTGTCTTCTCCCTCCTGCATGGATGCCAGGGTAGACAGGGTCTCTGTTATGCTGTTTTCTATCTCAGGTTCAAAATCCGGAACAATCCGAATCTCTTCTCCGCACTTCTCGCAGATCAGATAACCTTCTTTCAATTCATTTCCGCAATGGGGGCACTTCATAGGCCGTTCCCTCTTTCTACTTTAGCTGGTCATCACTGCAGCTCTACCGACCGGACACAATTATACATAAGCATAGCAATCGTCATGGGGCCCACACCACCGGGAACAGGCGTAATCGCGCTGCAAACCGGCAGCACATCCTCATAATCCACATCGCCGCACAACTTATGATTCTCGTTGCGGTGAATCCCCACATCAATCACCACTGCGCCATCTTTCACATATTCTTTTGTAATCATTTTGGGCTTTCCAACCGCCACAACCAAAATATCCGCACGCCGTGTAACCTCTTTTAAATCACGGGTCCTTGAATGGGTCACCGTCACTGTGCCGTTTTCCCTAAGAAGCAGGATAGCCATGGGTTTGCCTACAATATTACTCCTGCCGATGACCACACATTCTTTTCCGGCAATCTCGATACCGGACCGTTTCAGAAGTTCAATGATTCCCGCCGGTGTGCAGGACACAACCCCCGGCTGTCCGATACAGAGCGCACCCACACTCTGGGGATGGAAACCGTCCACATCCTTCTTGGGATCGATCGCACGTATCACGGCGTCCTCATCAATATGTCCCGGAAGAGGCAGTTGTACCAGTATACCGTTTACCTCCGGTTTCCCATTTAATTCATCAATCAAGGACAAAAGCTCTTCTTGAGAAGTCTCTTCCGGCAGTTCATAAGAAAGGGATTCTATACCCACATAGGCACATGCCTTTTTCTTGTTGCCCACATATACGCTGGATGCCGGGTCCGCGCCCACCTGGATAACCGCAAGGCAGACCATGGTGCCTTGTGCTTTTAATGCAGCGACTTTTTCTTTTACCTCATCCTTTATCTGCGCAGATATCTGTTTTCCGTCAATGATCTGTGGCATAATATTGTCAATCTCCCTTCTATTTCAACCAAAACATATTAACGTGACAACTTGGTTAGAACAACCCTGTTATTTTACCGTCCTCATTCACATCAATCTTATAAGCGGCAGGCTGTTTGGGAAGACCCGGCATGGTCATTACATCCCCTGTCAGCACCACCACAAATCCGGCGCCTGCAGACACATACACTTCCCGCACCCGCATCTCAAATCCTACCGGCCTGCCTAACAGGCTGGAATCATCAGAAAGAGAATATTGTGTCTTGGCCATACATACAGGCAGATGGCCAAAGCCCATTTTACTTAATCTTTCAAGCTGCTTTTTGGCTGCGGGCGCATAGGATACACTGCCGGCGCCATAAATCTGCGCCGCCACTGTCTCAATCTTCTCCATAAGCGGCATGGCATCTTCATACAGAGGTTTAAAATGGCTCTCTTTGTGTTCCAGCGTATACAGTACTTTTTCGGCCAGTTCTATACCGCCCTCTCCGCCCTGTTCCCAGACCTTTGCCAGGGCGAATTCACAGTTTCTGTCCTCGCAAAACTTCTTCACATAAGCAATCTCCGCCTCTGTATCCGATACAAAAGCGTTTAAAGCCACCACCACCGGCACGCCGTATTGGTGTAAATTCTCGATATGTTTCTCCAGGTTCACGATACCGTCCTGTAATGCCTTTACATTCTCTGTGGAAAGATTTTCCTTTGCAATACCACCGTTGTATTTCAGCGCCCGGATTGTGGCCACTAACACCACGGCATCGGGCTTAAGTCCCGCCATCCGGCACTTGATGTCAAAGAATTTCTCCGCCCCTAAATCCGCACCGAATCCGGCTTCCGTAATCACATAATCCGCCATCTTCAGGGCAGTCTTCGTTGCTCTTACGGAATTACAGCCATGGGCAATATTGGCAAAAGGACCGCCGTGCACCAAAGCCGGCGTGTGCTCTAACGTCTGAATCAGGTTGGGCTTCATAGCATCCTTTAAAAGAGCCGCCATGGCCCCCACGGCCTGTAAATCGCCCGCTGTCACCGGTTCTCCCTGGAAATTATAGGCAACGATAATCTTTCCCAATCGTTCTTTCAAATCTTTGATATCTGCAGCAAGACAAAGTATGGCCATAATCTCCGAAGCTACCGTAATCACAAAATGGTCTTCCCGCACCATGCCGTCCATCTTACTGCCAAGTCCCACCACGATATTTCTAAGGGCTCTGTCGTTCATATCCAGACAGCGTTTCCACACAATCTGCCTGGGATCTATCCCCAGCGTATTGCCCTGCTGGATATGATTGTCCAAAAGTGCCGCCAGCAGATTATTGGCGGAAGTGATGGCATGAAAATCTCCTGTAAAATGAAGGTTCAAATCCTCCATGGGCACCACCTGGGCATAACCGCCGCCGGCTGCGCCTCCCTTGATGCCAAAACAAGGCCCTAAAGAGGGCTCTCTTAAGGCGATCACCGCCTTCTTGTTCAGCCTGCCGAAAGCCTGCCCAAGCCCCACGGTAATGGTAGTCTTGCCCTCACCGGCAGGGGTTGGATTGATGGCCGTCACCAAAATCAATCTGCCGTCCGGCTTTTCGTTTACGCTGTCTATGTATGCATCCGAAATCTTTGCCTTATATTTCCCATACAATTCCAGATCGTCCGCCCCAATGCCGATACGTTCTGCCACATCGACGATGGGAATAAGTACAGCCTCCTGTGCAATCTCTATATCTGTCTTCAATGCCGCATCCGCCTTTCTGTTTTCTGTCCCCTAGGTGGGGGAAATTTGTTCTGTGGGCATCAAGGCCCCGTTCACATGCCTGTCAATCGCCTGTCAATTGTTCGAATTCTTCCGCGCTCATGAGAACTTTGCGGGGTTTCGTACCTTCTTCTTCCCCCACGACGCCTGCTTCACACAGCTGATCCATAATCCTTGCCGCTCTGTTAAAGCCAATTTTAAACATACGCTGTAACATGCCGATGGAAGCTTTGTCTTTCTCAATGATAAACCGTCCCGCTTCTTTGAAGTACTCATCATACGCACTGCCGCCGTCAGTACTGCCTGCCCCGCCGGGCGCACCACTCTCGCTGCCTATGCTCTGAATCTGCTCCTCAATATCTGCACTGTAGTTTTCTCCCTGCATCTGATTCTTTAAGAAATCCACCACGTCAGACACTTCTTTGTCTGATACAAAAGCGCCCTGCACTCTGGCCGGTTTAGGATATCCCTGGGGATAGAACAGCATATCCCCTTTGCCAAGCAGCTTCTCTGCTCCCACCATATCCAAAATGGTGCGGGAATCCACGCCGCTGGAAACCGCAAAAGCCACCCGGCTTGGCATATTGGCCTTAATCAGACCTGTAATGACATCCACCGAAGGTCTCTGCGTGGCAATGATCAGATGAATCCCGCAGGCTCTTGCAAGCTGTGCCAGACGACAGATGGATTCTTCCACCTCGCCGGGAGAAACCATCATCAAATCCGCAAGCTCGTCCACGATGATCAAAATCTGCGGCAGTTTCTCCGGCGCCGCCGGGTCTTTGGCTGCCTGCATACTTTCTACTTTCTTATTATATCCCTTTAGATCACGCACATTAAAGTCCGCAAACTTTTTATAACGCTCTGTCATCTCCGCTACGCCCCAGTGCAGTGCCGCAGCCGCCTTTTTAGGATCGGTCACCACCGGAATCAGAAGGTGGGGAATCCCGTTGTAGACGCTAAGTTCCACTACCTTAGGGTCTATCATAATCAGTTTCACGTCCTCTGGTTTCGCTTTATACAATATGCCCATGATAATCGTATTGATGCAGACTGACTTTCCGGAGCCTGTGGCACCGGCAATCAGCATGTGGGGCATTTTCGCAATATCGGCTACCACTGTCTGCCCGCCGATGTCTTTTCCCACTGCAAAGGCAAGATTGGATGGGAACTGTTTAAACTCTTTGGATTCCACCAAATCTCTGAACGCAACTGCCATATTCTCTTTATTAGGCACCTCGATACCCACTGCCGCCTTGCCGGGAATGGGTGCCTCAATCCGGATATCCGTAGCCGCCAGATTCAGTTTGATATCATCTGCCAATCCTACAATCTTGCTGACCTTCACGCCTTGTTCCGGCTGCAGCTCATAGCGGGTAACGGAAGGCCCCTGACTGTAATTGGTCACCGTCACTTTCACACCGAAATTATCCAGCGTCTGTGCCAGACGCATAGCGGTCTCTTTCAGTTCTCTCTCCGCATTACTGCTGGCTTTGTTCTTGCCTTTGGCGAGCAGTTCGTAGGGTGGGAACTGATAGACTTTCTTGCCGTCATCCCTTCTTAGACCCTCTCTACCGGCAGATGGGTTGGCACCTGCCCCATTGGCCGAACTGCTCTTGACAGCCGCCGGACGCTGTCTGCCGGATGCCGGAGCCATACTGTTACCCATCTGTCTTGTGTAGGAATCCTGCGGCTTATGTGCCTGATAGTCGAAAGATTCTTCCTCATAAGACTGGGAAAGCTGCGGCTGTTCATAGAGGGGAGCCTCCTGCGCCTCCTCCTGTATATGTATCTCATCCAGTGCATCGGATTCATGTTCTATATAATGATAGGAATAAGCATCCCTGGATGCCGTACCCATATCCTCTTGTGCGGCTGTCTCATCCTCCATCTGATTTAAAGTAATCTCATGGATATCATCCCTGGTCTTTTCGAAATGCTGCTTCTCCCGGTCTTTGTCAAGCGCCGTATCGATCATGACCCCGGACACCTTCTTATCCATGCGCAGAAGTTTCTCATTCTCCTTCTCTTCCTTGCGCATCCTTCTTTGCTCTTCCTCTTTTGCCCGTCTTTCCTCCTGGGCTTTCCTGCGCTCCATGGCCCGCTCTTTCCGGTAAGCCGCATCTTCTACCGAGCGCTCATAAACCCGGCGCCCCTGTTTGGCCACACCCCCGATAAAAGACTTTTCCGTGACCACCACCAGGCAGATGATAGAAAGAACAAGAACCGCTAACACCGTTCCCACCAGCCCTAAGAATTTACAGGAAAAATAAGCTAACGAACCGGCTAAGATACCGCCGCCGTTATGATGTTCGCTGCACCGTTTATAGATTTCCTGAAACTGATAGCTCTCCGCAAGCGCCGGATTTGCGCTGAAAAACTCGCACACCAGACTGATTAACAGAAATAATATGATGCCTGCCGCCAGCTTTCTTCCGGCAATCCGGCTGCCTATATTGGACATGCCAAAGGCAATCATCAAAAAGATGATCACCGGCGCGATATACGCTGTCAGGCCAAAAATTCCGAACATCACATCACTTACCATATTTCCGGCCTTGCCCACAATACCGAAGTTACATAGAAATAAGATGACGGCAAGAGCGGCGAACACAATCAACAGAATTTCATTACGGATTGCCACATCCATGGGCGGCGTCTGATTTCGTTTCGCGTGTGAAGCATTTCGCCCGGATTGTGTGCGCCGCGTATTGGTTCTCGTATTTTTTCTGCCCGCAGTATTTGCTGTTTTTCTTTTTGCAGTTGATTGTCTGCTGCCCTGCCCTGCCATGACAATGCCTCCAAAAGTTCCTTTGTTTATTTCATCCTGACCCATCTTAGTATAGCATTTTCATTTTGTCTTGTCATCCCTTATTTTGTGTCCGCCTTTTTCCTGCCTACCATATCATGGAGCATGGCAATGGCATCACGAATTCCGCCCACTTCACAGATGATTCCTTCCTCCACTGCCTCTCTGCCTACCAGCACCGTTCCCACATCTTTGGTGAGCATTCCCGTCTCCATCATCAGTTCCTCAAGCCGCGGTTTCGCTATCTTACAATGACTGCACACAAACCCTGTGATGCGGTTTTGAATCTGTTTGAAATAATCAAAAGTCTGCTGTACACCGATTACCATACCGCTTAACCGCACCGGGTGGATGACCATAGTTCCCGTTGGCACGATATAAGAATAGTCTGTACTCACCGCAATAGGCACGCCGATAGAGTGACTGCCCCCAAGGACCAGAGAAACCGTGGGTTTACTGATGGAGGCAATCATCTCCGCGATGGCAAGGCCTGCTTCCACATCACCGCCCATGGTATTTAACAAGATTAAGACACCGTCAATATCCTGGCTGTCCTCAATGGCCGCCAGCTGAGGCAGTATATGCTCATACTTGGTGGTCTTAGAGGAGCTTCCCAAATTATCATGTCCTTCAATCTCTCCAATGATGGAAATCAGATGTATCTTATGATGTTCTTTATTCTCATCCAGGGTCACCTGCCCTACGTTTTCAATCCGTTCGTCTTTCTGTTTCTCCTTCTCCCGCTTTTCCTCCGGATTCTTTTCTTTGTCTCTGTCATCGTTTCCTTTTCTGTGACAATCTTTTCCCTTATTTGTATTGTGATTTCCCATGCTGTACCTCCATTGATAGAATTCTGAAATTTCCTGAATCAAAAAAAGAGAACCACCTAGTGATTCTCTAATAGTCTGCCTCTATTCTCTTCAAAATATACATTTTATACCGTTTCTCAAGACACGTCTGTCTGCGTCAAATGTCAAAATCGTCCTCTTCATCCACTTCTATGTCGAACTTCATATCTTCTTCCGCCACCGGATATGCATAGTCCATCTCCCGCTTAACATGCTTTTTGGGCAGGGGAAGCGGATTTTCGATAAACCGTGGTTTCTCCCCTGTCTCTTCTATCTGAACTGAGGCGTTGATTTCTTCAATCTTTGCCTGCAGTACTAAGGCGCTTCCGCCCATGATGCAGTTCTGTAGTCCAAGGCCCGCCAGTACACACCATACAAATATGGCAATCGTCCCATAAGGGAGCACGCCATATCCGGTCATCGGCGTAGGCGCCGTACAGACACACAAAAGAATCCACAACATATAGTTCTGCTCCCTGCCGCTTCTTTTGAACTCCAACGCCAGAAAAGATGCCGCTGCAATCAGCAGACCATTCACAGGGAAATCCATCATAAACTGTTCCATACAGGCCAGTACGCTGCCCCAGGTATGCTGCATATAAAAATGCTGCCAATTCAAAAGTTCTGTCATATACGCCGTGCCATAGCCAAAAGCATCCACGCCAATAGAAGCCAAAAAGGCCAGCGCACAGAATAAAACCGCCACTCCAAAGACCAAGATATTCTGCTTTGCAGTAATCTTTGGCGCATCCTCATCTTCCTCCTTTTTCCCGGTAAAAATCCCAATCAGGAGAAAAAGAAGGGTGACAGATCTAATATCCAGATAGATTAAAATACCCAGTACAATGCCAAGAAGCATGAAAACCAGCACGGAAAAACTTTTCACATAGTAATTCCGGCAATAGTCTTTCACAAACCGAAGCGCCAGATACATCCCCATCAGATAAAGGAGGAAATACAGACACTCAGGATCTGCCAGAGCAATCCTGCTCACATAAGCACTGGAAAACGACATATACGCAAGAACCACACAGGCCGGCAGTCTTCCCGCCGCTTTTCTGACAATCAGATAACAGAGCACAAGAGACAAAATCTGTAAAAAGGCCTGTAAAAACATGGCTGATATCATCCTATTTCCCAAAAAGGACATGACAAAAGACAGGCACAGCACATACAGATAACCGATACCGTGTACCATCGGTGTGATCTGATCGCCGGCAGTCACCAGCGCTCTCTCAAAATATTCAGTTTCCATGCTTTCCAAAATATATAGTTCAAAAGTAGAAAATAGAGCCGCATGAAGCCTGTACAGCGTGCCAAAGACAAAACAGGACGCCGCGCTAAAAGCTTCCAACATTGCCAGCGTATGGGCCTGTATGTTATATTTTGTACGGATTTTCCAGGAAGCAGTCCGTAACAGTGCGTAAACGCCAAGCAGCAGCGGAAATATGAAAAATGCACCAGCCTGTGCCATGGGGAACGGAATATACTCCTTCCAGAGGGTAAACCCTATAAATGCCAGCATCGTCACACAAAGCCCTGCGTAAATCACCCACAGCACATAACCAAACCACGTTCTACGGTAAGTCATATCTTACGTCCTTTTCTATCAGATGTTACGAAGCGCCTGCGCAAGGTCTTCGATGATATCGTCAATATGTTCGATTCCCACCGAAAAACGAATCAAATCGGGCGCCACACCGGCCTCTCTAAGCTGTGCATCGTTCATCTGCCTGTGTGTGTGGCTGGCCGGATGCAGCACACTGGTTCTTACATCCGCCACATGGGTTACGATGGCTGCCAGCTTCAACTGGTCCATCATTTTTGCCGCCGCTTCTCTACCGCCCTTTAACCCAAAAGAAATCACGCCGCAGCTGCCCTTGGGCAAATATTTCTGCGCCAGTTCATAATAGCGGTTCCCTTTCAGCCCGGGATAATTTACCCAGGCAACCTTCTCGTGATTTTCCAAAAATTCGGCACACTTTTGCGCATTATAACAATGCCGCTCCATGCGCAGTGGCAGCGTTTCCAATCCCACATTTAACAAAAAAGCATTTTGCGGGGACTGTATGGACCCCAAATCCCGCATCAGCTGTGTGGTAGCTTTGGTGATATAAGCTCCTTTGCCGAATTTCTCCGTGTAAGTAATGCCATGATAAGATTCATCAGGCGTACAAAGTCCCGGAAATTTCTCCGGATAGGCCGCCCAGTCAAAATTCCCCGAATCCACAATACAGCCGCCCACAGCCATGGCATGTCCATCCATATATTTGGTGGTGGAATGGGTCACAATATCCGCACCCCATACGAAAGGATTACAGTTTATGGGCGTTGCAAATGTATTATCCACAATGAGCGGCACCTGATGCGCATGGGCCAGTCTGGCAAATTTCTCGATATCCAGTACCACCAGCGCAGGATTGGCTATGGTCTCCGCCAGCACACATCTTGTATTCTCCTGAAAAGCCTTCTCCAGCTCTTCTTCCGCCGCATCCGGATCTACCACAGTGCATTCTATTCCCATCTTCTTCATCGTACAGGTCAAAAGATTGAAAGTACCGCCATATACAGTGGAAGACATCACCACATGACTGCCTGCCTCACAGATATTAAATACCGCATAATAATTTGCGGCCTGTCCGGAAGATGTGAGCATAGCCGCCACACCGCCTTCCAGTTCACAAATTTTCTGTGCCACAAAGTCGTTTGTGGGATTCTGCAGTCTGGTATAAAAATAACCGCTTTCCTCCAAATCAAAAAGCCGTCCCATCTGCTCGGAACTCTCATATTTAAATGTGGTACTCTGGTAAATCGGCAGAACACGCGGCTCCCCGTTTCCGGGCTTCCAGCCTGACTGTATACAGATTGTTTCCTTTTTCATCCTAGACCTCCCATAACGTCATGTATTGACATCCCCTTCAATGGCAAAATGCCTTTAGAAGTGATTATTCGTCCCAATTGTGATATACCGCCTGCACATCGTCATCCTCATCTAACAAGTCCAGTGTGCGCTGTAAGTTCTTAATGGCAGTCTCATCCGTAAGTTCCACCCAGTTTTGCGGTATCATTGTCACTTCGGAAGAAATGGCCGTGATGCCCGCTTCCTTTAAAGCCGCATCCACTTCACTCCACTGATCGGGATCTGTATAAACCTCGTAGCTGTCCTCTTCTTCCTGGAAATCTTCCGCGCCGGCATCGAGCGCCGTCATCATCAAATCGTCTGCTTCCATTTCGCACTCTTCTTTATCGATAATGATCAGACCCTTTTTATCGAACATAAAAGATACACAGCCCTGGGTGCCGATGCTGCCCTGGCCTTTGGTGAAAGCGCTTCTCACATTGGCTGCGGTACGATTGGTATTGTCCGTCAGCGCGTCTACAATAATAGCGATACCGTTGGGTCCATATCCCTCATAAGTCACATACTTATAGTTAACATTACCGCCCTCGCCGGCGGCCTTCTTGATACCCCTGTCAATGGTATCGTTGGGCATATTGTTTGCTTTTGCCTTGGCAATGACCTGGGCCAGCTTAAAGTTATTGGCCGGATCCGGGCCGCCTTCCTTTACCGCTACGGCAATCTCTCTGCCGATAATGGTAAAAATCTTTCCCTTTGCCGCATCATTTTTCTCTTTCTTGTGTTTGATATTCGCGAATTTTGAATGTCCTGACATCTTTTTCTACCGTCCTTTCTTTCGATTTCCTATCATATCATTTTTTCTTCTTTTGTTCAACCTCGGTCTGACCCTTCAAAAGAGGTTCTTCTACCTCTTTTCTGGCAAGCACACTCTGAATCATATGCTCTTTCACTTCCAGAATGCGGAAAGTATAGCCTTTATATGTAAACTCAAAATCCTCTCCCTCTTCCGGAATATGCTCCAATCTTGAGATCACGAATCCATTCACCGTATCAAAAGGTTCATCCTCGAAGCTGATTTCTAACTTCTCTTCCAGTTCCTCCAAAGGCATCATGCCCTCGATCACATATCTGTCCGTGCCGCTTTCCTTGATATAGGTAGCATCCACATCGTATTCATCCTGGATATTACCCACAATCTCCTCCAAAATATCTTCCAGCGCCACCAGCCCGGCCGTCTGTCCATATTCGTCTATGACGATGACCATCTGGATTTTTTCTTTCTGCATGACCTGGAACAGGTCGTTAATCTTACGTTTCTCCGTAATAAAACGCGGCTCCCTGAGCAGTCCCTTTATCTTGCCGATGGGCCTGTTCTTCATCTTCTCATTCATCTGCATCCGCATAACGTCTTTTAAGTGCAAAATCCCCACAATATGGTCAATTGTCCCGTCATAGACGGGAAACCGGCTGTTGTGTGCCCCCACGATAAAAGCCGCCGCATCCTGCAGTGTCATGGTGCAGTCTATGGCAATCAGATTATTGCGGTTGATCATGATATCTTTGGCTTCCTTGTCACCATACTCGAAGATATTGTTGATCATCTCTGCTTCGCTGGCATGTAGGATACCCTGCTCATGCCCCACATTGACCATGGAAAGAATCTCTTCCTCCGTGACATCCTCTCTGTTATCCGCATCCCGCACACCGATCAGTCTCAAAAGCGCCCTGGCGCTCACAGAGACAAGAGCGCAGAAAGGCGCTACTATCCGCACGTAATAATAGAATGGCGTAATCAAAAAGGATATCCATTTGTCAGGATGTTTTGCCGCTGCCTTCTTGGGCACCATCACACCGATGGTCATGATTATGTATAAAAGAAAGACTGTTGCCACTGCCGCCGTACTTCCTGCGAGCAGCTGACGCTGCCAAATCAACAGTCCGGCCGTTGCTTCCGTCATCTGCCTGGAGATGAGAAAGGCAAAATATCCGTTCAGCCGGTATAAAATAAACGCTCCCAGCAAAAGATTGATTGCAACCACGCCAAGCTGTGTAGCTGTTGCATACCTGGCATGGTGGTCCAACATATAGTTCAGCCTTAGCTGCCGCTTAGGAGCTGCCCCCGTCTGGGCTGTCTCCTCACCGTCATCGTTTTCTTCTCTCTCAATTACCTTACGGTTCTGCATGGCGGAACTAAAGCCATAAAACATCATTTCCACAATGAGCATAACCAGAAACCATATAATACTGTTACTGCCCGAGGCTCCGTCTTCCATAAACTATTTTTCCCTCTTTCTTTGTAAATACTTTTCTTATAAATATAGCAAGGATTATCATAGGTGTCAAATATCAGCCATCTTATGTACCCAGTTCCAGGCTGATCATCAGTCCTTCGTTCACCGCCTTCATGATATCCTGGTCTAAATGACAGACTCTGTCTTTTAAGCGCTGTTTGTCGATGGTACGCAGCTGTTCCAGTAAAATCACCGAATCTTTGACCATATCATATTTGTTGGCGTTTAATTCTATGTGTGTGGGAAGCTTCGCCTTGTTCATCTTTGAGGTGATGGCCGCACAGATCACAGTCGGACTGTGTTTGTTTCCCACATCGTTTTGTATGATGAGCACCGGACGGACACCGCCCTGCTCAGAGCCGATGACCGGCCTTAAGTCTGCATAATAAATATCTCCTCTTCTCATTACCATACACTTCCTTTGATCAATCTAGCAATCCATGTAATTTCCAGCAATAGTATTGCCAGTTTCTCCAAGGCATATTCACGGAGGTAAATTCCTTGCGGAATTAACCTCTCGAGGACCGCTTCGCGGCCTCGGCTACTTGGGCGTATAGTTTCTAAAATTAACCTCTCGAGGACGTGCACTACGTTGCGTTTAGGTATATGCGGGGGATTCGTTCGCCCAGATTGCAGGCCAGTTCATAGTTGAATCTTCCGGAGAGGGCGCCGAGCTGTTCCATGGTGATTTCCTCTTCCTTATCTTTACCGATCAGTGTCACTTCATCTCCCTGTGACACGCCAGGTATCTGGCTCACATCCACCATAAACTGGTCCATACAGACTCTGCCAAGAATGGGCGCCCGTTTGCCTCTGATCAGCACATACCCTTTTCCCGAGAGACTTCTTGGGTATCCGTCGCCGTACCCTACGGGGATGGTGGCAATCAAAGTCTTCCTTTCGGTCACATAAGTACCGCCATAGCTCACCGGAACACCTGCCCCCACCTCTTTGATGTAGACCACATGGCTCTTTAAGGAGAGCACGGGGCGCAGTGAGATCACCTCTCTGGAAACCTCTTCTGAAGGCCAGAGCCCATAGATTGTAATCCCGGCCCGGACCATATTCAGGTTTGCTTCCGGCAGTTCCAGGATGCCGGCGCTGTTGGAACAATGCTTAACCGGAATAGCATAGCCAAGCCGTTTCTCAATCTGTTCCACAAAGTCAAGGAAACGCGACAACTGTTCTCTGGCCGGTCCCTTATCCGTCTCGTCCGCTCTTGCAAAATGGGTAAAGATTCCCTCCACCGCAATACCTTCCGTATGGATAAGCTGTTCCACAAAGAAAAGGCCGTCCTCATCCGGCATAATACCCACTCTCGACATACCGGTATCTACTTTTATATGCACATGGGCTTCCTGCCCTATTCTGCGGGCGCAATCGGCAAGCGCTTCCACGCTGTCCATCCGAAAGACTGCTGGACGTATCCCACGCCGTATCAATTCCTCATAGCTGTATGGAAACGTATATCCCAGTATCAGAATGGGTTTCTTAAGACCGGCTTCTCTGAGCGTAAACGCTTCCTCCGCCGTGGCCACCGCATAACCCGACACATAAGAAAGGGCTTCCAGTTCCCTGCCGATGGGCACTGCGCCATGTCCATAGCCATCCGTCTTAATAACGCCCATCATTTTCGTTCCCGGTGAAAGATGTTTATGCATCTGTTCCATATTATAGCGGACGGCGTCAAGATCTACCGCCGCATACACTCTCTGACAGTTCTCCAACATAGCTTTTTCCATACATACACTCCTCTTCCCGCTGGCAGGCCCTGATTGCCGAGGGAATCTGCGCTATCATATTTGTGGCCGTCATGGCTTCTTGTGTCCATTTTTCTGCGGCCATATCTCCGGCCAATCCATGCAGATACACGCCGGTTACGGAAGCCTCCCAGCCGTCCATACCCTGGGCGCATAAGCCTGCAGTCATACCCGCCAGGACATCTCCGCTTCCGGCCGTGGCCATACCGGCATTTCCTGTGGTATTCAGATAACAGCTTTCCCCATCTTTTGATGCGGCCACCGTCCTGGCATCCTTGCAGATAACCGTGCAGCCAAGTCTTTGGGCTAACTGACGGGGATACTGCGTCAAGTGTTCCTTACACACCGCCGTCTCACATCCATAAAGACGCCCAAATTCTCCTAAATGAGGCGTAAGAATCACACACCTGTTTTGTGCCCCCTGTTCTGCAAGTTCACTCTGCAGGTCTTTTTCCTTCGCCAACAGGTTGAGACCGTCCGCATCAATCACCAACGGCAGCCTGCTTTCTTCTATACAATAAACAAGCAGGCTTCTGGCAAAATCCCCCTGGCCGATACCCGGTCCGATCAAAATACAGTCCGCCCAGGTGACGGCCTCCTCAAAAGCCTGCCAGAATCCTTTCTGTCCCCACAGACTGTCATCCGCCGCCTCCCTTTTTGCCCCATAGGTCAAAAGCATAGCCTCCGGCACATACTGTAAAAGTGCATCCCGGTTTTCTACGGCAGTGACCACCTTCACCATGCCTGCACCGGCGCAAAAGGCACTCTTTGCCGCCAGCATAGCCGCGCCGCAGGTCTGTTTACTGCCGGCAATCACAAGCACCTTGCCAAAGGTTCCCTTGTTGCCGTCCGGCGCGCGCCTTTTGAGCAGGCCTTTTTCGATACCAAGGTAAGTATACCAGCTGGGTTCTGTTCCCAGAAAACTCTTTTCGTCAATCCCCATTTGTCCGCAGATGAGTCTGCCGCAATGTGCAGCTCCCGGATACAGCATCTGTCCCAGTTTATAAAAACCGTAAGTGACCGTAAGAGATGCCTTTACCGCACAACCCAGTATTTCTCCCGTATCTGCGCTGATTCCCGAGGGAATATCTATACTGCATATAGGGGCATCCGTTTCATTCATCCAGGACACCGCTTCCGCGTACATGCCCTCCACCGGCCGGGACAATCCTACGCCAAACAGCGCATCTATCACCATATCTATATTCTTATCATATGTGAGTTCTGAAATTCTGCCAAATGTCCTGACCCCATAGCTTGCAAGGATTTCAAGCTGTTGTTTTGTCTCTTCCGTGCAGTGATCAGGATTCCCCAAAAGAACAAACTCCACCGCATGTCCCGCAAGGAATAACAGTCTCCCCACGGCCAGTCCGTCACCACCGTTATTACCACAGCCGGCTATCACCACCACCCGTTTCGGCTTCTCTAAAAAAGTCTTTGGCAAAGCCTCCACCGTCACAAGCGCCGCCCGCTCCATCAAAAGCAGAGAGGGCATCCGATGAAAAGCTATGGTGTTTTTATCATACTGCTTCATCTGCGAGGCAGTCACAAGATATTCTTTCATGGTAAAGACAATTTCCTTTCTAATAGCGTTGTGGAAAAATATTCTGTAAGTAAGGAAGCGCCAAAACCCTAAGATTTCGACGCATCTTTGTTTGCTTCCTTTGGCGGGTCACCCTCTGCCTGTTTGGCCTTTTCCTGCTCCTGTTCCTTATCCTTTTTCTGATATTTTTCCTCCGGATTGTATTTCATATCAAAAAGTTCAATCACATCCGCCCCGAAAATATCATGCATATAGGAATACAGCCGATGATTCATGGCCTCTTTTTCCTGCTTGCGAACCACTTTCTTTTTCAGTTCCCGCCTGATCTCACCAATCCATGCCTCAATTTCCTCAAGCTCTTTCGTGTTTTCCTGCAGTTTCTTATAGCATACTTCCATGGTGATGAGCATCAACTTATTGTTCAGCTGACTAATCTGTCTTGGCAGTTCTACCATTTCCTCTTCATAGGCATCCATCTTTTCGTTACACTCGTTGATCAGACGCTTATGATCTGCCATGTCCTTATCCTGTTTTTTGGTTGGATGTTCTCCCATCTCATCGGCTAAGAGCACGACCTCATCCATCAGTTTCTTTTTCAACTTCTTGATTTCTTTGCTCTCCGTATTGACTTTTCCTTGTCGTTTGAGCAGTTCGTTCAGTTCTTTTTCCGTATGCTTGATCTCAGAAGAGTATTCCGCCTGGGTAAAAAGTTTATGCCATTTATTGTCCAGTGTTAATATGGGAATCTTTCTGCCGATCAATGCCTGTTTGAATGTGTCATCTGTCTTAGCCATCCATGTTTCCCCCTCGTTTACAGTCTCTACCCCTCGTTCTCCCGGGAAGACAGGTTATAGGACAGCTTCATCAGACTGTCTGACAGATGCACGTTCTCCACCTGAATCTGCTCCGGCACCCTAAGATCTACATGGGCAAAGTTCCATATACCCTTAATGCCACAGTCAACCAGCTGTTCCGCCACTTCCACTGCACCCGTCTTGGGTATGGCCAGTACAGCGATATCTATATTGTTTTCCCGTACAAAAACTTCCATCTCCTCCATGGGGCGCACTAGAATCCCACGGATTTTCCGGCCACAGACTTGTGCGTCCCGATCAAAAATTCCACGAAACAAAAAGCCCCGCCGCTCGAAATTCGTATAATTGACCAGAGCCTGTCCCAAATGCCCTGCCCCCACGATGATCAGATTATGCTCCTTGTGAAGCCCTAATATCTTACCAATCTCATCATACAAAAACCCAACATTATAGCCATATCCCTGTTGTCCAAAACCGCCAAAATTATTCAAATCCTGCCTGATCTGTGAAGCAGTGACCTGCATAATATCACTCAGTTCCTGTGAAGAAACCCGCTCTATCCCCTCATCTTTCAGTTCACCCAGATATCTAAAATACCTTGGCAAACGGCCGACCACAGTCTGTGAAATCTCTTTTTCTTCCACGATGCCGCCTCCCCAAATCGATCTGCTTATTGATAACACCTTATATACCAGATAAGTATACAACTGTGTTAAAATTATGTCAATGAATTGACAGAAGACCCAGCCTGCCTGTAAACTGATAGTGTTTATAAATTTGTTTCTGCATTTATGTATGATAAAACAGTTTTTTCAGAGAGGATTATACCATGATACTTTCCGTCAGTAATATCCATAAGGCATTTCATGAAGTGCCCGTTTTACAAAATGTTTCTTTTCATATAGAAGACTATGATAAGGCGGCAGTGGTTGGCATAAACGGTGCCGGGAAAACCACCCTCTTACGGATAATCATGGGAGAACTGGCCGCTGACGAGGGGATTGTAACGATTTCCAAAGATAAAACCGTCGGTTACCTATCCCAGCATGAAGCCGTATCCGGCGAAAATACCATTTATGAAGAGCTTTTAAGCGTTAAACAAGATATCCTGGATATGGAACAGAAAATGCACACCGTGGAACTGCAGATGAAGACTGCCACCGGTGAACATTTAGAACAGCTCATGAACACCTACGCCTCCCTGACGCACGCTTATGAGTCCGCCAACGGCTATGCTTATAAGAGCGAATTGACCGGTGTTTTAAAAGGCCTGGGCTTTCTGGAAACAGAATTTAACAAATCTGTCTCCACCCTGTCCGGCGGTCAGAAAACGCGGGTTGCGCTGGGCAAACTCTTATTATTAAAACCCAATCTGATTATTTTGGATGAGCCCACAAACCACCTGGACTTATCTTCCATCACCTGGCTGGAGACTTATCTGCTAAACTACAAAGGCGCTGTGATCATCGTCTCCCATGACCGCTATTTCCTTGACCGGATTGCCAATAAAGTCATTGAGATCGACAATACCAAAGCCACTGTCTTTCACGGCAACTACACAGACTATGCCGCGGGCAAGGAGATGCTGCGGACGGCCGCCTATCATGCCTATATGAAGCAGCAGCAGGAAATCAAACACCAGGAAGCCGTGATTAAAAAGTTAAAATCCTTTAACCGGGAAAAATCCATCAAACGGGCTGAGAGTCGTGAAAAAATGCTGAACAAAATAGAAGTGCTGGAAAAGCCCGTGGAAGTACGTTCTGACATGCATTTAAAACTGGAACCCAAATTCCCCAGCGGAAACGATGTGCTACAGGTGGAAGCGCTGTCTAAATCCTTTGGCGCGCTCACTCTCTTTACCGATCTCTCTTTTGAAATCAAAAAGGGGGAGCATGTGGCCATTATTGGCGATAACGGCACAGGAAAAACCACGATTTTAAAAATGATAAACGAACTGCTCCCGCCAGACCATGGCAGCATTCGTCTGGGAACCAATGTGCAGATTGGTTATTACGATCAGGAACATCATGTACTGCACCCGGACAAGACTCTCTTTGATGAGATTTCCGATGACTATCCCACCCTCACCAACACGGAGATACGTAATACATTGGCGGCATTCCTCTTCACAGGGGAGGATGTGTTTAAGACCGTGAAAACTCTAAGCGGCGGGGAACGGGGCAGGATTTCTTTGGCAAAACTGATGCTGTCGGAAGCAAACTTCTTAATTCTGGATGAGCCCACAAACCATCTGGATATCATGTCCAAAGAAATCTTAGAAGACGCTTTAAATGCCTACACAGGAACGGTTCTTTATGTCTCCCATGACCGTTATTTTATCAACCGCACGGCCAGCCGTATCCTGGATTTGAATAAGAACGTACTGACTAATTATCTGGGCAATTATGATTATTATCTGGAAAAAAAGGAAGAACAGCTGGCACGGATTGCGGCAGAAAACAGTGCCCAAAATATAGGCGGAAACAAGAATATTATGGGACATCCAACCGTTCGACCTACTGGAGATGACGGTTTCGTGAACGGGATATCTGATACGAAGCAAAGCTGGAAAGCGCAGAAAGAGCTCTCCGCCGCTAAACGCAAACGAGAAAACGATCTTCGCAAATGTGAGGAGCGGATTGAGACGCTGGAAACACGTAATGAGGAGATTGATCAGCTGATGTGTGAACCGGACGTCTGTACGAATGTGTCGAAATTACAGGAACTAACGAAAGAGAAGTCGGAAAATGAAGGCGAACTTGAGGTGTTGTATGTGAAATGGGAGGAACTGGCGGTTGAGACATGAGATATTGCCGGGCAATTTACACACTTTACTTGACAAACCCGGACAAGAATATAGACTTCGATTCATAGATTTTTATAAAGTCACAACCTGAAAAATCAAGTTGTGACTTTACTTTTATCATATAAATCTTATAAGGTTTCAAAGGTTTTTCTAATTTCTTTGATGAAATCCTGGCTGTTTAAGACAGTCACATCCTTTAAGGAAGTAATCAGCGCCAAATCTTTGGTCATTTTGCCTTGTTCTATGGTCTGTAAGGTGGCTTTGTCGAGTTTATCTGCAAAGACCATCAATTCCTTATTCTTGTCCAGCTCGCCTCGTTTGCGAAGGGCTCCCGTCCAGGCGAAGATAGTTGCCACAGAGTTGGTGGACGTCTCCTCTCCTTTCAAATGTTTGTAATAGTGTCTCTGGACAGTGCCATGGGCCGCCTCGTACTCATATACGCCATCCGGAGATACCAGAACGGAAGTCATCATGGCCAAAGAGCCAAAGGCTGATGACACCATGTCGCTCATCACATCTCCGTCATAGTTCTTGCAGGCCCAGATAAAGCCGCCCTTTGCTTTCATCACACGGGCTACAGCGTCATCAATTAAAGTATAGAAATACTCGATACCGGCTTCTTCAAATTTCTGCTGATATTCTGCCTCAAAAACCTCCTGAAAGATGTCCTTAAAGTTATGGTCATATTTTTTGGAGATGGTATCTTTGGTAGCAAACCACAAATCTTGTTTCGTATCCAGCGCATAATTAAAACAAGCTTTCGCAAAACTTGTGATGGATTTATCCGTATTGTGGATTCCCTGCAGGATACCCGGGCCTGTAAATTCATGAATGGTTTCCCGGATCTGCGTGCCGTCTTTTGCTGTAAAGACAAGCTCCGCCTTTCCTTCGCCAGGTACTTTAATCTCTGTATTCTTATAAACATCACCGTAAGCATGACGTGCCAAAGTGATGGGTTTTTCCCAGTTTTTGACACAGGGCTCGATTCCTTTTACAATAATTGGAGCACGGAACACAGTACCATCCAAAGCAGCACGGATTGTGCCATTGGGACTCTTCCACATCTCTTTGAGATTATATTCTGTCATTCTGGCAGCATTAGGGGTGATGGTAGCGCATTTGACTGCCACACCGTATTTCTTAGTCGCCTCCGCAGAATCCAGGGTGACTTGATCATCTGTCTCGTTACGATGTTCGAGGCCCAAATCATAGTATTCTGTTTTTAAATCGATATAAGGCAGTAATAGTTCCTCCTTAATCATTTTCCAGAGGATTCTCGTCATCTCATCTCCGTCCATCTCCACCAGAGGTGTTGTCATTGTAATCTTGTCCATGTTATATGCTCCTTTCTTTGCCTTCAAGCACCGCTTTCTTCGCCGTATATTTCTTTCAAGCCATTTTTTACCATATTGTCATAAGCATTGATCATATGCTGATTGGCCAGTTTCTCCGCCCGGTCCGCATCCTTTGCCTTGATGGCCTCCATGATCTGTCTGTGCTCTTCATTGGAAGCTCGTCCCCTCGTATTCGTAGCCAGGGTCCTTTGTCTGACACGGAGTACATATTGATGAAAATCTTTTAACGTATGTTCCAACATCTTTGAATCGCAGGCTTCGTAGAGGATATCATGAAAACGATTGTCAAGTTCGGCGATTTGGTCCAGATGTCCCTTATTCTCATGGAATTCCGCCAGATAAATGTTCTCTTCCATCTCCTCCATCTGTTCTTTGGTGATCTTCTCCGTGGCAAGCCGTGCACAAAGACCTTCCAATAAAGACCGAATCATATAGATATCTTTTACATCCTTAGCCGTAATGCCGGTTACATAGGCACCCTTATTTGGCACAATCTGTAAAAGTCCTTCTAACTCCAACTGCCTGAAAGCCTCTCTCACCGGTGTGCGGCTGACACCCAGCTCTTCACCGATGGCCACCTCTTTTAACTCCTCATGCTCCTTGTACTTGCCGCTTAAAATATCTTCCCTGAGTTTCTGGAACACCCTGCCCCGCAGAGAATACTTATCATTTACATCATGTTTAATATCATAGTTAGCCATTTCTTTTCTCATTTCCCTTTCTGACTTTCCCAAAGATACTCTCTTTTGGCATTTGCATGATAATAACATTGGGTCTGACAGATACTTACGCCTCGTAATCCAAAGGGCTATGTCAATAGCTAAATCCATGGCCGCATAATCTTCCGATGTCCAGCATTCCCCACCCCTGCTTGTTCCAGGAATCACCCAAATCCCTGGCACTATATATCATCTTGCGTTTTACCTGTTCATTATTACTATAGGGATATTTTTGTAAAAAGAGGGCCGCCGCCCCAGAGACCACCGGTGTGGCCATAGATGTTCCGCTCTTTTTGATATAAGCGTTACGAAAACTTCCCCGAAAACCGTTCTGCCATTTAACATTGCAGGAAATCACATCCGTGCCCGGCGCAACCAGATCAGGTTTGCGATAAAGCATATCTGCACTGCCGCGGCCGGAATAATTCTCACATAAATCCTGCCTGGAACCAAAGAAGCCGCCTTCATGACAGCCCACCGTGATCACTTTACGACTGCTTCCTAAGGGCGATATGGTATCCTCCTTCGGGCCGTTGTTTCCGGCCGCACAGACTACCACGATTCCCTGCTCCCAGACGGCATCAAGAAGACCAAGCAATTCATCCATCCGTTCTTTGTCACTGCTTGAACCAATTCCTACTGAAATATTCAGCACCCGAATCTGATGCCGGATTCTATTGTGCAGAACCCATAGCAGACCTTTGTACATACTCTCGATACTGCCCTCACCATTTAAGTCCAGCACTTTGCCGATACAGAGTCTGCAGGTTGGAGCAATACCGCAATAGCGCCCTCTGGAAGCATATCCGCTCCCACCCACACAGCCAGCTACGTGGGTGCCGTGCCCGCTGTCGTCATAACTGCCAAGCCTGCCGTTCACAAAATCAGCAAAATCAACGATTCGATGGGCAAAATCTGGATGATTGCCAATGCCTGTATCTAACACAGCTACGGTAATATCTTGTGTAGTAATAGAATTTTGTAAAGAAAAGCTGCAGCCAAGCTGACTTCTGACACGCTCCACGTTCTTTTCACCTAAAAACTCCCGGCTTTAGATTTATTCTATGCCGAGAGTTTTGTGCGGTTCAAATCCTCTTCCATAAAAACATACACCTTTATTTAAAGAAACTCTCGATATCGTAATCAATAAAAGAAGAAAATGTCCACATCATCACATGCAACATTTTCTTCTTAAAGTAATCGTCAGTTTTCTACAATAAATTATTCAACGTTTTTTCGCCTTTTCCCGTGTCTGCCGCCCCGATAAAAATATACTGCCATGGCCGCAAAGAAAAGTCCTGCCCCGAAGAACCACTTAGGATGAATACTATAATCGCCCGTGTCGGGAGAATCATCCTTCTTGCCCAGTGACATAAACACTGCCTGCCCATCCTTTACATCCGATACTACCGTATTGCCTGCAGTATAATTGTAAACGCCATAGGGTGAAAAATGTGACGCCGTAAATGTGAGTACATCCTGACCGTTTGCCGACACTATTCTGCTTGGCACTTCTTCCAGCTGTCCATCCGCATCAAGACAAACCACATGCAGATTTTCCTGTCCGACACCGTCAGGAATAGGCATCGTTATCTCTACCCGCTGTTTTCCCAAGCTGGTGATGGGAATGCCGGTGTTTGTCTCCATCATGCCAATCTCATAGGCACGAAGCGTATAAGGAAGCTTATTCCCATAAATCTTCTTATACACATCTTCTATCTTAAGCTTCGCCTCATCGCTATCCTCAATATCAATCTGATAGCTGCCTTCGCCGCCTTCCATAACAGCCGTTATCCCTTCCGGTGCAATCGTACTGCTGTTATTATTTACCACGATGCCTTCTTTATGCTCTCTCTCCGATTCGGTATCTGATAGCTTTTCTTCCGCTTCTTCCAACACAAAAGACTTTCCGTTAATCTGACAGGTATCCCCCGCCGCCGGTCCGCTCCCTCTCTTCCCTACAATCTGAAGTGTGCCGTTCTCACCATCTACCGCCTCTTTTGTCTTCTTGCAGATAACACCTGTAAATCCTGGTACAGCATCAGATAATACGGTATCAGATAAATCCGTTATCCCTTCCGGAATCACAGCCAAATTGCTACCTTTAAAACTGAAATCGCGGTAAGTATCCCTGTATAATTTTGTGGCCGTATCTTCATAAGAAAGCTTCGGCAGACTCTCTCCTGCGAAGACAACCACGCTGTCTGCATTGGCATTATCATAGGCTAGAAGTCCAATCCGCTCCACCGATGCAGGAATCTGAACCGTATCGATAGGACAGCCTGCAAAGGCCCTATCACGAATTTCCTTTACACCCTCTGCACCCTGTACGTTGGACAAACTGGTGCACCCCGCAAAGGCCGCTTCCCCGATTATTTCCACATTATCGGGAATCTGCACACTTGTAATGCCCGTCTGATTTAGGAAAGCTTCCGGTCCAATCTGTCTGACGGTTCCCGGAATAGAAACCGCACCGCCGGCTCCTCGATAAGCTAATAGAATCCCATCTCCCACAATCAGGAAATCACCGTTTCCACTTTCTTTCCATTGGTCAAGCCATGGAGTCTTCGTAAAAGCTGCCACCGAAATTTCTTTTACACTTGCGGGTATCACCACATCAGCCAATGCATCACAGTGATAAAACGCCGCATAACCAATCTCTTCCACTCCCTCCGGAATCCTGACGGAAGTAAGATCTGCCCTGGCAAAAGCAAACTCGCCAATCCTGCGGATACCGTCAGGCATCTCATAAGAGCTCATCGTATCGTCATAATAGGCCTGCGCCGCGATGGTATCTTTATTCACCACCGTATATTTCGGAAAAGAACCACCCTTAGCATCGTCAGAGCCAGCAAGTCCCGGTACAGTATCCAAATCCTCTTCCACATCATTTTCCGGATCGCCGCCCAAGATATCGCCTGTAGAACCTACGTTTACGGTCGCCTTGGCATTATCCACCAAGATATAGGCCTCCTGGCCAATGATTCTGGTCTTTCCCTTGACCGAAGAATCTTCCTCCTCCGACATCGCATTCATGCGGGATACCTCATGATAATAATCCGCCGGCGGAAGACGCTTGCCACTTTCCCCCGCTCCTGTCGTCTCCTCATCTTTGACAGGAATCGGTGCCTCTTCGTATTCGGATACATCAATATCTTCCAGAACCAGTGTATCTGCAAAAGTTTTTGCATAAGACCCCGGCTCTGCTTCTATAGTCAGTTTTGTACAACCATCAAAAGCCGTACTGTGAATCGTACTGACTGATGCAGGAATCTTGATATTGCGGAGTCTTACGCAATCTTCAAATGCCTTCATATCAATATTTTTCACAGAAAATGGTATGTTAACTTCTTTCAGATTCTTACAATTGGAAAAGGCATAACCAGAGATTTCCTTCACATTACTGCTGACATGGGCCGTTTCTAAATTGTAATCGCCCCAGAAAGCATAGGGTTTAATCTGCGTTACCACAGAGGGCATTTCATATGTTGCTTCTTTCCTGCCTGCTAATACCTGATAGAGCACATCCAATCCCTTCTTATTATAGATTGCTCCATCTTCGCAGACAAACCAGGGATTTTCGTCGTCAAAATCCACTTTCTGTAGACTATAATCCCCTGCAAAGGCACCGTTTCCCAGGCTCTTAAGACCCGTTCCTACGAATACAGTCCGCAGAGAAGGGCACGCACTGAATGCCGCGTTCTCAATAATCTCCACGGAATCCGGTATCGTCACACTCTCTAAATTCATACAGCCTGAAAAAGCCTTGGCCCCGATGACTTCCACTCCATCTCCCAATGTAACACGCTTTATGGAATCATTATACGCAAAGGCTTCCGCCTCTATCTTTTCCACAGTATCAGGAACAGACACGTCCTCAGCCGTGCCATTATACTTCACTAATGTAGTTCCATCCATCTGAAAATCAGATGCGGAAGAGGCATCCACCGCTTCCACATCCGATACAGGAATCTGTGTCACTGCAATTGCTGTTACTAAAAGCAACGTACCGATCAGATTTCTAAGTCTTTTTCCCATAGGATTCCCCCTGGAATGAATCACTTATGCTGTTTTTGCTTTTACCTTCTTATCTTTCTTCATAAACAGGATGACAGACAAGCAGGCGAGACCAATTGACAGGAACCACTTCGGATGAATCGGGTCACCGGTCTTAGGCGTTACATCTAACATTCCTTCCGTCAAATTACCCGTATCTACGTAAATCGTATAAGGCGAGAAGTGGGTTGCCGCAAAACGGATACAAGGTACACCGTTTATGGTCGTAAAGCTTTCATTCAGGTTCTCTAACTGGTCGCCATTTATTACCGCGCCTGCCATATTATTACCGCCATAAGCTACCAATGCGTCCGGAATCGGTATGGTGATATCTACAGATAATCCAGCCACTTGATCGCCTGTAAGCTGATATGTACCTGTGGCATCCCATAAAGTGATATCCATCGCATAGTATAAAAGATTCTCCAAGCTTCCATACTTATTCGTAAGAGCCGCAGCCACTGCCTGTGTTGCCGCATCGGTTTCGGAAATCTTGACAATAAAGTTATCCGTAGAACCATTTACATTAGCAGTTGCCAAATCTTTATTGGAAATACCCGGCTTTGTGATATCCACCGTAGTATTACCCTCAGGCGTCGTAGTAGTCGTACCTCCTCCTGTACTCACAGGTGTCGTCGTTGCGCCTGCTGTGCCTGGTACATAATTGGCCGTAATAGTTGCATTATTGCCCGGCATTACGAAAGTGGCAACCGGCGAAGTATTACCCGGCATCAATGTTACACCGTTGGAATCCGAAGTCCAGTTGCTAAATACCATGCCTTCTGCCGGCGGATAAGCGGAAATCACTACCGTTGCTCCCTGCGCATAGCTGCCGCTGCCGCTGCCGTTTTGTACCAGCAAAGTGTACATGGTCACAGAACGTCCGTCCGAAGTCGTAGAGCTGGTACTTGTAGAACTGCTGGACGTGGAACTGCTGGTATTACTGGTACTGGTCGTAGATGTTGATTTACTGCTGCTGGTATTACTAGTGTTATTACTGCTGGTGTTTGGTGTATTGGTCGTATTATTGCTGGAATTCGGTGTATTTGTGGAACCGCCGCTGGTATTACCGCCCGATGTACCGCTTCCGCTGTACATGGCCATAATCGTTAAGTTCTTCTGCACGTTTTTCCACTCTTCACTGCTCCATTTCTGGAACGTATAACCGGTATGGGTCGGTGCCTGCGGTGCAATGGCTGAACTACCCGGTGCAACATATTGTGTTTCACCGATTTTAGAGCCATCTACCTGGTCGTAAAAGTCTACCATGTATTTGCCGCCTATCATACCGTCATTGGAATATCCCTGAGCAATAAACACTGTGTCTGCCTGAATCTTATCAGTCGGTGTGATACCATTTGTTCCCAGCCAATGATCAAAGGTCCATTGATCAATCTTAGGAGCATCCGGTACAATCGCATAAGTGTCATTTTCCACATACTGCGGATTCTCTACAGGCTGTTCATCCTTCATTGCATTCTCCAGCAAGGTGCCGTCCGGATTTAAGAAAGTAACCATCCATAACTCTCCTAAAGCATTCGGATCAAGCTGTAATCTATATTCCTCACCATACTCATCCACATACCTGACGACAGCTGAATCAGGATATGCTCTCACCAGCGTAGGCTTCGTCTTCTCACCGTCAAAAGCATGACCGGAAATTTTAACCTCCTTACCATAAATCGTAAGTCCATTGAGTTCGTTTGCACCCGAAAATGCATTTCTTCCAATATCATTTACAGACATAGGCAAGACTACCGTATTCAACTGGTCACAGTTACGGAAACAGTCTTCCGGAATCACCATCAATCCTGCCGTATCTGTCTGCTTTTGCCCAAAGTCTACTCTCGTAATATCATCGCAGTCCTCAAAGGCTCCCGGCTTAATCGAACTGATACTCTTTAAAAGTTCATCCGTATCACGGGTCACATAACCTTGCCCTACCAACCGGCCTCTTGCTGACATACATTCTTCAATCGTGTAAGAACCATCCTCATTCTTGGAATATACAATTCCATTCTCTGCAAAATAGGTATCATTCCCCGCCATATTCTGCATAGAATAGCATCCACGAAAAGGTGCTTTACCGATATCCTTACAGTCTGGTCCAATATCTACCCTAACAAGTCTTTCACAACTGTCAAAAGCGTAATCCGGCAGATATTTCACACTCTTTAAAGTAATAGATTCAATTCTGTCGTTTCCTCTACTATATTTCTCAAGTTCTGCCGCATTCGGATAATCCGCAGATTTATAATCCACATAGTAACCACTAAACAGCCCGTTCACTGGAGCAGTTGGATCCGACTCTGTAGCACTGGCAGGACCTATATACATCTTCTTCGTCTCAGAGTCCCATATACCATCTTGTAAGTATGCAATCACATTCTGACGATTATCATAACTGCCCTTCTCGCCGTCTGCAGTCAGATTATTATAGAAACCATATACGTCGATCGAATCCACGCCTTCCGGAACCACTACATTCTTGGTTGCCTCAACAAGCAACCGTTCTTCTTCTGTGAGCATCCTATAGGGATCATTGGTCTCCGCATTGTCCACCACTACATAAGGATATCTCTCATAATATGCTTTCGGTACTTCTGCCGCATAAGCTACAATAGGCTCAAAGAATATATCCTCTAACTGTTCTAAAATACTGTTGTCGGCCGTTACTTCACCACCAACTACTCCGCCACAGCCGCAGTCATAACTTTCATTTTCCCAATCAACATCGCGTACATAATGGTCACTAATCCACGGTCCATAATACTCTGAGGCATAAGCATTTTCCTTTGCTTCCCGTTGTTCATCTGCATCTACAATTTTTAATGCGTCAATCCACAACTGTCGGAAAGCCTCTCTGCGGCCTTCGTAATCATTTGTATGATCTACACCTGAATCAGCTGTGGCCTTACCGTCATAAACTTCATAACGTCTCGCCACCATCATCTTCTCATAAGTGCCATAATTTCCCTGTTTAATCTCATAAGCATGCGTCTGGTTCAAGACATCACTCACCTGAGAATGCTTCGGATAATCCAATAACGTAACCATATCCGTATTAGGATTATACATAACCGTCCTGTACGTAGGTGAAAGACTCTGATAGCAAACTCTGATATTATCGTCTTTCTTGATTACATTATCCTTATTCATAGCCCATGTAAAAGGTTGATAATTTTTGTCAATGTCCCCATGGAACATCAGTCTGTTACCGCCGGTAACAAAGGCATCCTCTCCTACCTGAAAGGCTTCATATCCGCTCGTAGGCGTATGGAAAGTGACATCCTCTAAACTTTCACAATCTTTAAAGGCTTCTTTTCCAATAGATGTGACAGAATTACCAATAGTCACAGTCCTTAATTTCTTCCATCCCTTAAAGACGCTATCATCTATCGTAGAGATAGAATCATCCGGAATGTAAAGAGAAATAACCTCCTGATTTAATTCTTCGTCAGAGAAGCACCCCGATGCAATCCCTATTACCTTTGTATTGCCTACATGGTCGGGAATAGGAAGATTGATATTCTTTGTCTCCGTCGGATTTGGCGCAAAGGTACAGGATATCAATATTCCATTCTCATCAACACACTGTAGGTAACTGCCGTTACTGATTTCATAAAATTTTTTACCATCTCTGATATACAAATAAGGCACTCTGACACCCGTTAAGGCTATGTCAGCTTTCCAAGTAGCCATTCTGGGCTCTGCATAATCCCCTCGCGCACTGGTCTTTAGTTCAGGTCCCTGTACATAGAAATCTTTATTGACAACATCCGCAAACAATTTCGCAGAATTATACTTGACGTTGCCGCAGCCATGCGGATTTTTAGCGAAATCCACAGGGAATTCCACAAACTGCAGATTATAACAGCCATGGAACATATTATCCGGTAATGTGGCCGGATTTGACTCTCCACCATACTCCTCAGGGAATACAACGGACTGCAGGGAAGCACGTCCTGCAAACATAAAGTCCCCTATACTGTCCTTATTCGTCATACTGCTTTTCGGAAACTTGACACTAAGAGGTACGGCACCGGAATCTACTGCAAAAGCGCCTTTTCCGAAAGATTGAATCACCGCATTATCCATCTTGATATCAGTCAACGCTTTACAATTATAAAAAGCAAAATCTTCTATAATTGTCCCTTCTCCGCCGCTGTTTAACGCATTCAAATCCACCGTCGCAAGCTTAGTGCATCCCGCAAATGCTCCATACCCTACGTCAGTCACTGTACTGGGCAGGGTAATTGCCGTGATGGCCGTATTCCTGAAACACTCTGCCCCAATCTTTTTAGTTCCCTGTACCAATTCCACTGTGGCAAGTTTCGTACAGCCACTGAACGCCCTGTTGCCAATCTCCTTTACATTATGCAGCTTAACACTTTCCATCAGAGTCGCATCCGCAAAAGCATCATTGCCAATATAACCAATCATATCCGGAATTGACAGATTGACAATATTGCTGACCCCTTTAAAAGCGCCGTCCCCAATAGCACACATAACATATTCTTCTCTCTTACTCACCAGAAAACCACTGGTATCCGTATTGCTATTCGGATTAGGACTCATCGCCACAAAAATATAACCTGTCTTGCCAATTCTTTGATCGTTCACCCGAACCAAAGTATAATCCGTACCATAATTGGTCAACTTCTTATCGTGTTTACAGTAATACTTTGTCTTTTCCTCTAACGTTGAAAGATGCTTCGCCCATGTGGCCGGCGTGTTATCTGCATTTTTAGGTTCAAAAGCATCCGGTTCTACAGGCTTTGTTGCAGGATCCTGGTCACCGGCTGTCCATTTATCAAGCGCCTCTTTATAAGAAGCAAATTCTTTTGTCTTTGCTTCAAACTGTGTTTTATAATAGGTAGTAAAAAATTCCTTTGCATTCTCTGACAAGGCATCCGCTTTGTAGTCAGTATAGCTATATGTCATCTCC
The DNA here is from genome assembly GCA_910585555.1 of uncultured Lachnospiraceae bacterium. Lineage (GTDB taxonomy): Bacteria > Bacillota > Clostridia > Lachnospirales > Lachnospiraceae > UBA3282. The sequence goes on from CAJUFU010000008.1 coordinate 65,751, forward strand.
TCCATGGGATCTGCTGACATATTCATAGGTTTTCCTGTCACTTCGGTGCATCCATCCGTATGAGCATGTTCAAAAAACTTGTTAAATGTAGCTTCTTCTACTGTATAATATTCGGTAATTGGCGCAAGATCAAGCTTTACATCCTCCATAGAATAGGCATCGTTATATTTGCGAATAACACCCTTTGTGGCATGATCACTAGGATCTGTTGCGCTATAATACATGAACTGCCAACCAAGAGCATATGTACCATCACTCAGATTTCTGACGGTAAGCGAAGACGTTATGTTGGTGTTTGTAGCCAAGGCGTCTAATGAGTCATCTTTATATTTGGATAAGTCAATTCCCTTAGGATTAAAATTTCCCGTCTGATTTTCATATTTAAAATCCTTCAGAGCTTCCGCATGTGGGTCTTTTACCTCTTCTCTACTGCCATCAGTGGGCGCCGCCACGTTTTCCGGCACAGGAATAGCAGCCACGCCAATTGCCGTAACCATCAAAACTGCCGCAAGACTGCGTCTTATACTCCTCTTTAATCTTCTTTTTGATTTTTTGACAGGTGCTTTCTTTGCCATAATTCTTCCGTCCCCTTCTGACAAATATATATATTCCATCAAATCTATATCGACAGAAATGCCCATCTTATTTAGTGGTTTTTCTGCCTTTTCACATACTTTTATAACTATATGTATGCATGAATAAAAATTTACATATATTTTTATTTTACTATATCTGAGAATTTATGCAAGTTTTTTTGAAATCTGACACACTCTTTTCTGTGTTTTCTCAAACTAGTTATATAAAAACAGGAGTCTGACCGATTGTAGTGCCAGATTCCTGTTTGGAATTTGTGTCTTCTTTTTTGTTTCGTTTTACTGAATATGTATAATCAGGGTTCTTTAGCCAACGTAAAATTCTTTCACATAAGCCTCGGCCTTTTCTCCTGTCAGCTCAAATTTCTCCATGCACTTTTCCACAATGGTCTCCCTGGATACACCCAGTTCTTTGCAGGTCTGAATCAATGCACGTATGCCCTTCTCCATCCCTTCTTCAAATCCTTCCAGTCTCATATCTTCAAAGGCTTTACACATATCGTATCTCTCCTCCCCTTCTTCCTCTATCTTAAATGTATCCGGTATCTTCACATTCGCCAGCACTTCCAGCATCTCTTTTGTCTCACTGTCTATCCTGCTGTAGGCTTCTCTATTTTCCTGCATTATCTTATGCAGCTTCTCTTTGTCCTTCCCATAGCGGACTGTCTCAAACACCTGCCGCAGTCCTGTCTTGTATTCCTCGAAGGTATCATGGGCCTGGCAGTCGTATAGGTTCAGCCTGTAGTTGGTCACATACTCTTTTAATTCTTCATCGATATCCAACAGGTCATACAGGCATTTCGCCCCATCCCAGGGGTATTCCGTCCCAAAATATACTGCCAGGGTGATGACCGGCGTAAACTTCTCCTCCGGCTTCATGCGGGAAAGATAGGCATCTTTGCCTTTTAGGTCGTGAGCCGCTTCATGAACCCGTTTCTTCTCTTTCCATTGTCTGTTGTACTCGTTACTCTCCGAGAGCATATTTCTAAGGACCATATGATAATCCACATAATTCTGGTTCTCTATCACAAGAATATGCAGTTTCCTGCCCCTCCACAGGCGTGACTTGTCTACAATCGTCCTGGTAGTTTTCTCTCCTCTGCCCTTTTCTTCCAGATTTACTGCCTGGGTGTCCTCCCGTTCCAGTTCTTCCGGCTTTACGATCTGTCTTCCGCCAAACAGTGCTCCGTTTATCTGGTCTGCAAATCTGCGGTCGTCATCCAGATATGCAGACTGATAGTCGTCTCGTTTTCCCATCCGTTTTCCTCCCTTATTTTGTTTTCATATAAGGGATTCAACTTCTACGATGTGTCACAGACGTGATATCAGAATTTCAGACTCCCAGATATGTTTTTTCAAGCATAACATATCTGGGAGTCTGTTGTAAAGATATATTATTATCTTTATCTACTAATTTTTACCGGCTATTGGAAAATTTCCGTTTACATCACCCTCTTAGCCACCACCACAAATCGACCATCTTCCTCAGAATAATCACAGGTAGACAGTGTCAAAAGCTGATCGCCATAGCTGGCCGTTACGCCGGTATCATAAAGAGACAGCGCCGCCATCTCCTGCATATTGGAATTAAATTCCTGTGCAGAAGCAGCATCCAGAAACTGATAATATTTAAAGACTACCTCGTCCTCATTATAAATCCGGGAGCGGAACACATACATAACCTCATATGTACCCCTCTCATATATCGTATCAAACTGAATATTCGGATGTGCTTTACAATACTCTTCGCTGCTGTACTTATTGAGTCCGCCAAACATCTTTCCAGATTTCATGTGATGGCCGTAAATAATCAAATTCGTATTTCTGTGCACAATATCACAGTCTTTGTCCAGGAACAGACTGCCGTTTCTGTCATATTCCTGATTGAAATTGTGATCCATATAATATTCATTATTGGCTGTCTGCATCACCGGATAATCAATTTGAGTATCGTCAATTTTAATCCAGCCAATCAGTTTCTTATTCTTATTATAGAGAGTCTGATATTCTTCTAAAACGGTCAGTTCCACTTCTTCTTCCTGTGTCCGATGAATCGTTGGCTTCTGTGACTGCATATAGGCAGCCAGATTTGAAGAACCCTTTAACTGTGCCAGATTTTCATAATCCATCTCGGTTCTTTCTGTAAAATAAGAATAGACTCCAAAATAAGCAAAACAGACCACCGCCGTAATCCCGCAAAGTACCACAATCATTTTACGGCGCCGTTCCCGCTTCTTGAGCTCTGCAAGAATTTCTTTCTGCATTGCTTTATCATATTTGTCCAGAGATACCTCTTGGTCCTTTTCAGGTTTCTTTGATGTTGCAGGCTTCTTTTGCTGTCCTTTGACAGTACTTTTCCCGCTTTTCTTGCCCTTTTTACGGGGATCGATTTTACTGTTCTGATTATATCCCTGCTTTTTGAACTGTTGTGCCAATTCATAAATCTCATCGTCAAAGTCATTGCCCACAGCAGTTTCAAACCGGAAGCTGCCAGACTGCATCTTGGCATAAAGTGATATCACTTCTCCCGGTTGTTCCATATTGACCTGTTTCTTGATTTCATCTATCTTGGCCTTATCCCGCAAGGCCGCCTTATAATCTGCCTCTGTCCGGAATTTCCGGCCTGCCACTTCAAATCCCGCCATCTGGGGACCTCTCCTTTATCTGAATATTTACAGACAACCGCAT
>CAJUFU010000009.1:0-26979 GCA_910585555.1 uncultured Lachnospiraceae bacterium
CCTTGTATTTTTATTTAGTGATTACTGCTGCATCGCTTAATTCCAATGACTGCACCAATAAAAGCAATCGGCGCCACTCTGACAAACAGCCATTCAAGTGAATGAAATGCGACTCCGAGTACGGCGGTTTCAGGACTACTATAATCCCACCCCAAGTAAGGACTCTTTATTACGATTAGAACCGCATAAATGATTATAATGGCCACACATAATGAGATAAGCACCCACTGAAAGATTTTTCTTATCGCTTTTTTCCTTTGTACTAATTGTGCCAATTGCAAGTTTATCACTTCCAATTTTTCAGAAATCGCCTTTAAATTATCAACCTCTGTTTCAGCGACAATTTCTCCGAGCAATGTGCTTACAGGCGTTTCCAGTACTTCCGATAGAAGGATTAGCATAGCGGCATCGGGAACTGATAATCCTTGCTCCCATTTCGAAATCGTCTGCCGCACCACGTTCAGCTTGACAGCAAGCTCTTGTTGTGAAAGTCCTTTTGATTTTCTAATTGCTTTCATGTTTTCGTTAAGCATCAGGGATAACCTCCTTATTAATTGTTACCACAATGATATAAAGAACTGTCCGTTGCTGCAAGCAACGCATTTTAACATTCAAGTATATCTGTAAAAGAATAAGCATCCTGTACGATTCAAGGTATAGGATACTTATTCTTAAGAATATTTTTTCATATGCCGGTGCCTATAACTAGGGCAGCACTATTTCATCTCCGCTCTCCCCCAGCAGAAGTGCACTGACCTTCTCCACATCGATCACGCTAGAAAGCCTTGCCGTCTTTGTATATATTCCGTTCTCCCAGCTTACTGTAAGTTCCTGATATCCTTCTTCCTCCACCACGGTGCCATCCTGATATCTGATGCCGTTAATAAAAAGAGACGCTATGCTGTCCGCCTGCTCCAGATTAACCCCTTCTTTTTCTTCCAACAGTCTGACATCTTCCAGATCACAGACAAGCTTCACACTGATTGGTGTAAGCTCTACTTCCTTTACCATAACCGCACAATCCGCAATCTGATACTCTTTGTTGATTTCATAGCGAACAGGCTCTGTATTATGCAGATCGAGCAAGAATTCCCATTTCCCCTCCAAAACCGGTTCTCCATCCATTGCCTTTGCTCCCGGCGCATTCAACGAGGTGAACTGTATTTTCATATGCAAATCCTCCTGCCCGGGCTCTGCTTTCGTTCCATAAATCTCATAATATCTGCTGTTGGAGACAGCCTGTTGTCTTTCGCCCACAAATCCCCAGCTAAGTGCGCAAAAAGGGTCCTCCTCTCCCTGATAATCAAACAGGACTCCCATGCTGCAATCCTCTGTAATCTGTACGCTTTCATCCTCTGCCACAACCTCAAACAGAGCATAAAAACAGTTGTTATCCTGAATGGTCTGTATCGCCCGGATCGTGAGACCGGCATCTGATATGGTCTGGTATTCTTCCTTGGCAATCTGCTCTGCCACCAGTTCTTCTTGCTGCGCTTCATCCGCCACAAAGACTTCCGCCGCCCTTTTATTCCACTTAAAAATCTCCGCCGCGCTCACAGTCATTCCAAGCACTGCTGCTATTGCCGCAATTAAGATAGCAATTTTTCCTTTTTTCATCTGTTTCACCTTTTTGACCTTTCCATCCTCCAGTTCGGCAAGGGTACTTAATACAATCTTATGCACATGCTCTGGTACTTCTGGAAATTCATGGTTCCAGTTTCTATTCCTCATATTCTTCATACACTCCCGCTAATTTTTCTTTTAACAACTTTCGGCTCCGATACAATCTTGTTTTAACGGTACCTTGTGACAGCTCCAAAATCTGACAGATTTCCTTAATTGAGAAACCCTCCACATAGAAAAGAACAAAAGGCGTTCTGTAATTTTCCTCTAATTCCATGACCGCTTCATACACCGGAGTATAGTCTTCCTGCTCTGTCACTACCTCGGATTCATAGTAATCCTCATAAGGAATCTGCTCCTTTCTGGAACGGATGATATGGTTACACTCATTAATCAGTATTCTTGTGAGCCATGTCTTAAAATATTTCTCATTGCGTAACGTATGTAATTTCTCAAAAGCATGTAAGATTGCATTTTGCATCGCATCCGCGCATTCCTCATCATTTCCTAAAATAGATTTGGCGATGTGATACAGACTCTTTTCAGCCTCAAGTACCTGTGTCGTAAACTGTGTTTTATTCATTTGTTCTGGTTCCTTAATCTCAAAATTATGGGCGGATTACCCATTTTCATGAAACGGCCGTTTCACTTTACACTAATTAGATGAACCAAACACAAAAAAGGTCACACCTCAGCCTTCCATTTATCATAAGGACAGCTGTTCTTTCTCATCACAGCCCTAAGCTCCACATAACAGCCGCAGGCCCTGCACATACCGTCATATAAAAGGTCACAGGACTTACAAAGAAGGAGCCGCTTTTCATAAAGCGGCTCAGAAACCTTCAGCTCCTCATCCAGATTAGCAATGTATGTGTGCAGATTATCAAAATATTCTTTCTGGTCCATATCTTTGGTCAGACACCTGCGGCAGAGCCGCTTTGTTCCTGTCTCCATACGAAGATTCCCCTTTCTTATCCCAACTGTGCCCCTAACGGATACGGAGGCAGATCACACTGCCGGCCGGTGCGGTAAAGCTGATTTTCCCATCTTTTACAGCATAGGCATCAAACTTCTCTTCCTTTACGTTCTCCGGCTCCTCAAAGGTATTGTGGGCATGTATCTCGCCCTGCAGGATTGCCCCGGTAATCTCTTTTGGCACCAGCTGTGCAAAAGCCATCTCCACAGGCGCATCCTCCTTAGCAGAAAGGTTTGTAAGGGTCACATTGACCCAGCCCTCCTTGTCCACGGAAACGGATTCGTCGAGAAGCGGCACCTGGCAGTCCTTATCTGTGCCTACCGTTTTGTTCCCTTCTATAAAACTCTCCACCAAATCTGCATCCTGGTGGTGCTTATACATATGGAACACATGGTAGGTGGGCGTAAGGAGCATCTTCGGTCCTTCTGTCAAGATCACGGACTGCAGTACGTTGACTAGCTGTGCAATACAGGCCATCTTCACACGGTCACAGTGTTTATTGAAGATATTCAGGGTGACACCCGCCACCAGCGCATCCCGCATGGTATTCTGCTGATAGAGGAAGCCCGGGTTGGTGCCCGGTTCCACATCGAACCAACAGCCCCACTCATCCACCATCATGCCGATTTCCTTGTCCGGGTCGTACTGGTCCATGATGGCACCATGTCTCTCCACCAATTCCTTCATATATACGGCCTTTTTCAGGGTCTTATACCAATCCTCTTCCGCAAACTGGGTGGCGCTGCCTTTCTGCTCCCACACACCCGGAACCACATAATAATGTAAAGAAAGGCCGTCCATATAGCCATGGGCCGGAACACCGGGCTGGGGTTTCGCATAGCAGGTGCTCAAGACACTCTCTGTCCAGAAATAATCATCCGCGTTAGGACCGCCGCAGACCTTCTTAATGGGTTTGTTCGCATCATATTGTCTCACATAGGTCTGGTATCTTCTATAGAGGTTGGCATAATATTCCGGCGTCATATTGCCGCCGCAGCCCCAATTCTCATTTCCAACACCGAAATAATCTATCTTCCAGGGTTTCTCATGGCCGTTTTTTCTGCGCAGATCTGCCATCGGGGAGACCCCGTCAAAGGTAATGTACTCCACCCACTCGCTCATTTCCTGCACTGTACCGCTCCCCACATTGCCATTGACATAGGTCTTGCAGCCCAGCTGTTCACACAACGCAAAGAATTCATGGGTGCCAAAGCTGTTATCTTCCACCACACCGCCCCAATGGGTATTAATCATCTTCTTGCGCTCCTCTTTAGGCCCGATACCGTCTTTCCAGTGATACTCGTCCGCAAAGCAGCCGCCCGGCCAGCGCAGCAGCGGAATCTGCATTTCTTTGAGCGCTTCCACCACATCCTTGCGCATCCCGTCCACATTGGGAATGTCCGAATCCTCTCCCACATAAATCCCCTCATAGATGCACCTTCCCAAGTGCTCTGAAAAGTGGCCGTAGAGTTCCGGATTGATGTGCCCCTTTTTGTTTCTCTCATTGATAAATAACTTTGCCATAAGCTTTCCCTTCTTTCTTCATATGGTGTGATTCCTATTTTCTACAAATATGTAAAATATTTTATATTTATCTAAATTATATTGTATTCTACTCCTGAAAGCAATGACTATTTGCCGCTTTTCACATTTATCTCTATAGGTCTTTTGCACAGGCAGAAATCTCTGGCAAATACGCCTTCTCCACATAAAATATACTATATCTTTATTCTAATATGCCATCAGAAAGGAACTTACACGATGCATCCTTCTCCTTATGTGGCCATACTCGGCCGAAGCAAAGATACCGGAAACTATGAAACTGCCCTCAGGCGGCTTGACATTCCACACCATATCACCCTGGACCCACAGGAAGCTTCTCTGGCGACCCATCTGCTTCTTCCCGGCGGCGGAGATATCACACCAGCCTTTTTCGGTCAGACGGACCACGGTTCCGTGCAGATCGACACCGAACTGGATATTCTGCAATTCCAGGCGCTTTCTCTTTTTATCGAACAAAAAAAGCCCGTGCTGGGTATCTGCAAAGGGCTTCAAATCATCAATGTACATTTTGGCGGCGACATCAAACAGCATATTGATACCGCTGACCTTCATAAATGGAAGGAGAAAGACCAGGAGCACTATGTCTATCACAGTGCTTTAAGCCGGGATGATTTCTTTTATCAGCTTTACGGAAACAGTGCGCTGGTAAATTCCGCCCACCATCAGGCAGTGGACCGTCTGGGTGAAGGGCTGATCTGTGCCTGCCGTGCGAAGGACAATGTGATAGAAGGACTGTTTCACACTTTCCTCCCTCTGTTTGCTGTGCAGTGGCACCCGGAACGTTTCTGGGAACAAGGCGGTGAAGCGCTGTTTCGCTATTTTATCGATCTTTCCTAAAATGCATCTCCAATTGGGCCATCCCTTCCTCAAACCTCTCCCTCTGCTGCTCCCGCCTGTTCTTTACATGTTCTCTGGCATGGGCGGATACTACTTCAAACAGGGCCCGCATAATCTGTACGATCACATCTGCCGTCTCTTTGTCCACTTCTTTCAGTGCTGCGCCAATCTTTTGAATGCTCTGGAACCAATTGGCCGTAAAATCTATCAAGTTGTCCGTCTCGGAAGCCTGCACCACACGGTAGAATGTGTCCACAAAAGTGCGCATCTGTTCCTGATCTAAGGATAGAATCCACTCATTAAGTGCCTGGTCCATGAACTTGCGCCCTGCGCGAATCTCCTCCACCACCTTGAAGGCATCCTCTCTGATAAGCCAGGTATAAGGATTATGCTGGGCAAGACCAATGGTTTTGCTCTCCACCACCGTATAATTCTCTTCCGTGTAGAGCAGCATTCCCACCAGGGACGACCGGGGAACTGTCTTTCGGATTCTTCCCGCAATCTCCGCAAAGGCACCTTTTTCCCTGACTTCCGGACGAAAACCCGGCCCGTCGTGATCATAGATTCTCTCAATCCGCTCCCGCACCCCCGCACTGCAGTTCATGGAAGCATAAACTGCCAGATTGCCGCCCTTGGAATGACCGCCCACATAAAAACCGCCTGCAATCGTCCGGGCCGCCTGCTCCAAATACTGTACACTCAAGATCTGTCCCGGCACGGGTTTGGAAAAAGCCAGATTCAAATCCTCTTTCCAGCCCACAATACTCTCATCCGTTCCCCGAAAAGCCACATAGGTGACGCCCCCTGGCAATCCGCAGACCACTGCCGAAAACTGGGTTTCCTGATCTGGCTCAATTTGGTTGACATAATTCCACAGTTTCATATCCCCAAAACGCCTGCTCTTATAAATCCCCTGAAAAAGTGCGGTGTTATCTTTACGATAACGCTCATCCCCATAGAGGTGGTCGTAATGCACATGCTCTGCAAGCTCGCGCACACCCACCGCACAGCACCCTTCCCCTGGTCCCGGCACCATCCCGTCAAATTTCAAATAAGCAAACTGGCACAAAACCAGACTGTCCACATCACTAAAAGGTTTTTCCCACAGCGTATAATCGCCGTATTCTCTCAGATAATCCAGAATCGTCCCCATACTCTGCATTCCTCTCCGCCTGCATCGTTATAATTTTGCCTCCAGATGTTCGATGTTCTTAATCAGCACCGACACCGTCCCGTCCGGATTTGTGATAAATTCCACACTCCGGGGATTCTTATACTGCTCCATCGGTATCTTGATCTCAATCCCCGTATCGGTAAAAAGATGCTGGCTCTGATACTTCCGCACCGTATTCTCACTCTGGGGCGCAATCTTTTCCTTGACCATATCATACTTTTCCATCTTATCCTGAAAAGCCACTTTTAATTCCGGCTGATCGTCAAAAATCTTCTCCCCGATTTCTTCCACCACAAACCCGCCGTTTTCCTCTATCTCTTCCTGCAGGATACGTTTGGCCCGCATCTGTTTCTCGAACCGCTCCGACTCGTCAAATCCCTCCTTCTGCACACTCTCCACGGCACGGCTGACAATGGACAATTTGGACTTATGGGACAGATGGGAACTGCACTTTAAGAACAGATAGGAAAAGTAATTCACCTTTTCTCCGTTCACCTCATACTTCTTCTCTATCACCCACACAGCCAGATCGTCTAATCTGATGATTGCCGCCTCCGAAAGTCTCTGGCTTTCCGAAGGCAGGATGGATTTATGACGGACCATCTCGTTGCTGTTGCCTTCCCCCTCCTCCACAGGCATGGTTCTATGGGTATAAAATTCCTTATAGTTCATCTTAAGAATCGCCAGATATTCGGATTCCTGTTCCTTAAAACGCACGATAAGAAGGTCAGCAGACGGAATATCAATATTTCCTGCCATAATTTCATATAAAGCGCCTGCAATACTCTTACTGATGTCAAGAAAATTCTCATCATCATATTCCCTCAGCATCTTGAAGATTTCCGACTCTTCCTGATAAAACCGGCATTCCTTGGCATCATCCCCGGCAGCGATCTTTGCAATATGCTCCCGCACAAACTGGGCTGTCTCCGAACCGTATAGCAGTTCCGTATCCGACAAAACCGGCATACCAATCGTCGCATCCAGGATGTGTAGAATCATCCTCTTTATTCTTATGTCCTCTTTGTTCATCGCTCACAGCTCCTCTTATGTAGTCTAAGCCTGCAAATCTGCATCAATCCGCTCAAGAAGTGCTAACGTCTCCTCACCCCATTCATAGTCGAACAGATAACTTCCGTCATACAGACAATTCTTCCGGTTCCTGTTCTCCAGAAACCTGTAATAATCACAATCAATCTCATCGATATTCACATAGCAGGCGCCCCTTCTGGTAATAAAGATCTCTTCTGCACCCGCTTCCCGCAACGCACTCTGTAAAGAAGTCACCGCCTTTCGGTATAACTTCTTGACCTTATCATCATAAACCCGGTTCGGCCATAATTTATCCACCGCTTCTTCCATTGACACCTCGCCGCCCCGGTGATCCAAACACAACGCCAAAAGTTCCTTTGCCTTAGCATTGGTAAAATACACAAGCTGTCCTCTCACAAAAAATTGAAACCTGCCAAACATTACCGCACGAATCGCCTTTCCCTCTGACATCTTCCTGGTCTTCCGCACCAGATTCAGAACATCCGCCTGGTCGAAAGAAACCATGAAACAGTAATCGCTTCTATTCTGCATCGTCTCCAGCACTTGATAAGATGCAGGATTTATGTAAACTACTATAACGCTTGGATACAATTCCTTTAGTTCTCTTTCGAGATTAAACTGATCTACTTCCAGTATTTTCATGCCCAGCACCGCAAACGCTACCGGATTATTTCTGGCATATGCAAGCGCATGTGCCGGATTGTCAAATTCTATGACCGACTCGATTTCCTTCAGGTTCATAAATAATCTTCGCAGAAACCTTCGGGATACCCCGTCATCACATACCACTATAGCCTTCATCGCCTCAAGCATATCTCCCCCCAGGCGCGATCGAACTTCTCTCACATAAATGAACTTAATTTTTAGTTATGTTATTAGTTTATCTTGTTCATATATAATCTGCAAGACTCATTCACTGGCCCAAGCGGAATTTCATTCTTACTCTTAGTTACTCATATTTCCCTGGATAATCTGTACCCGTCTCCTCCTTCATACGCGCAATATAACGCAAAGGGTCCTGCTCCATTTTCAGCATTGTATCAAAAGCCATCAAGAGCATTTTATCCCCATTGGTTTTCATGTCATCCTTTCCCCTGTCCATCTGCGCTTTAAAATGATCCATCTGCCATACCATGATATCCACAAGGCTGTATCCTTGTATCTGATAGCTGCAAAGAAAATTCTGATGTTCCAGATAGTACACAAATTCCTGATAGACCCCCTCAGACTGTGTCAGCGCTTTCCAGAACTGTTCCAGAAATGCCTCGTCCTTTCCTGCATAATAACAAAGTGCCTTTGCCCAGTCATAAGCTTTTTTACTCATATGTATGTGCACCATCCTCTCTGCGCGTTTATACTAAGTATATCACAATCCGGTTCTTTTTAGTAATTCTATTCTATATAATGTGATAACAGCTTAAACATGGACGATTCGTTTTATGGATTTGATCGAACAGGTAAACGACTTTCTCTGGGGCTTTCCTCTGCTGCTGCTTCTGATGGGCACTCATATTTATTTTACGGTGAAATTACGCTTTCCCCAGCGTAATCTATGGCAGGCTATAAAACTGTCACTTGGCAGAACAGACGAAAGCGGACACAATCTCTCCCCCTTCTCCGCTTTATCCACCACCCTGGCCGCCACCCTTGGCACCGGCAATATCATCGGTGTCTCTACCGCTGTGGCTCTGGGCGGCCCCGGCGCCGTCTTCTGGTGCTGGATTACCGGTATTCTGGGGATGGCCACATCCTATGGCGAATGTTATTTAAGCATCCTCTACAGAGACTGCCGTCCTGACGGCACCTATGTGGGCGGCCCCATGTATGTTCTCAAAAATGGTTTACATAAATATAAAACCGGCCTTTTCTATGCCCTGTGCACCCTGACGGCAGCCTTCGGTGTGGGCTGTACCACCCAGGCAAACTCCGTCTCCCAGGCAGCAGCCGGCACTTTCCATCTATCTCCCCACCTGGTGGGCATTTCCCTGGCACTTCTAACCGGCGCCGTCATCTTAGGCGGGGTAAAAAGCATTGGCAGTCTCTGCGAACGTACCGTGCCCGCTATCAGCTTCTTTTACCTCTTCGGCTGTCTATTGCTCCTGATTCTCTATCGCAGACAGCTTCCTGCGGCTGTCTTATGGATTATCAAAGACGCCTTTTCTTTCGCCGGCATTGCAGGCGGGGCGGCCGGTGCCGCCGTACAGCGCGCCCTGCGTTACGGCATTGCCAGAGGGCTTTTTACCAACGAAGCCGGCATCGGAACTTCCGCCATTGCTGCCGCGGCCTCCCATACGAAAGACCCGCACATCCAGGCCTATGTCTCTATGACGGCAGTGTTCTGGGACACGGTGGTGATGTGCCTGATCACCGGTCTGGTGATTGTGGCCAACATGCTTTATGACCCCGCCTCTGCAGCAGGCGTGGCCCAGACAGATCTGACCGCCGCCGCTTTTTCCCATCTTCCTTATGTGGGCAACGCTTTTCTGACCATCTCCCTGGCCGCCTTTGCTGTGACCACATTGATCGGCTGGTCGTATTTTGGGGAAAAAGCAACGGAATACCTTGTGGGAAACAAAGGTATTCCGTACTATAAACTCCTATATGTACTTATGATTTATCTGGGCGCCATCATTCCCATGCATTTGGTCTGGGAATGTACCGACCTGATCAACGCATTTATGGTACTGCCTAATGTACTTGCCCTCCTCCTTCTTCGAAGAAAGATCAAACCTTGAAACCTGACACGATCTCTAACAGGGAGCGGCTGCTTCTCTCTAAGATAGCCATCTTGCGCAGAATCTCCTCACAGCCTACATTACTGTTCTGCATGGCTGTTGCCACATCACGCACATCGTCCACGATGACGCCGTTTAATTCTGTCACGGATTGCAAGGAGGTAAGCATCTGCTCCACCGCGGAACCCATCATTTCCGCAGAAACACCCAAATCCGACGCTATCCCGTTAAAAAAGGATGCGTCCTTCTGATACCGTTCCGCAGTTTCCACCATAGTGCGGTAATCGTCAATCACCTGGGTGTTCATAAAGAACAACAGACCCTGGGCGCTGCCCTTAAGCGCCCCAACAGAATCCACCACATCGTCAATCACTTTCTGAATCCTGTTTACCGTCCCCTGAGAACTCTCCGCCAGGTTCCTTACCTCGTCTGCAACCACCATGAAGCCCCGTCCCGCATCACCGGCCCTGGCTGCCTCAATCGCCGCATTTAAAGCAATCAGATTGGTCTGCGTGGCAATACTGCCAATCTCCTGAGACAGTTCCTTAATCAGCTCAATCTTATCCACGTTCTCCAGCGCACTCTCCAGTTCGCTTTCCGCACTGTGATAAATCATGCTGGCCTGTTCCTTAGACGCCAGCGTGGTCTCATACAAAGCAGCCGCCCGCTTCGTAATCTCTTTGGACGCCTCCTCGGATTCGGAAGATTTATTCGCCACATCCGTGACTGCTGTTCCGATCTCCTCGCTGGTCTCACTGATATTCTGTGTCACATCAGCCGCTTCCCGCACCTTGCCGGTGAGTTTTTCCATCACCTGATCCATTTCATCTATGGTGTTATTTAATTCTGCCATCTCACCGTATGCCACAGACGCTGTCTCTTTAACTACCGCCGCCTCCTGGTTTATTCCAACAATCGTCTCCCGCATCCGGCTTCTGACGGTCTGCGCCGCCTGACTGGCCACTGTGATTTCACCCCTGACAGATTCCTGTCCGCTCTTTTCACTAAAGTCCCCTGCCGCAAAAAGCTTCAACTGCTCGATTGGCGTCAACACTCTATTCAATATCGTCCTCACCACGAGCCCCATGACCGCCGTACACACGACAGCCGTAAGCACCCCCATGCCAAGCGCACTGCCGATGGAAGATGTCCCTGCCGCCAGTACACTGACCACAGATGCCGCAAATACCAACCCAAAGGTCAATATCATCAGCACAGACATCAGCTTGCCCTTAATTGTTTTCATACTCTGCCCTCCCAGATTTTTATCCCTTCCTTGTGGAACTCCCTGATTTACCGCATAAAAAAGAAATATCTATGTTATTATACATCCTTTCTCCACTCAAGTCCACCTTCTTATTCAAAATGCCGCTCTTAGGATATGGCAACGACAGCACACCTCATCCCTTCTGCTCCTTTCGTCTGCAATAAAGATAGAAACCGATACAGATGATGCCGGAAAGAAGAGAGCCCAAAGGTGCCGCCCATCCCATGGGATAGAGACTGTCAGGATAGTAAACACTTGCCAGATAAGCCCCGGGAATCCGCACCAGCACAATGGCCGTAATATTATGTATAAAGGAAATGCCTGCTTTCTGGTCGCCACAGAAATACCCGCTGAAGCAAAAGTGCACCGCCGCAAAGACAGTGTCAAAAGCATAGGACCTCATGTAGGCACAGCCCGCCGCCACCACCGCCCCGTCCTTACTGAAAAGCCCCACCAGAGTCTGGGGCAGGAACTGGTTATAAATGGCGCAGATTATTCCCCAACATACCGTGATGATAAGCCCATACCGAAGGCTGGCTCTGGCTCTGTCCGCCCGGCGGGCTCCCATATTCTGGGCTGTGATGGCGGAAATCGCCGACAAAAAGGCTGAGGGCACAAGAAACATGAACCCGATCAGCTTCTCCACAATGCCCACCGCCGCAGAAGCAATCAACCCCCTGCTGTTGGCGATCACGGTAATCACGATAAAAGCTACCTGAATCAGACCGTCCTGACAGGCAATGGGGGTTCCCACTTTAAGCATCTGGGATATCACTTCTTTGTCTACCCTGATATCCTGTCTCGTCACCTGAAATCCTAAGCTGCATCTCTTAAGCATTCCTAACGCAAATAACACACTCACCGCCTGGCCGCAGACCGTCCCCAGGGCGGCACCCGAAGCCCCAAGCCCCAGGCCGCCGATGAAAATAAAATCTAATACGATATTGACCACGCAGGCCACCGCCACAAAATACATCGGTCTGCGGGAATCCCCCGCCCCGCGGAAAATACTGCTGATCACATTATAAGCCGTGATAAAAGGCACCCCTGCAAAACAGATGGCCAGATAAAGTCTGGTCTGCCCGACTGCCTCCCGGGGCGTTAGCATAACGCTTGTTATTGCATTGGTCATCAGAAGAAGAACCGCCGTAAGTACCACGGCAAACAGGATAAAGAAGGCAACGGAAGCCCCCACTGTCCTGGCCGCCGAGCGCTCATCCTTTGCTCCCACGCACCTGGCAATCCGCACCGTAGCACCCATGGCAAATCCCACGATAATGACGGTGAGCATGTGCATCACCTGACTGCCGATTGAAACCGCCGTGGTGGTGGCCGAATCATTATACAGCCCTACCACAAACAAATCTGCCATTCCATAAAATGTCTGCATAAAACAGGCCAAAAGATAAGGAAGCGCGAACATTACCAAATTCTTCCACACGCTTCCTTTTGTCAAATCATTCTTTTCATTCATACGATATGTACAGCTCCTTTGGTGAAAACTATCCCCCTGCGCTTCCTGCCGCGCCATCCCCCGGCACAACGTTACTGCTTATTTTAGCACATCTATAGGAAGGAAAACAATACATATATCACATTCTACAGGCCTGGACCAAAATCCAGAGGGCACCATGAAACACTTACTCGTCCCCAAGCACCACCTCGTAAAACCCGCCCTCATCGGTATTTTCAAAAAGCAGACTAGCCACCTGCTCAGGCGCAATCAGCCTCTCGCATCCCCGGCAGGCGTAATACCCTATAGACTCCTGCTCGGAGGACAAATAACCTTCTGACCCGTCCCCGGAGAACAGAGAAGGGTACACCGTTCCATCCTTTAATCTTACGCCGCACATACGAGGTGCCCTCGCCCACCGGCTGATTTCTGTAATCTCTCCATCCGGTCCCACTGCCTGTCTAATCTCCCGCTGTCTTGGCCAATCGTATTCCACATAACCGGATGCCGGGGACAATTCCACCCGGCGTACCACTGCACCGCTGTCCCCCAAAGGAATTTCCACCGTCCACTCTCTCATTTGATCTGTGCCCTGCAGATTCCAGCTAAAATCCCATATGCCCTCTGTCATACTCTCCGGGTCCGCCTCTCCGGTCTCGGTCTCATAACCGCACAGATTCTTAAATTCCACCTGAATCTCCCTGCCTATGGCCCAGCCGCGCTGAGACTGCGTCATGGAAATCCAATAGAATATGCTGCCGTCTTCTCCTGTCACCATGCCGTCAAAGAACCCGGCAGAATAATTTACGTCATCCACGTCGTCCACATGCACCTGCAGCTCGTCAAAACCCGGTGACAGCCCTTCTTTCCATGCGTATCCTTCCACCCGGAACCCCAGATAGACACTATAATTGTCCGTAACACTCTGTTCCGCCGTAATGGTCACGCCATTCATCGTCTGACTCTGCATGGCAAAGGATACCGCCCCCTCTTCCTGCAGGCTCTCCTTTTGCGGTTCCTCCACCTGCCATTTCCCGCTGATACCCGCGTTCCACTTCGTACCGGCCGCCGCGAAAGCTCCCGCCGCCAGCATAACAGCCACAGCCACAAGGGGCAGTGTCTTCTTCATCCTGGTTTTTCCTGCTTTATGGTTCTGCTCTCTGAGCATAGCATAGGCGGAATCTGCTTTCTGCTGTACAATCTGGGGAATTGTAATCTCTTCCCGCAGAATTTCTATCTTCGTTCTATCGTTCATCATTTCCGTTTCCTTTCCATATCCTGTTGCCCGTCATTTCTGCCTCGTACAATCTTCTATCCGCAATTCTGTCCTTTGTTTCCATAGCCCTGCTAAAGCTTCTGCTCCAACTGCTTTCTCGCCCTGGAAAGTCTGGTCCGCACTGCGCTCTCACTCAAGCAAAGAATCTCGCTGATATCCGCTGTTGACAAACCTTCTATATAATATAGGAGTACCACCACCCGGTATTTCTCGTCCAAAGTCATAAGCATTTCCTTCCACTCCGCATTTTCATAAGCCTCGTCCACCACCGGAATCTCTATGGGTTCCTCTGTAAACTGCATACGACTCCTTTTTCGCAGCAAATCGTTGCACTTATTGACCAGTATGCGAATCAGCCATGTGTGAAAATACGCGTCCGTCCTAAGCTGGTCCAGCTTTTCATAACAAGTCAGTATCGTCTCCTGTACAACATCCGCCACATCCTCATCGTTTCCTACCATCGCCCAGGCCGTCTTGTACCATGCTCTGCATTTGCCGCTGCATCAGTTCTGCAAAGGCGTCCGCATCCTTATCCTTCGCTCTTCGTATTAACTTATCCATTCCTGTCCCTTTCTCCCGCCGTATATATTCAAAGACTTTTTATAAGCTTTCCTATAATAGACGAACAGAGGATGCAAAACGTCCCACATTTTCTTGGAAAATCTGATATATTTCCGCAGGTGTATCCCCAAGCCCGCTGGCTTTAGAAAAGAAAACCCGCATAAAGGGCAGACCCTTTCAAGCCTGCCCTACGGAAACTCTTTATGTATCTTTCCCTTCTATCTTATGTATACCAATTCAGCACCCTCTATTTTCCAAAATATCCTGCTACTGTCTTCAAATGCTCTATCACCGGCAGATGCTGGGGACAGGCGTTCTCACACTGACCGCACTCTATACAATCACTGGCCTTGCCGAAACTTCCCGTCAGGCGGTCATAGTATTCGCCCTGGGGCGTCCAGCCTTTTCCTTCCGCCTCCTGCATCTCTGCATTATAGAGGGCAAAATATTTCGGTATGGCAATCTTCTTGGGACAACCGTCGGTACAATAAGAACAGCCCGTACAAGGAATGGCAATATTCCCGTTTAACATGGCCGCCGCCTTGTATACCACGCGCCTCTCTTCTTCTGTCAAGGGCTTGAAGTCCGACATATAACTAGTGTTATCTAAGAGCTGTTCCATATTGCTCATGCCGCTTAACACCATCTTCACGTTATCTAAGCTGGCCGCAAACCGAATCGCCCAAGAAGGAATCGACATCTTCGGTTCATGTGCATGAAACAGATCGGCTACGGCCTGCGGCACCTTAGCCAGCGTACCGCCCTTGACCGGCTCCATCACCCACACCGGCACCCCATGGCGGGTGGCTGTCTCATAACACAGACGGGACTGAATCGCACTGCTCTCCCAGTCCAGGTAATTGAGCTGTAACTGCACGAACTCCATCTCCGGATGCTCCGTCAGCACCTTGTCAAGAAATTCCGCATTATCATGGAAAGAAAAACCAATATGCTTCACAAGCCCCTGTTTCTTCTTCTCCACCAGCCAATTGAAACAGTCTAAATCCGTATAAATCTTATAATGACCAAATCCCACATCATGTATCAGATAATAATCGAAATAAGTAACACCCGTTTTTCTAAGCTGCTCCTCAAAAAATTTATCTCTGTCTTCCTTTGTATTGATAAAACTTGCATGTAATTTTGTCGCCAATGTATAACTGTCTCTGGGATGTCTGTCTACCAGACATTCTTTCGCCGCCTCCTCGCTCTTAAAGCCGCAGTACATCCAGGCAGTATCAAAATAGGTAAATCCCCTCTCAAGAAAGGTATCCACCATCTCCTTCGTCTTTTCCATGTCAATGCTGGCCGCATCGTTTGCATCCGTAAGCGGCAGTCTCATCAGTCCAAACCCTAGTTTCTTTGCCTCCATGTATACTCCTTCCTCATTTCCAAAGTTTTCTACATGGATTCTAACATATCATGTGCTTTTTCTCAACCGGAGAAATTATCCCAGCGCCACATCCAAGATCATCATGATCACAAAGCCTGCTGCCGCTCCGATGGTTCCCATATTACTGTGTTCTCCCGCCTGGGACTCAGGAATCAATTCCTCCACCACCACATAAATCATGGCCCCGGCCGCAAAAGCAAGCAGATAGGGCAGCGCCGACACCACCTGTTCCGCCAGCAGAATCGTGATAAAAGCACCGATCGGCTCCACCACCCCCGACAAGGTGCCATAGACAAAAGCCTTTCCTTGAGAAACCCCCTCACTGCGAAGAGGCATGGATATGATAGCCCCTTCCGGAAAGTTCTGGATGGCAATGCCCACCGCCAAGGCAAAGGCGCCGGCCATGGTAATCCCTGTATCTCCAATCATTGCTCCCGCAAAAGTCACCCCCACAGACATACCTTCCGGAATATTGTGCAGTGTCACCGCCAGGACAAGCATCGTTGTTTTTTTTAACGTACTCTCCATCCCCTCCGGCTCATCACGCTCCAAATGCCAATGGGGAATCAGGGTATCCAGCACCAGCAAAAAGGCGATTCCGCCCACAAATCCTACTGTGGCCGGCACCCAGGCAATCTGCTTCTGCTCTTCCGCCATATCAATGGCTGGAATAAGAAGGGACCAGACAGATGCAGCAATCATAACGCCCGCGGCAAATCCCATCAGGAGCATCTCCAACTTCCGATTCATCTCCCGTCTCATAAAAAATACCATCGCCGCACCAAGCGTAGTCCCCACAAACGGAATCATCAAGCCTGACAATAACTGCATCCCATTTCCCTCCATATGCAAACACAACTTATAGTATAGTATGCCGGTTTTTGGCAATCGTCAGACTAAAATACATAATTTTCTTTTAAATTCTGATTCAACTCCACAATCTTTCTGGTATTCTCTGTTGACATAACGTCAATCTGTTCCATCTGCCCCTGGAAATCCTGCATGATAACCGTAATATCTCCAATGTTGCCGGTGGTCTGTTCGATTGCCTGCTGAATCTGTCCTGTAATTTCCTTGAAATCGTCCATAACGCCCTGTAAGGTGCTGGCATTCTTCTGGAAACCGCCCACCAATTCCTGCACCTTCTTCGCATCATCACTATAATGTTCGCCTGTACTGACAAATTCATCATACTCTTCCATGATATCCTGTTCCAGATAATCCACCAGATCTTTGGCGGACTGGGTCAGTTCCTGCACTGCCCTGATCACATCGCCCAGCACCTTATTAATCTGCTCCGCCGTATTTTTGCTGGTAGACGCCAGTTTACCAATCTCATCCGCCACGACTGCAAAACCCTTTCCGTTTTCTCCGGCACGGGCCGCCTCGATACTGGCATTCAGGGATAACAGATTGGTCTGTTCCGCAATGGCAATGATACCCTTAGCAGACTCCTGAATCTTTTCTATCTGCAAAGCGCTCTCTGCCTTTTTCGTCACTTCCGTGCTGATCGTACCGGCTTTCTTTCTGGTATCTTCTCTGGTCTTTATGGCCTTATCCTGCAACGCCCTGGCACGGTCGTTTATCTCCTGCGCAAAGTTCCTGCCAGCGTTTGTCTTCTCATACATATCCATAATTTCACTGCGGATATGCACAATCTCCTCCACGGCCTGGATTACGGAAGCATTGGTCTGTTCCATGGCCGCGCTCATATCTACAATATCTCCCGATAATGTATTCGTTTTTACATTCATCTGTGTGACTTGTCTGCTGATTTCCCCGGAGCCATCGCTGACATGGGTGATGACGCCCGCCGTATCTGCAATGGTGGTGCGCATTTTCTCCAAAAGACTGTTAATATGGTCGGCGATTGCCTGAATCTCATCCCCGGAATGAATCTCCAGTTTCTGCCTGAGATCTCCGCCATTGTCCACAAGCTCCAACAGTTTGGCATTGATACGGTTCAGATTCCTGGTGATATAACAGGCCAGTGCAAAACCGCCCGCCATGGCGGCCAACAGACAAAAACCGGAGGTAACCAGAATCTTTTTGACCAGTTGTGCAAGTTTCGCCTCCACCGTATCCACCGAACAGTCTACCGCCACCATACCCACCGTTTGACCGGCGTCATCCTTAATCGGTGCATAGCCGCTGTAAAGCATCCCCCAGGCATCCGTATATGGCTCGTCCAAAGCCATGGCCGTACCGCTTCGGTATGCCGCTATCACCTCCGGCTCCACCTCGTATTCCTCACCGATGCCGCCCGGCTCTTCCGGGTCCGCATCCACCACAAATTCCATGTGGCCCTCCACCAGACGCAACGTATAGATATAAGAAACCGTATCATCGGTCAAAAAATCAGAAAGATTCTCATGCACTGCAAAAAAGGCCTCGTCCTTACCGCTCTCCTGGCTGATGTTCGCAAACGCCCCGCTGTCGATCTTGGCCGCCGCAATCTTGGCATTGACCACAGTATTCTCCTGAATCTGACTCATAAGATTCTCCTTGAGAGTCCCATAGGAGACCGCGCCCACTGCGATGGAAATCACGATACCGATAGCTGCTGCCCCAAACCAAAGTCTGGTCAGAATACTTTTATGTAGACGTATTTTCTCTCTTTTTGTTTTTGTCCCGGCTTGGAATGGTTCTCTGTGTTCTTTGTCATGAATATATCTGCCCTGTCCTGCTTTTGTTTCCCTCAACTGCCCTACCTCCTCATTGTCCATGTGCTACCCTTTTTTATTGTAACAATATCGCTCTATCCATTGAATCAAAACAGTATCCTTTGTACTTTTTTCAGCATACTTTGTATATTTAGTTTACATAACTTCTCTATTTTATCTTCTTCCGGATTTCCTCTTGCTGCCCACAATCAGATCATAACTCTCCGCAATCATCCGTTTGATATCTTCATCCGGTATTGACCCGTCCAGAATCACCGTATTCCAGTGCTCCTTGTTCTGATGGTAACCTGGAAGCACAGCCTCATAGGTCTGCCGCCAGAAATCCCGCCACTGAGGGTCTACCTTGATATTGATGCGCATGGTTCCTTCATATTCATAAGTCCACAAAAAAGCCTTCCTATTCTTCCGATACCGCACCAATACCCAGTTTGCATCATGAAACGGGGCATCCTGGTAAACATCCGGAAAGGTCATTCCATAACAAAGTGCCTCTTCTCTTTTGGTCATATTCTCCTCCGCCCTCTACAGCTGTCCCGATTCTTAAGAAAAAATTAAAAATACCGTAATATGGCAAGCTGCTGATTTTTTATGATATAATTGTAACAAGTATACTCTCTTTTGAGGATTGTGTAACTATTTTATCAATATCTTACATAGAAAGGTGTTGGCATCCTTGTTTAAAAATCGCTCTAAACTAATAGAAAAATCGAAAGAAACCTTACACGCGGTATTACCCATTATTCTCATCGTACTGCTCTTAAGTTTCACCATCGCCCCTATTTCCCCGGACATCCTGATGGAATTTCTCTTAGGAGCCGTTATGCTGATCGTGGGTATGTTATTCTTCTCCATCGGTGCGGAGATGGCCATGACGCGCATGGGTGAGCGGGTAGGTACTATCATGACGAAGACCAAAAATCTGTTTGCCATGGTTTTGATCAGCTTCTTACTCGGATTTGTCATCACCATCTCCGAGCCTGATCTGCAGGTACTGGCTCAGCAGGTCGCTTCCATCCCTAATCTGGTGTTAATCCTGGCGGTGGCGGCAGGCGTGGGGCTCTTTCTGGTGTTTGCCCTGCTTCGTATGCTGCTTCGCATTCCTCTGGCGCCCATGCTGCTTATCTTTTATGCGCTTGCCTTTGTTCTGGCATATTTTGTGCCCAAGGATTTTCTGGCGGTGGCCTTTGACTCCGGCGGCGTTACCACCGGCCCCATGACAGTTCCCTTTATCATGGCCTTCGGTATCGGTATTTCCGCCATCCGTAACGATAGCCATGCCGCAGAAGACAGCTTTGGTCTGGTCTCTTTATGTTCCGTGGGTCCCATTGTTGCCGTGCTGATTCTGGCCATGATCTATCATCCCGGTTCCTCGGAATATCTGTCCGAAGCAATCCCGGAGATTTCAGACTCGGTGCAATTGGGACGGCTGTTTGCCGGAGAAATCCCGGTATATATGCGTGAGATGGCCGTTTCGCTCCTGCCTATTGTGGCGTTTTTCGGCGCATTTCAGTTACTCTCACGAGACATTAAGAAAAAGACACTGATTAAAATCCTGATCGGTCTGGTATACACTTACGTAGGTCTGGTACTTTTCCTGACCGGCGTCAATGTGGGCTTTATGCCTGCCGGAAACTACCTTGGACAGGTGATTGCCGGACTGCCTTATGCCTGGATTATTATCCCGATCGGTATGGTCATCGGTTATTTTATCGTGCAGGCAGAACCTGCCGTGTTTGTCCTTACCAAGCAGGTAGAAGAAATCACTTCCGGCGCTATTTCCGCCAAGGCTATGGAAATCAGTCTGTCCGTGGGTGTTGCAACCTCTATCGGCCTGGCCATGACCCGCGTGCTCACGGGCATTCCCATTACCTGGTTCATTGTCCCGGGATACGCCATTGCCCTGCTTTTGACCTTTTTCGTGCCCAAAATCTTTACCGCCATCGCCTTTGACTCCGGCGGTGTGGCATCCGGTCCCATGACGGCAACCTTTCTTCTGCCCTTTGCCATGGGTGCATGTAATGCGGTAAGCGGCAATATTATCACCGACGCCTTCGGTGTGGTGGCAATGGTTGCCATGACGCCCCTGATTACGATTCAATCTCTGGGGATGATTTACCGCATCAAGGAGAGCCGTCTTTCCAGAGAAGCCGGCGGTTATGTATCCATCGACCGCTACGGAGATATGGATATTATTGAATTATAGTACATAGGGAAGAGGTAGCATTCTATGGGAAAATTGTGTATGATGACCACAATCGTCAACAGAAAACACTTTAAGAAATATCTGCGCCTGTATCAGGAGGAACATCTGCAGGTCATGTTCGTGACCCTGGGCTATGGGACGGCTTCCGGAGATATCCTGGATTATCTGGGCTTAGAGTCCACGGAAAAGGCAGTTATGTTCCACGTATTGGAAGAAAGTGCCTGGGTAAACGCCAAGAAAAATCTCCGGCAGAAGCTCCAAATAGACGCGCCCGGTGAAGGCATCGCTTTCGTGGTCCCGCTAAGCAGTATCGGCGGCAGGCGTGCACTGCAGTTTTTGTGTGGAAACCAAGACTTCCAGAAAGAGGAGGAATCTGTTTTGAAAGATACAGTCTATGAACTTATCGTGGTAATCTCCAACCAAGGATATACGGAACTTGCCATGGATGCAGCCAGAAGCGCCGGCGCCTACGGCGGCACGGTAATCCATGCCAAGGGAACCGGCATGGAGCAGGCCGAGAGATTTATGGGTGTCTCCCTTGCCTCCGAGAAAGAGATTATTTTTATCGTGGCAAAAAAGGGGCAGAAAAACGATATCATGAAAGCAGTCATGGAGCAGGCCGGTATGCAGTCTAAGGCCAAGTCCATCGTCTTCTCCCTGCCCGTAACCGACACCGCAGGGCTGCGGCTGATGGAGGATTCTTAAAAGTTACACAAAAATAATGCGCTTCTCCCGCTCCCTATGTTATACTATTAGCGTATATACAAAATCCGAAAAGGGAGAAGGGAAAGTTTATGGACAAGAGTGTAGCAATCAGAAAACTATGTGAAGAACAGCAAATCCGCATGATCGACTTTAAGATGACAGACATCGACGGACGCTGGCGCCATATCACGATACCGGTGGAGCGGTTCGATGATAACGTCTTCGTCTATGGTATCGGGTTCGATGGTTCCAACTATGGGTATGCTCCCGTTGAGAAGAGCGATATGGTATTCTTACCTGACCCGGATACCGCTTATGTGGATCCTTTTGCCAAAGTGCCTACACTGACCATGTGCGGCAATGTATGTGTCATCGGAAAGGGTGAAAATACCCCCTTCGATCAGTATCCCAAAAATGTAAGCCTTCGTGCCATGGACTATATGAAAAAGACCGGCATTGCAGACAATATGATCATCGGACCGGAGTTTGAATTCTACCTGTTCGACTCCGCACGCTATGAAGTCTCACCCAGACAGTGTGCTTACCAGATCGACACCAGACAGGCTAAGTGGAACTGCCGTCTGGATACCCCTGGCAACAACGGTTATGAAGTAACCCATGGCGGTTATCATATTGCAGCGCCCCAGGACGTTGGATACGACTTGAGAAGCCGTATCTGTATGGAGATGGAAAACTGGGGCATCAAGGTCAAATACCACCACCATGAAGTAGGCGGACCAGGCCAGATGGAAGTGGAAGTAGAACTGGCAGATATGCCTGCCATGGCTGACAACACCATGATCGTCAAGTATATTATCAAAAATATGGCAGCACAGGAGGGCATGACAGCTACCTTCCTGCCCAAACCCATCTATCAGGAAGCGGGAAGCGGCCTTCATGTACATATGCTGCTCACCAAGGACGGCAAACCGGTCTTCTACGATGAGAACGGCTATTCCGGCTTAAGCCAGACCGCCCACTATTTCATCGGCGGCCTGCTCTCCCACATTGCATCCCTGTGTGCTTTCACCAACCCTTCCACCAACTCCTTCAAACGTCTGGTGCCCGGGTTTGAAGCGCCTGTGACCGTGGGATATGCCACATCCAACCGCAGTGCAGTCATCCGCATTCCTGCTTATGCAAAATCCCCGGAGACAAAACGGTTTGAACTTCGAAATCCCGATGCCACGGCCAATCCCTACTATGCTTACGCGGCTATTCTGATGGCCGGGCTAGACGGCATCGAGAAAAAAATCGACCCTGCCGCAAACGGATGGGGGCCTTACGATTTCAACCTCTATACCCTCTCTCCGGAAGAGCAGAAAAAGATCAAAGGACTGCCGAAATCTTTAGAAGAAGCACTGGATGCATTGGAAAAAGATCATGATTATCTGACCAAAGACGGGGTATTTCCGGAGCGTCTCATCGATGTGTGGATTGCAAGAAAACGCGCCGAGGCAAAGAAAGCCGGAGAGATTCCTACACCGGCCGAGTTTATGATGTATTATGACCTTTGAGGAAATATTGTATTAGATCAGTCATGCCATTCATAAGTCACCAGTCAGTCATATCGTTGACTGACTGGTGACTTATTTCATGTCAGGCATCCGCCTGTCTCAACACTCCTTCCAACATCTCTACATACTCTTTAAACTGCGCCTTGCCAAAGTCTGTTATCCTGCAGGAAGTCTGTGGTTTCCTATTTATAAACGCTTTCTCGATTACTATGTAGCCGGCTTCCTCTAACTTCTTTAACTGGGCACCAAGATTTCCATCCGTAGCTTCCGTAATCGATTTCAATTCTCTGAAATTTTTCGTTCCTGTCAGAAGTGCAGACAAAATCGCCAGCCTTAATTTACTCTGAAACACCTCAGGTATCGCATTTATTTCCATAATCAACCTCAAAGTCCTTTAAAATGCTTGTCTCTTTCCTATTCCATTTCAGATAGATTCCCAGAACAATCATGCCAATACTCATTAAATACTGCATACACACACCGCTGGCCGATGACAAGGTTCCCACACCACCCCAGGTTCCGTAAGGCACTTCTTTCATACTCACGAACATCACAAAATAGAATATACTATATATTGCCGTAAATACGGTAACCGGTCTTCTTCTCGTCATAATTCCTGTCATAAACAATGCAAAAATGACCGGGAGCACTTCAATCAGTTCTCTGCACCGCCACAGTACCGTTACCTTGTCACTATTGCCGGATGGAAGCAGCACCATATACAGCCAGCCTAAGATTCCAGAACCAATCAAAACCACCATCCATACTTTCACCATACTTTCGCAAATCTCATTTCCCGTCATTTTAGCCTTCTTCATAAAATAAAAGAATAAAACCCCATATCCGGCCATAAGCAGGATGCGCCCTCCCCACCAAAAGGAAGACGCCGTCGAATATCCATATCCATACCTGTTTCTAATAAAATAAGATATTTCTTCCAACAGCCATGCAGTCAGATGCAGGATACCGATTCCTATAAAGTAAACTGATACTTTCGAAAAATCTCGCTGCGTTTTCTCAAGTACTTTCTTAATCAGTGCGACGTCATTGATCGCACTTTCTAGCTTTTGGTCCATGTTTTCCTCCTTTTCTGCACCACATTTTTTGCATAAACTATTTTGTGTCACGCAAGATACAAAGTTTTATTATACTCTATATTATAGAGTTCTCTGCCGTTTGTCAATATAAATAAAAAGATTCTTGTTTGTTATTTGTCCGATACTTTTAAGATTTTCTTGCGTTCAGTCACAAAAAACTTTATAATGGAGGACGTTACGAGATGGGGATTCTTACTGATATCCTGTTAGCAGAGAAAGGAGTGATACTGCATATGCTCTTAACAGAATATGACGAAAAGAAACATTTGAAACACACTTTTGAAGAAGGCCGTGAGGACCTCCTGAGAGAACAAATCTTTAAAAAACTGGCCAAAGGCAAACCCATTTCAGAAATTGCAGAAGAACTTGAGACGAATACCTCTGTCATTGAGCGTATCGTCTCCAAGCAATAGTCAAGCAAACGCTGCCGCACTTCGCGCAAGCTTATTGTTAAAAACAGGCGGTGCATCCAAGCGCCGCCTGTTTTTATTCCCCTTTTCCAGCAAAACTCTACCCCTATAGTATAGTTTGTATCTTACATTCCCTCTTTGATCACACCCTGATCGCGCATCACTTTCTCAATCGCTGTCCCACTGATGAAATGAAGCAGAAGTTTCTTCATGGGATTCAGCGGCCCTAAGTTGATTTCAAGCGGAGACTTGCCATCCATCAGTTTCACACTGCTAGAAAGCAGTTCTCTGATATCGTAAACACTCCCCCACACTTCCGGTACGCCGCGGTCTACGCCCAACAGGCCATACACCGCCTCCATCGCTGTTCTTACGGAATACTCTGTGGTAAAGACCGTATCTCTGGGAGTCTGCGCAAACTGGCCTAAGAAAGCAAAGTTTACACAGCCGTCAGGAATCACATCCGGACGGTCGCCTGCCGTTCTTGGCATGAAGAAGGCAGTGATATAAGGCATCATGGTCGGTACGCACACAGCGCTGTGCTCTGCCAGCTCTTCAATCTGCTCTTCCGGCACGCCCAGATGGTAGAGCCATTCTTCGGTAATCTCTTTACCGGTACATTCTTTCATAGGCTTCTTCACATAATCACCTGGCACATCTGTAAAGAGACCATACACCCATACGCAGACCTGATCTTTATCCTGGTCTTTGAACTGTCCCTGCCTGTTAATCGTCCAGCTAAGCAACCATGCGGAATCCTGACAGCTCACGATACCGCCTGTGACCACCTTGCCGCTCTTAGGGTCACGTTTGCAGATATTTGTAATATAAGGAAGAATCTTATCATCCAAGGTGGTGACAGTGGCGGATTCCCAGTTGGTCTTGGCCACATCGGAGCAGAATTTCTCCGGCCGTCCGAAGGAAGGATCCTGCTTCGCAATATTCTTCCAGAGACTCCAGCAGCCGCTGGTTCGCACTTCCGCATCCCCGTTGGGCGCATGGTTCTGATCGCCGTAGATTGTACCCTCCGTGCAGCTTCCGTTGGTCACAAACACCAAGTCATTCTCGGTTAACATAATTCCTTTCTCTACACCCTTAACCTTACATTCAATGGCTTTGGCAATTTTCTTATCTCCCTCGAACCCAAAGATCACATTGGTCACTTCCGTGTTGAACTGGAAGTCCACACCTGCTTCCTCCAAGTACTTCTGCATCGGCAGAATCAGGGAATCATACTGATTATATTTGGTAAACTTCAAGGCGCTGAAATCCGGCAGTCCGGCAATATGATGGATAAACCGCTGGAAGTAGAGCTTCATCTCCAATGCGCTGTGCCAATTCTCGAAAGCAAACATGGTACGCCAATACAGCCAGAACGTAGAATCAAACACTTCCTCATCAAACACATCTTCGATGGTCTTATCATAGAGATCTTCATCCTTCGTCATAAAGAGTTTCATAATCTCCATACAGCCCTTCTGGCTCAGATTAAACCTGCCATCCGTATGAGCGTCTTCCCCTCTGTTTTTCGTTGCCCTGCACAGAGAGTAGTTGGGGTCTTCTTTATTCAGCCAATAGTATTCATCCAGTACAGATACGCCCGGCGTTTCTATAGAAGGAATGCTGCGGAACAAATCCCACAGGCACTCGAAATGATTCTCCATCTCTCTGCCACCGCGCATCACATAACCCCTGGTAGAATCATAGATACCGTCACAGGCGCCGCCTGCAATGTCCATAGCCTCTAAAATATGAATATGATCGCCGGGCATCTGTCCGTCCCGCACCAGGAAACATGCCGCCGCCAAAGAGGCCAGGCCGCTGCCAACGATATAAGCGTTCTTCTCCTCCACACCTTCCGGTTTCCGGGGCCTTGCAAAAGCCTCATAGTTACCATTGGTATAATAGATGCCCTTACTGTTCTTATCAAATCTGCCAAGCTCCGTGTTTCGATACTCTAAATCCGTGTAGGATGTCTTTTTCACATGATTCTTTCCTGCGCTGTGTACTTTTTCTTTGATGCTTTTGCCCGTTCCCTGCGCCTTTCTTTCATCTGCCTGTTTATGATTCTTCGCCGCCAGTGCCACACCTGCACCTGCCGCTGCCACTGCCGCTACGCCCAGTCCGATACTTCTCTTGTCTGCCATAATAAGTTCCACCTTTCTTGAGATTAACCGGCGAAATCTTATAATCAAACTCCGCCGCCATATGTTTTCTTGACTTGTTATGGTTATCATAAACACTTTTTTTATGCATTCCAATTTACAAAAAGGGCCCTATGATAAAAAACTTATCATTCGGCCCTTTTTGTTAAGCTTCTTCACTTGTCTTCAAAATTATGAATTGACCGGGCAATATTACCGTGCAGCATAATGCTCATTTTCTGCACAATCTCCTCATAATCCTGCTTCATACCGCGCTCAATCCAATCAAGCATTATGCCCACGAACCC
>CAJUFU010000009.1:26989-68381 GCA_910585555.1 uncultured Lachnospiraceae bacterium
TATAAAATTCTGCAATAAATGCCTTGTTCTCCTGGGCCAGTTCATGCCCTGCGCACTTCTCTTCCACCACATCCGACAGCAGACTATAGGTAAGTTTATAGAGATAGCTCTCAATCTTCTCCCTGCTGATACTGCGGTACACGTTTTGAATAAAAGCCTTATTCTCTATGACCGCCTCAAAAATCTGACACATGCCCTCCTGCCAGGTATCGTAAGTCTTCTTGCCCTGCAGAGCCTTTCTGCCATCCTCCACGCAAATCCATTCTACCAGATCATAAATATCCCTGAAATGATAGTAAAAGGCCATCCGGCTGATACCGCATTCCGTTGTGAGATCATTGATTGTAATTTTGTCCAAAGATTTTGTCATAAGAAGCTTCTTCAGAGATGTTTCCAACGCCAATTTCGTACTGTTCGTATTACTCATGTCCCGCCTCCTCATCATGCAGCTACAGCAATCCTTGTATCAGTAAAATCAAAATCAGCACAGGCAGTACAATCTGGAAATAGGGTTTCAGCCACTTTTTCAGCTTGATGCCGCCTCCTGTGTTGGCTTCCTCAAAATATTTGTCAAATCCCCAGCCCCAGCGGGTAACACAGAACAACAAATACACCAGGGAGCCAATCGGTAGAAGAAGGTTGCTGACCAGGAAATCCTCGCTGTCCAGAACATCTCTGCCTCCTATAATATGTACGGCGCTCCATACATTATAACCCAGCACACAGGGAAGGCTCGCAACTGCGATAACGATACCGTCAATCAGAGCCGCCTTCTTTCGCTCCCAGCCAAAGGTATCTATGCAGAATGAAAGCAGATTCTCAAATACTGCAAGCACAGTAGAAAAACTGGCAAAGGTCATAAACAGGAAGAATAAAGATCCCCATAACCGCCCGCCGGACATATTGACAAACACATTGGGCAGCGTCACAAAAATAAGCGACGGACCGGCATCCGGCTTAACCCCGAAAGAGAAGCAGGCTGGAAAAATAATAAGACCGGACATAAGTGCCACAAAAGTATCCAGCCCGCAGATTCTCACTGCCTCTCCCGCCAGAGTATTCTCCTTATTCATATAGCTCCCGAAAATCTCCATTGCTCCCACACCAAGACTTAAGGTGAAAAACGCCTGGTTCATGGCCTCGGTGATCACGGTGCCCAAACCTCTTTGCGCCACATTGTCAAGATTCGGCATCAGATAAAAAGAAAGCCCTTCTCCCGCTCCCGGCAGCATCAGGCTGTGCACACCAAGTACCATGATCAGAATGAGAAGTGCCGCCATCATATACTTACTGATTCTCTCCAATCCTTTCTGCAGTCCAAAGCTGCAGACTAAGAATCCCAGAATCACCACCGCAAGCATCCAGCCTCCCATCTCCAAAGGGGAAGCCAGAAGTTCGGAAAACACACGGCCTGCCGCATCCACATCCATGCCGGCCTGGAATGTACCTGTAAGGAACTTAAAGAAGTAACCCACCATCCAGCCCGAAACCGTGGTATAGTACATCATCAACAGACAGCATCCGATCATGCAGAACCACCCGTGTATATGCCATTTGCTGCCAGGTTTTTCCAAAGCTTTATACCCCAGCACCGCGCTCTTTCTGCTTGCCCTTCCTACGGCAAACTCCATGGTCAGAACGGGCACTCCCATACAGAGCAGGAACAACAGATAGAACAGGACAAAGTAACCGCCGCCGTTTTCTCCCACCACATAGGGAAATCTCCATACATTGCCGATGCCGATCGCACAGCCGGCACTGACCAACAAAAACCCCAGACGGGATTGGAATGTCTCTCGTTTCATAATCCTTTTTCTCCTATTTTGTAATCTAAATCTTCAATTTATATAATTCTTCATATGGCTACTTTATCTTATCATCCAATTATTGTCAAGCCTGTCTGTCTTGTTTCATATGCTATTCCATGATAATTGTATATCTATTAATCGTTTGTTTCCCAAATCCCGATCATGAATGCAGACAACAAAAATTTCGCAAAAGTATTGTATTTTTTAGAAAAAGAAGTATAATGAGAAACAACAAGTCAATAGTGGCTCATAGCTATTGTAAGTACAGCTTGAAGTTACGTGCAACCCGATATATATCCAATCTTTGAATCATTTAAATTTCTGTAAGATTCTAATGCTTAATGTGTGTGGTTCACGTCTTTGGAAATGATTTCCCAGTATGCTGCAAGTAAACAATAACCTCAGCCGCTATTTCGACTGCGATTAAATATAGGCTATAGGCTATATAACAAGGGGGACAATTTCTGATAATGAGCAAAGAAAAAAAACCACAAAACACTGAGAACAAAGTATCCATTGAAAAAAAACTGACCGGTTCCATTCTCAAAGTGTCAGTCATCACTGCAATAGCGGCGGTTTTAGGGGTAATCGCCCTAATTTTCATCACCGCACGTTATTCTTACGCATTACATAATTTTGGTTTTGCACAGGGCGATATCGGCAAGGCAATGTTTGAATTTGCCGACATACGTTCCTCCCTGCGCGCCGCAATCGGTTATGATGATGAAGATGCCATCAATACTGTCGTAAAGCAGCATGAGGACTCCATCGCTTTATTCAAACAGTATTTTGCAGATGTAGAAAAGACCGTGGTATCTGAAGACGGCCGTGTAACCTATGATGCCATCCAATCAGAACTGGATGCCTACTGGACACTGGATGCAGAAATCATGGCGCTGGGCGCTAACACAGACCGTGAGCTTTGCAGACAGGCGCAGGAACTGGCTCTCACACAGCTGGCAGGCAAATACACTAGCATCTACGATAAGTTGGGTGAACTCTTAGAGGTAAAGGTAGAACAAGGAAACAGTTTGGCAACAACGTTGATGATTATCGAATGGGTTCTTGTGGTTGCCATCGTTTTGGTCATTGCTTTTGCCATGGTATTATCCACCAAGATTGGAAAACAGATTTCCAGAAGTATTTCCGAACCGTTAAAAGAATTGGGCAATCGTCTCGAGACATTCTCCGGCGGAGATTTGACAACACCGTTCCCTGTAATTGAAACCGGTGACGAGATAGAGGTTATGGGAAATGACGCCAGAACCATGGCGGATAATCTGGAAGCTATTATCACTGATATCGGTGAAGTACTTGGCGAAATGGCCAACGGAAATTACACCGTGAAATCCAAAATCCCGGATCACTATACCGGTGACTTCCATAGAATGTACGAATCCATGCGCGGCTTGAGAGATCAGATGACCGAAACTTTATTGTCCATCGGCGAGGCTGCCAACCAAGTATCCGCCGGTTCTGAGGAACTGGCTACGGCATCTCAGTCTCTTGCAGAAGGTGCTACAGACCAGGCCAATGCGGTAGCGGAACTGCACGCAGCTATTTCCGGTATTACCACCACCATGGAGACAGGTTCTGAAAGTGCAGAAGAAACTTATGATAAGGCACAGAAATATGCGGATGAAGCTGATGCAAGCAGACAGCAGATGGATACCATGATGACCGCTATGGAGAGAATCAATGATTCTTCCACTAAGATCGGAGATATTATTTCCGAAATCGAATCCATCGCCGATCAGACAAACCTGCTTTCCTTGAATGCTTCCATCGAGGCTGCCCGTGCTGGTGAATCCGGCCGTGGTTTCGCTGTTGTAGCGAATCAGATCAGAGAACTGGCTGACCAGAGTGCCAAGGCTGCTGTGGACACCAGAGATTTGATTGAGGCATCCATCCGTGAGGTTTCCAAAGGAAACAGCGTGGCAAATCAGGCGGCAAGTTCTATTGAATCCGTTGTGGATGGTATCAAACAGATTGCTGAGTTCTCCAGAAATCTGAAAGATATGATGGAGGAACAGTCCGAGGCAATGCGTCAGGCTGAGATAGGTGTGAATCAGATATCCAGCGTTGTGGAAAGCAATGCGGCAACCGCCGAGGAAGCTTCTGCTACCAGCGAAGAGTTATCTGCACAGGCAACCATGTTAGATCAGCTGGTAAAACAGTTCGAATTAATGAGATAGCATATACATACAAAGCGGAGGCGGAATCGAAAGATTCCGCCTTTTTATCATATAAGGAATGCCGCCTCTTATCCAAGCTCTCAAAACCGCTTTGTAATCGAGCTTTACTTGATTTTTGCCCGCATACCTTGCGTCTCTTTTCCTAAAGTGTTAGGATAAACTAGGTAATTTCGAAAGGAGCATAAGCATACCATGAGTTATATCCAGCACAAAGCCGAGGAATCCCTTGAGGATTACCTTGAAACCATATTGATTCTAAGCAAGCGTCTCTCGGCAGTGCGCTCTATCGATGTGGCAACAGAACTGCATTATTCCAAGCCAAGCGTGAGCGTCGCCGTGAAAAATCTGAAGGGCCGAGGATACATCACCGTTTCGGAGGAAGGAT
This sequence comes from uncultured Lachnospiraceae bacterium, assembly GCA_910585555.1. Taxonomy (GTDB): domain Bacteria; phylum Bacillota; class Clostridia; order Lachnospirales; family Lachnospiraceae; genus UBA3282. Next base: position 31,378 of record CAJUFU010000009.1, read on the forward strand.
ACCTTCATTTGACAGAGGATGGGCGAAAAATCGCAGAGAATGTCTACGAGCGCCATACCCTGCTGACGGACTGGCTGGTCTACCTGGGCGTTGACCCCAAAGTTGCGGCAAGCGACGCCTGTAAAATGGAGCATGATATTACCCCTGAGAGCTATGAGGCAATGAAAAAATGTATCCTGTCTATTTTAGAACGTGACTAGAACGCTGTTCTTACTCTCTCGGATGGCAGGCGCCGTTCATAGCACAGCCTGCACACCCCCATCCACAGGATGATTTTGTTATTTTCAACTTCATGTCAGTGGTCAGCTTCGTCGCCTCTTTATAGGGCCTGCACAGCATATAAACCATTCCGCCAAGGATGACGACAGCTGCAAACAGGCCGGTGACATGCACATTTCCGGAAAATGCCGAACCAATCTGGTAAACCACCAGTGCCGCCGCATAAGCCAACCCGCACTGGTAACCGATTGCGAACCAAGTCCATTTTGCACTATTCATCTCCCGTTTCATGGCGCCGATGGCCGCAAAGCAGGGCGCACACAGAAGGTTAAATACCAGGAAAGAATATCCCGCAGCCATACTGAAATTCGCACCAATCTCAGGCCATCCGCCGGGATAAAAGATTCCCATTGTGCCAACGATGTTTTCCTTTGCCACAAGGCCTGTGATGGAAGCCACCGCCGCCTGCCAGTTCCCCCAGCCAAGGGGGATGAAAATCCATGCAATCGCGCCGCCCACCGCCGCAAGGAGCGACTGGTCCATCTCTTCCTCACCCAGCATACGGAATCCATCCGCAGTAAATCCAAAGTAAGTCGTAAACCAGATAACCATCGTGGAAAGCAAAATAATCGTACCGGCCTTCTTGATGAAGGACCACCCCCGTTCCCACATAGAGCGCAGCACATTGCCTGCCGTCGGCATATGGTAAGCCGGAAGCTCCATGACGAAAGGAGCCGGGTCACCGGAAAACATCTTCGTCTTCTTTAAGATGATACCGGAAAGAATGATTGCCGCCATACCCACAAAGTAAGCGCTTGTTGCCACCCAGGCAGAGCCGCCGAAGACCGCTCCCGCAATCATGGAGATAAAAGGCACTTTTGCACCGCAGGGAATAAATGTGGTGGTCATAATCGTCATGCGGCGGTCACGCTCGTTCTCAATCGTCCTGGAAGCCATAATACCCGGAATGCCGCAGCCAGTACCGATGAGCATTGGAATAAAGGACTTGCCGGACAGGCCGAACTTGCGGAAGATACGGTCCAGCACAAATGCGATACGCGCCATATAACCGCATGCCTCCAAAAAGGCAAGGAGCAGGAACAGAACAAGCATCTGCGGCACAAAGCCAAGCACCGCACCCACACCGGCTACAATACCGTCGTTGATTAACCCTGCAAGCCACTCTGCCGTGCCCACGCCTTCCAGTGCATTGCCTACAAGAACCGGAATCCCGGGAACCCATACCCCATAAGCTGCCGGGTCAGGCTCAGCGCCATACTCTTCCATCACGGCAAGCGCCCTCTCGTAATCTGCAGGCGATGCCGTTTCCACCGTCACTTCCAGCGTCTCATCATCCGTTACTTCATAAGGGAAACCGCCTGTAGGAGCCTTGCCGTTTTCTTCCACATAGACGTCGTAACCATCCACAATCAACGCCGCCTCTCCATATGCCTCTGCGGCCTCTCCATAAGCGGAAGAACCGATGCCAAACAGATGAAACCCATCGCCGAACAGACCGTCATTTGCCCAGTCCGTGGCAGAGGCGCCTACCGTCACCATGGATAGATAATACACCAGGAACATGATTGCCGCAAAAATCGGAAGTCCCAGAAAACGGTTCGTTACTATCCTGTCAATCTTATCGGAACTGGTCAGCTTTCCTGCGGATTTTTTCTTCAGGCATCCTTTGATAATACTGCCGATATAAAGATACCGCTCGTTGGTAATGATGGACTCCGCATCGTCATCCATCTCCTCCTCAACTGCTTTGATATCCATTTCTATATGGGTTCGGACCGACGCGTCCAGCTGCAATTGTTCTAATACCTTGTCATCCCGCTCAAACAGCTTAACGGCATACCACCGTTGCTGTTCCTCCGGCAGTCCATGTACCGCCGCCTCCTCGATATGGGCAAGGGCATGTTCCACCGTTCCCGAAAAAGTGTGCCTGGGAACAGTCCTTCCGTTTCCTGCCGCGTCAATTGCCGCCTCCGCCGCCTCCATGATACCCTTTCCTTTGAGGGCGGAAATCTCTACCACTCTACATCCCAAAGCCCTGGACAACTCTCCGGTGTTAATCTTGTCGCCGTTTTTCTCCACCACATCCATCATATTGACGGCAGCCACCACAGGGATTCCAAGTTCCGTAAGCTGGGTGGTCAGATATAGGTTCCTCTCTAAATTAGTGCCGTCAATAAGATTCAGGATTGCATCGGGACGCTCACCGAGCAGATAGTTTCTCGCCACCACTTCCTCCAGTGTATAGGGGGACAGAGAATAGATTCCTGGAAGGTCAGTTATGGTCACGCCATCATGCCTCTTTAGCTTTCCTTCTTTCTTCTCCACGGTAACTCCCGGCCAGTTCCCCACAAACTGGTTGGAACCCGTCAGGGCATTAAACAATGTAGTCTTTCCGCTGTTTGGATTACCAGCAAGCGCAATTCGCATATTCATAATTCCTCATCTCCTTCTTATTAGTTATAACTAACTGTTAATCAGAAATAAAAGGGGACATCCCCCTGGTTCTATAAACCTCACATATCCACCTCAATCATTTCCGCATCCGCCTTCCTGATGGAAAGTTCATAACCGCGGACGGTCACTTCAATGGGGTCTCCCAAAGGCGCCACCTTGCGAATCTGCACATCCACCCCCTTCGTCAGCCCCATGTCCATAAGCCGCCGCTTGACTGCTCCCTCTCCGTGTAGTTTCACAACCCGGACGGTGTCGCCCACTTTCGATTCTTTCAGCGTTTTCATTGCTTTCTTCCTCCTCATTTCTTAAAATATACGCTCAACTTCTTCTCACACAAAGATCTTCTGCGCCATCTCTTTGCTGACCGCGATGCGGGAGTCCTTCACATTCACAATGACATTGCCGCCAATAGCGTTGATCACCGTGACCCTTCCTCCCACAACAAAACCGAGGTTCTCTAAATGTGCCTTTACCTCCTGCTTTCCCCCGATTTTCCTGATAATGTTTTCCTCTCCTGCTTGTGCCAGTGTAAGCGGCATCCTTTACTCCTCCATTCTACTTTGAGGAATACAGGCAGAATTTCAAATTCTGCCCTGCAATGCATAGATTTTTGCTATCTATTATCCTCTTTGTCATATGTATTAGTTTTCACTAACCCAATGTGTTGCATATTGGGTTAGTATTAGCTAACCACGTATTATAATATGACTTTAAATGGTCTTTGTCAATGCCAATTTTATCATCCACATTTTTTTCATCACATTAAACAGGAGTTAGTAAATGCTAACTTCTGTTTTTGTGCAAAATATCAAAAATTGCCAATTTCTTCCTTATGGCTGATTCTTCCCTTTTCCCATCCCGGCTTTTGGAGGATTATACTGCAGCTTTACGACTACCTCCACATTCGCCGTGAAAGGGAACATATCCACCGGGGTAATCTCTTCCACCACATACTTTCCCCGGCCTGCCTTTTCCCGCAGACTTCTATCCTGCCGTCTCTGCTCTTTTACCCCAGCAGCCCCTTTATTGGACCTTTTATCCTCCGAATGTCTGCCCGTCAGATACTGCAAATCTCTGGCCAACGTCTCCGGATTACAGGAAATATAGATCAGTCTGGCAGGATGCAATTGCAGCACCGAATCCATAAATTCCTCCGTACTGCCGTTTCTGGGCGGATCCATAAAGACCACGTCCACTTTCTCATCCGCCTCTGCAAGCTGTCTCATAAATCTTCCTGCATCATTCTGATAGAAGTCCACATTCTTAATCTGATTGCGTCTCGCATTTGTCACAGCATCCCGCACCGCATCTGCGTTAAGTTCCACGCCAATGACCTTTCCTGCCTTTTGGGCTGCCGTCAAAGCGATCGTACCGATGCCGCAATACGCATCCACTACCGTCTCCTGACCGGTCAGCCGGGCGTATTCTACCGCCTTACGATAAAGTACTTCCGTCTGTACTGCATTGACCTGGTAGAAGGATTTGGGCGATATCCTGAAGGTTTTTTCACAAAGGATATCTTCTATATAACCTTTCCCGTAGATCACCTGTTCCTTGTCACCCAGTACCATGCTTGTACGCTTATGATTCACATTCAGTACAATCGTGGTAATCTCCGGATGAAGTTTACATAACTCAGAAACAAAGCTTTTCTTAGATGGCAGGATAGGAGACGCCAGCACTAAAACCACCATAATCTGCCCCGTAGCATGTCCAACACGAACAAGCACGTGCCGCAAAAGACCGAATCCTGTATCCTCGTCATAAGCTTTTATCTTAAAAGATTTTGCCAGTTCACGGATTGTTAAAATAATCTCATCCGCCTTTTTATCCTCTATCAGGCAATTTTCCACCGGCACAACATTATGGGACCGCTCCTGATATATCCCTGACACGATGCCCCTGCCCTTCTGAAAGTCAAAAACCGCATGTACCTTATTGCGGTAGTGTGCAGGCTGCTCCATTCCAATCATAGGCTTTACTTTGCCAAATCCCTTAAGAAGCGTCTCCACCTGCTTTTGTTTTCTGCCAAGCTGCTCTTCGTAAGGTATATCAATATACTGGCATCCGCCGCATTTCTTAGATACTTCACATAAACTACTCTTTCGCTTTTCCTTTTTATGTTCCATCCCGCTTTTCATTTCACTCCCTGCTCTCATACATCACAACAGATGCCCGGCCAAACAAGACATCCTTATGCCAACAAAAAACTCTGGAAAGTTCCCAGAGTCATTGTAACATATCTAATCTGTTTTAGACAATTATCCTTCTATCATCCAAACAAAAAAATATAACCATATTTACGCAGAAGCAATCTGCACAGAATCAATGCCCTCCACAAGATCTCTGGCAAGCATACTGTCCGCCTCATTAATATGTATGGTAAATACATTCTTACACGCATCACTGCTTCCAAAAAAACGATCCCACAACCGCTGTTCCTGCCACTCTATAAAAAAAGAAATACGATTGGACACAAAAAGTTTTTCCAATTTATCTTTGCTCTCTACATTATAAACTTTGCAAAAAGAAATTTCGTGATTAAAAAATAATGCATTCAAATTCAGTGCTGCCATATCGCCACCTCCAAACAACTAGCTCCTCTCTTTTGTAATTAGCTTTATGTCAACTTATTTTTTACATTATATACCGAATAATGCGATGATTGCAACTTTTTTCTACATTTTCCACATTATGAACAAATATTTATGTAAATCTTGTGAAAAATTACAAACGTCTCATACATTTCCATAACGGGTGTGCAGGAAAACAAATCTATCCCTGATACCAATCTGTTATCTTCCCTCTGTTATCTTCCCTCTGCTATCTTTGTCCATGCCCTTTTTTGATTTTCTAACCAATATGCTTTCCTGCTCTCATACTGTTCATTGAGCCAGTCTGCCGCCTGTTCTACACCTTCCTTCGTCAGCGGCACCTCCACAGATGTCTTTTTCTCTTCCGGTGTACGTCCAAATCCCAGAGGTTCCGGCCAGACCGTGACTCGAATCACATCCTCTTCTCCACTCTTTTCCTTTTTTAGCAGATACCGCATCCCCTCCATGCTGCCGGAATACTCTTCTTTCTTAATATAGTTGAGTGGATGAAAATTCTCTTTGTCTATCATGCGCAAATTCCTCTGCCTGTTTGAAAGCTATCCCCGAACCACCACATCAGCCAGCCGCCGCACATCTGTCGATACAGTCCCGGCTGAAATGAAAAGCTCCGCAGCCAATCGTTTACACTGTCTGCGGAGTATCTATGATCGGAATGACAAGACTTGAACTTGCGACCTCTACTTCCCTAAAGTAGCGCTCTACCACCTGAGCCACATCCCGAAACGCAATTGTTATTATAACCAATTCCGTGAGAAAAAGCAAGCCCTATTCTAAAATTTTTCCTTTTTCTTTGCTTTTTTCCTTTTCATGCTCTATAGGCTCTCATCAATAAATTTCTCGAATACTTCCTGTGGAATCGGCCGTGAGAAATAGAAGCCCTGCTGCACCTGGCATCCCACTTCCTTGAGATAATTGCTCTGTTCCACCGTCTCCACGCCCTCACAAAGAGACGTGATCTGCAGCTTCTTGGCCATATCTACCACACAGGAAATAATGACCTTATCGCTCTCCTGCAGATTTCCTTCACTTAAAAACACTTTATCCAGTTTGATGATATCGATTGGCAATTTACTGAGCAGGTTTAAAGAGGAATAGCCAGAACCGAAGTCATCCAAGGATACTTTAGTTCCGATCTTATGTAAACCTCTAATCAATTCCAGTACCCTTTCCGTATTATCCAGATATATACTCTCCGTCAACTCAAATTCCACCATCGAATGCGGTATCTGATATTCCTCAAACAACTTCTCTACATACTCCAAAATATGCATCTGATTCAAGTGTATCCGGGACACGTTCAAAGAAATGGGCACTACCCTTTTTCCATTCTTGATACGTTCTGCCAGGAATCGGAATACTTCCCGGTAGACATAATAATCCACCTCAACAATCTGTCCGCTGCGCTCAATAAAGGGAATGAACTCATCCGGATAGATTAAACTGCCATCAGGTTTCTGCCAGCGCAGCAAAGCCTCCGCTCCCATCAGACTCATTGTATCCGTCTCAATCTTGGGCTGGAAGAAGATCTTAAACTCCCTGTCTGCCAGAGCCTTGGGAATACAGGAAGTAATCTCCACTTCCCGTTTAATTCCCTCCATCATACTCTGATCAAAGAGCACACAGCAGCTATCCTCCATCTCCTTGGCCACTTTTCTGGCCAGATTGGCATTAGACACCGCGGTCTCCGCATCAAGGCTTCTGCTCTTCTTATTCACAAAGCTGATGCCTGTACAAAACTGCAGACGGCTGTTAAGATACTTTTCCCGAAATTTGGTTTCCCAATCATGATTCAGCCGCTTGATGATATCACAAAATTCATTGTGGGTGTAACTGTCTGCGCAAATACGATTGGCAGTCACAAAATTATCTGAATAGACTCTCGACGCACCTATCAGCACATCATTATTCTTTGTAAACTCCGCTACAAACTCCTTGAGCAGAGAATCGCCCACTTTATAACCGTAGGTATCGTTGATATATTTAAAATGCTTGATATCCGTATAGATGATTACGATTTCATCATCGCCAATCTGATCTAGTTCCTTTTGCAGTTTTTCCAGAAAGACCTCATAACGGTCTAACCCTGTCAATGCATCCTTCATGATCGTTTATCACCCTGACTCAATGAATTTCTTTGGCCGTATCTCACCCTGGCAAGATACTTCTTTTCTTTACCATTACTACTCTACGATGTAATAGAAAAGATGTCAACAGGTGTCGAAAAATTTTATTTTTTCTGAATTTTCAGGTCCTGTTCGTCAGGACTGCCAGCAGGTATTCCCATACACGCCCCACAGAGGCAATGTCCATCTGTTCCTGTGCCGTGTGTACATCGTAAAGATTCGGCCCAATGCAGACACAGTCAAGCCCCTCTATCTTGCCGGATAAAATGCCACACTCCAATCCCGCATGGATTGCCTCCAAAACGGGACTTTGTCCATATATGTCCTCATAAATCCGTACCATCTTCGCCCGAAGCGGAGACTCCTTCCGGTAAGCCCACCCCGGATAACATCCCCGGACAGATACCTTTGCTCCAGCCTCCTGCGCTGTTTTTGTCATCTGTTCACAGAGCGCCTCCTTTCTGCTGTCAACGGAACTTCTGACAGCATACTGTAACCGCAGTCCCTCTTTTGACAGTGCCAAAACACCCAGATTCAATGATGTCTCCACCAATCCTTCAACATCCCTGCTCATGGCTGTCACGCCGTTTGGAAGTGCTCCCAGACACTCCAAGGCCCGCTGTACACTTTCTTTCGTAAAGAATCTATCCTTCCCGGGAAGCATGAGGCATCCTGCGTCCATATCAGAATCCGTGTTTTGTAAGGACCGCTTTATTCTGTCCCTCTCCCCTGTAACCACTGCTTCCAGCTGGGTAATCTCTGCCTCTTTCACGGCCAATACCGCTGCCGCCTCTTTGGCAATGGCATTGTCTGCCACACCGCCCTGCATATCCACCAGTCGAAGCGTAATCTTTTCTCCGGCCGCCCGCAGAATCTCTCCCAGAAGGCAGTTTGCATTTCCTCTGCCCTTATTGATTTCCATACCGGAATGTCCGCCCAGAAGTCCTGTCACTTTCACTTCCACCAGCTTCATATCCTCTGTCCAGGAAGCTTCCCCTTCCTGCTCCAGCGGTATCACCACATCAACCCGAGCACCGCCGGCACAGCTGGTGATAAAGATGCCTTCCTCCTCCTGGTCCAGATTGATCATACGCCGTCCCCGCAACATGGACAGATCAATACCGGTAGCACCTTCCATACCGGTCTCCTCATCCACTGTCAGAACCACTTCCAAACGAGGCAGGACAATCCCCGCATCCAAAAGCGCAAGACAGTAAGCAACACCAATCCCGTCATCACCGCCAAGACTTGTCCCTTCCGCATAGATTCTGCCATCCGCCGCCTTAAGCTTAAGCCCCTCTCTTGTCATATCGATCGCAGCTCCCGGCTCTTTGACAGCCACCATATCCATATGCGCCTGCAGAATATAAGGTTCTTCTTCCTCCCATCCTGCAGATGCCTCTTTTATGATAATGATATTTTTGAGCTCATCCTGGATACAGAACAGATTCCGCTTATCGGCAAACTGTTTCAGATAATCACTGATTGCCCCTACATTTCCTGACCCATGCGGTATCCGGCAGATTTCTTCAAAAAAGGAAAACACACTCTGTGGCTCTAAGCCTGATAATACACCCATATCATACCTCCAAATCAAATATTCTGAGGGCAGGTAAATCCCCTTCGACTGCAGTTCTATCTCTAGTTATCGCGGCAGTCGCAGAATGGAAATGCAAGCATCTCCGCTCTGCTCATTGCCCGCGTAAAAAAGGACACGGTTTGTCACCATGTCCTGTATTTCTACGACTATTTTAAGTTTGCCTTTGCAAGCTCAGCCAAGGATGCAAAACCCTGCGCATCGTTGACCGCCATCTCAGCAAGCATCTTTCTGTTCATATCTATACCAGCGCTCTTTAAGCCGTACATAAATCTGCTGTAGGACAGACCGTTCATTCTGGCTGCCGCATTGATACGTGCAATCCACAGCTGTCTGAACTGACGCTTTCTCTCTTTTCTGCCAGCATAAGATGATGCCAGTGCTCTCATGACAGACTGTTTTGCCACTCTATACTGTTTGGATCTTGCGCCTCTGTAGCCTTTCGCAAGTTTTAATACCCTGTTATGTTTCTTTTTGGCGTTCATACCGCCTTTTACTCTTGCCATGTCTTTTTCCTCCTAAATTAACAATGCTCTTACATCCTGCCTGTCCACATACCGGACATTTTAAACATAAGGTAAAATCTTCTTCATATTCTTAACATTCGTCTTGTCTGTTATCGCAGGTTTTCTGAGATTTCTCTTGTTCTTGGTCGTTTTCTTGGTCAAGATATGGCGTTTATACGCTTTATTTCTCTTTAATTTACCTGTTCCAGTCACTTTAAAACGTTTCGCAGCAGATCTGCTTGTTTTCATTTTCGGCATTTCAAAATTCCTCCTGTATTTTTAATATGTTGAGATATCGATTCCAGATATCATTTATCTTAACTGGGCCGCTTATCGCTTCTCAGCTAAAAACATAGTCATACTTCTGCCTTCCACCTTCGGCGGTTTATCCATCACGGCAATATCGGAAAGTGCCTGTGCAAAATCATCCAAGATATGTTTGCTGGTATTCATATGAGCCATCTCACGGCCGCGGAAACGCAGTGTCACCTTAACCCGGTCTCCCTTACTGATAAATTTGCGGGCAGAGTTTACCTTTGTATTCAAATCATTGGTATCAATATTAGGAGACAAGCGGATTTCCTTGACTTCCACAATCTTCTGCTTCTTCCTGGCTTCCTTCTCTCTTCTGGTCTGCTCATACTTGAACTTTCCATAGTCCACAATCTTGCAGACAGGCGGCTTCGCTGTGGGGGCAATTTTGACCAAATCCACCCCTGCCTCTTCTGCCAGCTTCATCGCTTCTCTTGTCGGCATGACGCCAAGCTGTTCCCCATCTACGCCGATCACACGTACTTCTCTGTCTCTGATCTGTTCGTTGATAAATAAGTCGCTAATCGTTTTACCCTCCATAAGAATATACAAAATTTAAAAGGTGGACAGCACAGCTATCCACCAATCATAAACGCTTTAAAACAACTCCCATACGCCTCAAAGACTGTGGAGTTTAAGCTATGAACGCTTGCGAACACAATTGTTGCAAGGTGAGAGTAAATACTCTGCTTGGTTGTTCTGTGCTTTCACACATGAGTTAGTCTAGCATAAGAAATTTGATATGTCAATAGGATTCGAATCCTTTTTACACCTTTTTTTCATGGCTAAACTGATATCCTGCTCAATTTCTGGCTGTGGTCTAAAACAACGCTTTGCAGAACCTTTATGTCTGCGCACATAGCATCTATCTGCTCTGTCCGTTCTACATATCTTTTTGCAGTATCCACATAACATGCCTCTATCGTATTGAGGCGGGGAATTATATGATTCTCAAGCTGCACCACTCTGACATATTTCATATCTGATTCTAACCTGTCTAGTCTGTCGTAAACAGGCTGCAGCTTCTGGTCCAGTTTTTCATCCAGCTTCTGATCAAGCTTTTGGTCTAGTTTCTCCTCCAGCTTTTCCTCCAATTTCTGTTCCAGTTTCTCCTCCAGTTTCTCGTCCAGCAATTCTGCGATTGCCGTGAGCATTTCTTTGTCTACCATTCTTTCATCCTCCTTTGATGAGTCCAGGCGGAATACAACGCTTTCCGCCATTTTACTAATGTCATGAATCTCTGGCGAAAAGCCGGACACCGAATCAATCGATGCATCGCACATTTGAATTCAGAAATAATTGTGCGGAAAAGATTTCATGCCTTCACTCTACCACACATCATGGGGAAACGCAAGTAGAAATCAAGCAAAACGTTATTTCGTTTATCGAAACAAGCCGGTCCTCCCATTAGATGAGAGACCGGCCTGCAAGCCCACACTTGTCATCAAATCATTATCTCAGGTTCAGCATGCGAAAAACCTGAGTTGGAACTGCATACTTCTTTACAACCTTAATAAAAACTATTTAATAAAGGTAAAGATTCCAGCAGAATCAACTTTGATTGTAACGCTTTCATCAGCTACTGCTGTCACTTCTACTGCCTGCCATACACCCTCAACAGCCTTGAATACGGAAACAGTATCGCCAGCCTTAACGCCTTCTACCGTAAAAGGAACTACTGCATTCACAATATCAACACCGGGAGCTGTCACTTCCACTACAGTAAGCATCTTGCCGCCTACAGCGTCAGCCTGGTTCTGTGCATATCTGATTGCGCCTACATCTACCTTATCAACGATGAAAGTAGCGCCGGACTGCTGACCGTCAAGAACACATCCATCACCCTGTGCAATTGTTGCTACATCATCAACCCCATCCATTTCGCATACTGCATTGGATGTATACTCCGGAATAGACTTATCTACCGCTTCTGCCAGTTTGTCAAGAATCGGAAAATCTTTTGCAGGTACTACTGTCTCTGCAGCACATACTGTGGTAGAGAAAGTAAGTGCCAAAGCACAACTTAATGCTAAAAATCTTTTCATTGTCTTATCCTCCTAAATAAAATAGTTCAAGTGTGGTTTGATCGACACCTGTGTGCCGATTGTGGTAAGGTTTTATATTCCCCTTATCAGATAATATTATATCTCTGCCAAAAATATCAGTCAATTGAGAACTATTAAAGTTTATTGTAGTATAGATAATTGAGCATTTGCCCTTTACAATGCTATTCATTTTAACATTGCCCGCAAAACAGGCTATTAATAGTTTACATAAAAGTTTCTGGCGCCCTCTTATCAATACTCTACCTGAATGGTCTGCGCACTGGCCTCATACTCCTCCATCCGGTCATAGTCATTGGTTTGAGAATATGTGATCACATAGCTTTTGTCTGCATTAATAGCATATGCCAGCTGCGTAATCTTGACATCTCCCACCTGGTAATGACACTGAATCCGGAAAGCCGGATAACCCTGCATCTTTAACTGCTCAAAACTGTCGATCATCACTTCCACGTCTTCTCCATAGACTTCCCGGAAATTATCCTGTGTCTGCTCTTTAAACGAAGCTTCTGTCATCAGCTGCATCCCCATATCCTGTTCAAGCTCTGCATAATAGATCAAGGATGCGTCTATGGGATAGCGTCCGGTTACGTACATACCTTCCACATCCTCGGATGCCTCAAAACCTTCCGGCAGCGTAAAGGTACATCCCTTGGTTGTGCGGGTATTATCCACCACGGAAGTATCCAGCTCATTTTCCGAAAGAAGCTCCGCCATCAGCTGGCTCTTTAAAGGTTCTTCCACCGTTACTTCCTCTGCAGCAACAGTTCCCGCAGCTTCCGCTCCGCTCTCCGGCTGTTCTGCTTCTGCCGTTTCTGTTTCTTGCGGGCCTGCTTCTGTGTCCGCCCCTTCTTTCTCTTCCTGCCCTGCTTCTGTTTCCGCTGCTGCTGTCTCTTGCCGGCCTGCCGCTGTGTCATTGACTTCGGCGCTTGTATGTACCGCTTCCTCCCCTTTGCAGCCGGAGATTATAAAGAGAAGGCCCATCATAGAAAATAGTAAAACCGCTTTTCTTATGTTCATATGCTGTTATCTGTACCTTTCTGTATCTTTTTGTCTGCCTGCCATCTGTATACTAAATCCACTCAATTTTACCACACAAAACATAGGGCGGGCAACTCACAATTCCTGTCAGCTGTCCGCCCGCCAAACTATGCCTCTCGGAAAGTAGCACACTGGGTCTCCTTGCAGTCGCAGGCGCCGCAGCCTCTGATATCCACATGCTCCGCGTGGCACTTATAATTAGAATTGTATACACATTTTACGGCCTCACAGTCAATGCTGATCGTCCGACAAGGGTGACTCAAGGAACTGACATAAGCATCGTCACGTCTCTGGGAAAAGCTTTCACAGCATGTCCCGTCGCATGTGTCCGCATGACTGCCTGCCACCATGATATCTCCTTTGCAGCAACAATCCTCCTGATTATAGGTACAATTTTCCACTCCACATTTTAATTCTGCCATAGTAACCTCCTGTTTCGCTTATCTGCCTGCGCAGTATTTTCACTGTCATAACTTAGTATGGACACGAATCAGGATTCTATGCTTTCGATACTTAATTCGTAAAGATTAAACCAGTAGCGCTCCAACAGATAACTGCCCTGTTCTTCCACATGCAGTCCCTCCTTTTGCCACTGTGCCACAATATCCTCTCTGCTGTTAAAGCTTCCCACAAACCAGACATGCCTGTCTGGCGCCGATTCTCCCTTTTCATCCGGTGACAGCCATGCCTTAATATCATCCGTTTCCTCCACAGTCTCACAAGAACCCACAATCTGCTGAATCAGCTGCTCCGCCGTGACATTCCATAGATACCGCTCCGTCTCCTCTGGCAGATAGTAGGAGGCCACCGCCTGGACCTGATCAAAATTAAAAATTACAATGTCCTGCGGACCAATCTGATGCAGGGCCTCTCCCGTGTCTTTCATGAGCCGTATTTTATACTCCTCTTCCCCTAGAAATGCCCGATAATCGCGCAGTCCCACAACACAGAGAAGGGCTGTAAACCCGCCAAGCAGCGCTGTCACATATCTGGTCTTTAGTTTACATAATACATCATCCAGACAGAGCACAAAACACAGCCAGAAACACCCCATGGCCGGAAGCATATAACGGTACACAAAGACGGGGCGAATCAATAGAGATGCTATAAAACCGAATAGGGCCAATCCCGCCAAAGTCCCCAATCCCGCGATTGCATAAAAAACTCTACCATTATAGTATAGTTTCTTTCTTTTCTGATCATACATGCTGGTACAAAAACTGCCAAACACCACTGCCACATAGCCCGCAAATAATACCACTGCCAAAATCACATTCCATGCTGCATTGCTAAAAGCAGGCTTCATCAAAAACTTGACACAGCCCCCTAAAGACCGCCAGGTCAACGGCAGTATCCAGTAGTTCTCCCTGACCGCCGAAATCTGCGCCGCCAGGACAAAAAGCCATGGCACATACCCAATCACAGATACGGCCGCATACAAAAACCACTCCTTTATCCGCCTCTTATCCTGAAAGCAAAAAACCGCCAGCACGTACAAATAAACCATTGCCACCGCCACACAGGCAAAATACTGGGTATAGGCCGCCGCCAATCCATAAAAAACCAGCGCTGCACCGTGTCGATATCGTCCTATCGCGCCTGTCGTCACACAGCCGTAGGCATGGAAAAAGGCCGCCGTCACAAACAGCAGCGCCCAGCCGTACATCCGCACTTCCACCGTGTAAGCAGGCATCTGGGGCATAGAGACGACACAGAATAAAAACAGTCCGCCCGCAAAGATGCCAAACCGCCTCCGGACAAACGTCACACTATAGAGGAGTAAGATAAAATAAGGCAGCACCGACACCATCTTAGCAGGAATGACAGTGCCTGCCCCAGGTATAAATAGTTTACATAAGTCTACTATAAATTTTGTCACACAGTAATACAAGGGCGGATGAACGTCTGCCGCCGTGAATGGAATCAGTTCACCGTAGGAATGTTCGATCATTCCCACGGTGAACAGCTCATCATACCAGATATCATTGCTAAAACACAGCGCCGCGCTCTTACCAAGCATCAGTACGCTGATACAGATAAGGAGCCAGCCAAAGGCGTCCTTACCGGAAATACTTCTCTTACTTTTCATGCTTTATCCTATACCGGTCTGTCCCATTTTCCAAAACAGAATCTTTACTTTCCTTCTTCGGTAACCTCTTCCCTGCGGATTTCTTTGGTGCGGATTTCCTTACAAATCTGGTCTATGAAATCACCAAGCGGTTTCACGCCCTCATCGCCCGCATAGCGGCTTCTGACGGACACGGTTTTCTCTTCCGCCTCGTTGGCGCCCACCACCAGCATATAGGGCACCTTATTCAGACGCGCTTCGCGAATCTTAAAGCCGATCTTCTCGGAGCGGTTATCCACAGTCACATCCACATCATTTCTGGCCAGCTCTTTTCTCACTTCCTCCGCATACGCCTCATACTTTTCGGAAATCGGAAGGACGCGAACCTGCTCCGGGCACAGCCAGGTGGGGAATTTGCCCGCATATTTCTCGATTAACCATGCCAAGGTGCGCTCATAACAGCCAAGAGAAGTCCTGTGGATGATATACGGACGCACCTTATCACCGTTGGCATCGATGAAATACATATCAAACTGCTCTGCTAACAGGGCATCCCACTGTACGGTAATCATGGTATCTTCCTTGCCATAGACATTTTTGGCATTGATATCCACTTTCGGCCCATAAAAAGCTGCCTCTCCCACATCCTCCACGAAGGGAAGCTCCAGTTCTTCCAGAATATTGCGGATATGCGCCTCCGTCTCATGCCAGACTTCCGGTTCCCCTATATATTTTTCCGGATTCTCCGGATCCCATTTGGACAGATGCCAGGTAATATCATCCAGCAGGCCTAAAGTTGACATAACATGTTTTGCCAATGCAATACATCCCTTAAACTCCTCCACCATCTGATCAGGACGCACGATCAAATGCCCCTCGGAAATGGTAAACTGTCTCACTCTGGTCAGACCATGCATCTCGCCGGAATCCTCGTTGCGGAACAACGTAGAGGTCTCACCGTAACGGATTGGCAAGTCCCGATAGGAATGCTGGGTATTCTTATAACAGTAATACTGGAACGGACAAGTCATAGGGCGCAGGGCGAAGACTTCCTTGTCCACTTCCTCATCACCCAGCACAAACATACCTTCTTTATAATGATCCCAATGCCCCGAAATCTTATACAAGTCACTCTTGGCCATAAGCGGTGTCTTGGTCCTCACATAGCCCCATTCTTTATCTTCCAGATCTTCAATCCAGCGCTGTAACTTCATGACCATCTTCGTGCCCTTTGGCAAAAGCAGCGGCAGTCCCTGCCCGATCACGTCCACCGTGGTAAACAGCTCCATCTCCCGGCCCAGCTTATTATGGTCGCGGCGTTTGATATCCTCCAAATGTAAAAGATGTGCCTCCAACTCCTCCTTTTTCGCAAAAGCTGTACCATAGATACGCTGCAGCTGTGCCCTGTTGGAATCGCCACGCCAATATGCCATGGAAGAAGAAATCAGCTTATAGGCCTTGATGTTTTTGGTGCTCATCAGATGCGGACCCGCACACAAATCCACGAAGCCGCCCTGATCGTAGAAAGAAATCTCCGCATCCTCAGGCAGATCTTCAATCAACTCCACCTTATAAGGCTCATTGCGCTCCTTCATATATTGAATGGCCTCGTTTCTGGGCAGGGTAAACCGTTCCAGCTTATGGCCCTCCTTGATAATCTTCTTCATTTCCCCTTCCAGCTTATCCAGGTCCTCCCTGGAGAATGGCTGTGCGTCAAAATCATAATAAAAACCATCCTCTATGGCCGGTCCAATGGTCACCTTCGCCTCCGGGAACAAACGCTTCACAGCCTCCGCCAACACATGGGATGCGGTATGTCTGACGACTTTTAACCCCTCCGGGTCGTTGGCCGTGAGAATATTCAAATGACAGTCTTTGTCTATCACTGTCCGCAAATCCTCCACCTGGCCATCCACCTGACCGGCGCAGGCCATCCTTGCCAGACCTTCCGAGATGTCCAGGGCAATATCATAAATGCTCATCGCCTGCCCATACTCCTTACAGGAGCCGTCTTTTAATGTGATTCTCATGATATACCTCCGTTTTTTTCAATCCTTGTTGTACTACGCTTCCTCTTCCTCGTCGCTATCACTTCCATACTGATTGCCGCTGTTACAGCCATTATGGCTCCCTATGGCAATTCCATGGGTAAAGGGCGCCGCCAAAAGTCCCAGACAGATGCCCGCTAACAGGAAGACTGCCCCAAACAAAAGGACATTTAACTTGCTCAGTGTCACGTTTTCCTCCATCAATTCCGTAGTTCGTTCTTTCAATTCTGTTATGCTCATAGTCTCCTCCTTTTATAACATATTATTAAAAAAGCCCCCTGCACCATCATTTGGACAGTGCAGAGGACGTAATTCACGCGGTTCCACCTCGCTTGCTCCGTGCGCCTAAGACGTCTTACCGGAACCTCTCATTTAGCCGTAACGTAAGCTGCCGGGCCGGATTGGGGCCGCTCGGAGTTAGTTTTCAAATGCTTCCGGTAAAGACGCTTTCAGCACAAGGCGTCTCTCTCTGCTGCTTTCCACATTCTACTCTTCTCGTCATCGCGTTGTTCTATATCTATGATTCGTATTCTATGCCATATTCATATAAAAGTAAAGTATTTTTTACATGATTTAAAGAAGTTCTTCCTCAATAATCCTGGCGGCGCACGCAATCAGATGCGGGCAGGGCCTGGACTCGTAATACTCCTTCGTCCTGGGCTGCGGCTTCGCGCTCTCCTCGACCTCCGTGATACCCAGAAGTTCCTTACAGATAATGCTCCCATTCTCCTTGCGGAAACGTTCACTGAGCTCCCGCACCCGCGCATAAATCCGCTCTTTCGCATCCTCATCCAGGGGGTCCGTATTCCCTTCCTTTAACCCGGCCAACATAGCCATGGAGGAGACGGCACCACAGATTTCTCTCATCCTGCCCACACCTGCGCCCATGGCGCTGGACATGCGAAAGGCCATCTCCCTGTCCATGCCGAAACAGTCCGCATAGGTCGCAAAGACCGACTGGGCACAGTTATAACCCTCATAAAAAGTGTCCACTGCCTGATCAACCCGTGATGTATCAAGTTTCTGTTCTTTCTCTTTATGCATTTTTACCACAACATTTCTTATATTTTTTGCCGCTGCCGCAGGGACAGGGATCGTTGGGATAGACCTTTTTATCCTTATGCACTGTGGTGGACTGCTTCTGTTCTCTGTAGAGCGCCTTTCTGGTATCCTCATCGAAGATATCGTTCCACTCTTCCAGTTCATAAAGCCAGTCTGCCCCTGCCGCCACCATATTTTTATAAAGCAGCTCCTTGTCAAAGACAAGATTTACTTCTGTGTCCTCCTCCATCTCCTCGATGGGATTCTGCTCTTTGAGGCTGTCATTAATGCCGTCCAAAAAGCCCACCATAGTCATCAGGTCCACTTCGTATTTATCCGCCAGTTCTTTGACTGTGCCTTTCACTGCCTCGTCAGGCGTCTTTAAAAGCTGCGCATAAATCTCTTTTTCTTTCTGAAAATAGTCGGCCCAGAGTCTTTGCAGATCACCCTTGTTCGCCGTCTCAGAATACGCCATATCACGCCACTGTTTTAATAATGCCATCGTTATTACCACCTTTTATCCTAATAATATACAGGTATCCCGCGAAGGGACAATCTGTTATGCCCCTTAGTATATAACATTTCTTTCAAAAAGTAAAATATTTTTGCCTACCGTGTATATTCACACAAAAGCCGTCCATACTACTTAATAGTCAATGGACCCCCTCCTTTGATGGTTACCAAAGAGAAAGTAAAATACTTATCCTCCCCTAAGGAAGCCCCTAAGAGTGCGCAAGCCGCATTTTTAGGGGCTTTTGCTATATAATCTCTCCATGTTTTCTTATTTTCTACAAAATCACAGAATAAATCATTTTCCCTTTCTATAATATGATATAATTAGAAAAAACAAAAGGAGTTGTTACCATGGCAAAAAGAAAAGCATCTGTCAGTATCCGGGAATGTGTTGCCTGCGGATGCTGTATAAAAGTTTGTCCAAGAAATGCAATTACCATCCCCCATGGCATCCATGCTGTCATAGACAGAGAATTATGTGTAGGATGCGGAAAATGTGCAAAGGAATGCCCTGCAAGCATTATCTCATTGGAGGTGACAGAAACATGAACAGAAAAAAGAAATGGTATGATTACCTTTGGATTTTCTCCCTTACTTATCTGATTCTTGGATTTTTTAATATCCTCTTTGCATGGCTGGGTCTTTTGTGCTTTTTTATCCCCCTTGCCATAGCGATTGTGAAGGGTAATAAGGCTTACTGCAACAAATACTGCGGCAGAGGCCAGCTATTTTCTCTGCTTGGCGGCAGGTTCGGGCTCTCAAGGAAAAAGGATATCCCCGGCTGGATGAGATCAGCCTATTTCCGATATGGATTTTTGATATTCTTCTTCGCTATGTTCTTCCTTATGCTGTGGAACACCTGGCTGGTCTTTTCCGGGGCAAAGAATCTCAGCACTGTAGTAACGCTTCTTTGGACGTTCAAGCTCCCCTGGAACTGGGCTTACCGTGGCACGCTGTTCTCTGACGGTGTCGCCCAGTTTGCTTTCGGCTTCTACAGTGTAATGCTCCCCTCCACCGTTTTGGGATTTTTTACCATGGTCTTATGCAAGCCCCGCTCCTGGTGCGTATACTGTCCCATGGGAACCATGACGCAGCTGATATGTAAAGCCAAAAACACGACCGCAATACAAAAACAATAGGCAGACAAAATACCAAAAATATAACCGCTATGATAGCCTGACAGAAAAAAGATGGCAGAAAGTGAGGAACCATGCATATAACTTTTCATGAAAGCACCAAAACATTCCACCTGTACAATGATGATATCAGTTATATCATGACAATTATGAGAAATGGTCATCTGGGCCAGCTCTATTTCGGGGAGAGAATCCGGGACAAAGAAGATTTTTCTTATCTCCTGGAGACCTGCGAACGACCCATGACTTCCTACATTTACGAAAATGACCGGACCTTCTCCCTAGAACACATCCGGCAGGAGTATCCTGTGTTTGGCACCACAGATTATCGTCAGAGCGCTGTGGAAATCCAGCAGGAGAATGGAAGCCGGATTTGTGATTTCCAATACCTTGGCCACACCCTTTCAGAGGGAAAGCCTCTCCTTCCCGGGCTTCCGGCCACCTATACGGAGCATGAGGAAGAAGCGCTGACCCTGACTGTCACCCTAAAAGATGCCGTAACCAATGTAAAAGCAGAACTTCTCTATACCATCTTTGCAAAAGGGGGAATTCTTACCCGCAGCGTGCGGTTTGTCAACGAAGGCACCCATCCCGTAATGCTTACCAGGGCCATGAGCCTTTGTCTGGATCTGCCGGACCACGACTATGTATGGCAGCAGCTTTCCGGCTGTTGGGCGAGAGAATGTCATATTCATAACCGCAGGCTGGAGCCAGGTATCTTATCCATCGGCAGTATGCGGGGCAATTCTTCCCATGAACACAATCCTTTCCTCGTTCTGAAACGTCAATCCACCACTGAACGACAGGGAGAAGCCATTGGTTTTTCTCTGATTTACAGCGGGAATTTCAGGATACAGGCGGAGGTGGACGCCCATGATACACTGCGGATATTAGCCGGCATAGACCCGGAAACCTTTACCTGGAAACTGGATTGTAAAGAAACTTTCCAGACGCCGGAGGCCGTCATGGTATATACCTGCCGCGGCCTGAACCATATGAGCCAGACATTCCACAAACTCTATCAAAAACGGCTGGCAAGAGGTTACTGGCGCGACAGACCAAGGCCAATTCTGAATAATAACTGGGAAGCCACTTACTTTGACTTTACGCAGGAGAGTCTGCTTGCAATTGCCTCCAAAGCCAAAGAATCCGGCGTAGAACTGTTTGTCCTGGATGACGGCTGGTTCGGCGCGCGAAACAGCGAACACGCAGGACTTGGAGACTGGAAAGCAAACCGGACACGTCTGCCTGACGGGATTGCCGGACTATCTAAACAAATAGAAGCGCTGGGGCTCAAATTCGGTCTCTGGTTTGAACCTGAAATGGTCAATAAGGATTCCGACTTTTACAGACAGCACCCGGACTGGATACTGAAAACCCCTGACAGAAACCAGTCTCACGGCAGATACCAGTATGTCCTGGATTTTTCCAGAATGGAAGTGGTGGATGCCATCTATGAACAAGTGTCCGCCATTTTAAGAGAAGCTAAAATTTCCTATATTAAATGGGACATGAACCGGAGTATCACCGAATGCTATTCCAGTGCATGGCCCGCAGACCGGCAGGGGGAAATCTATCACCGCTATATCCTTGGCGTTTACGACTTATATGACAGACTTACGAAGGAATTCCCCCAGGTACTCTTTGAATCCTGCGCCAGCGGCGGCGGGCGGTTCGACCCCGGTATGCTTTACTATGCGCCTCAAGGCTGGATTAGTGACAACAGCGATGCCATCGAACGGCTGAAAATCCAATACGGAACTTCCATGTGCTATCCCATCAGCAGTATGGGAACGCATGTATCCGTCATACCCAATCACCAGGTCTTCCGCAACACGCCCCTCCACACAAGGGCTAACACCGCTTATTTCGGCACTTTTGGCTATGAACTGGATTTAAATAAACTGACACCGGAAGAAATAGAGGAAGTCAACGCCCAAATTGCCTTTATGAAAAAATATCGAAATATTCTGCAATTTGGTACATTCTATCGTCTACTCAGCCCTTTTGAGGGCAATGAAATAGCCTGGATGGTAGTCAGTGAAGATCTTAAAACCGCTCTCGTCGGCTGGTATCGTGTACTGAACTGCATCAACGCACGTTACACCCGGCTGCGGCTGGAAGGTCTGAACCCGGCATACTGTTACCGCAATTCCCAAAGCGGCATATGTTGTTATGGCGATGAACTGATGTATGCAGGAATGATCACAAGCGATGAGACCGCAGGGCAGGTCCCTTCCGGGGTAACCCCTTACACGGATTTTGAATCCAGAATCTATATATTAGAAGCGGCAGAAGCTTAAAATGTCCCCGAAACTGCAAATCCCGCAGTTTCGGGGCTTTTATTTTTGCCACGTGACAGCCCATGTTTTCAGAAGTCTTTCTAAGCAATATCAAACACCGATAACACCTTAAATTCCTTCGCGTCTCCCGCAATAATCTCTACCCGCTTCTCTCCCGGATTCATGTCGAAGAAATTATCATCCAGCTTTACATCGCCGTCAACACCCTCGATGGAAACATTCTTCGCATAAGCCTGGGCGGATACAAACAGCGTATTGCCTTCCCTGCGTAAAGAAAGCTTGGGGTCCTGGAAGGGGAAATGCTTAGGTGCCGTAAACAGACTGGTATTTTCCGATACTACCTTTCCATTTTGCGCAAAGGAATAACTTATGTAAACCTCCAATTCGTTGTATGCGGAAAAATCTATCTTCTCAAGCCATATCCCGGAAAGCGCCTCCACTGTCACATCCTCACAGCCTGTCAGGATTTCCTCCCCGGAAGCCTTGCGCAGTTCCCAGCGCACCGTACCGCACACAGGTTCCATGGTCTCGTTGGCCACATGCAGTCTGGCCGATACTTCAATTGGTTCGGGTTGAGCCACACAGAAAGGTCTTTCGCTTAATTCTCCCACTTCCTCACAGGAAATCATCACAGGTGCAAAGGCTCTTTTCTCTATATAATGCAAGACTTTCCACCGGCCATAGTAATCGATGCTGGACCAGGAAGCTACCGGCCAGATATCGTTTAACTGCCATACCACCGTGCCCATACATCTGCCCCGATTTCTCCTGAAATGCTCAATCCCATAGCGGATGGCCTCCGCCTGCAGAAGCTGGGACGCATATAAGAGCATCTCAAAATTCTTCGGGTAAAGATAGGTGGCGGACATATAGGTCATAATCTTGCCATTAGCCGCCGCATTCCTCTGGTGCATCTCCATCACCCGGGAGAAAATATTGCGGTCCTCCTGCCTGGTAAAAGTCTCCACTGTTTTCAAACTGGGAAAAGACTGGAACCCAAACTCCGACATATAGCGGAAATAATATTTCCGATATTCCGTGAAAGGTTTGTTCCCATGCCACACGTCCCAGTAATGGGTATCTCCCCTGTTTTCATCCCAGGGATTGTCATAGTTGCCTCCCGAAGACGGGGAGGAGGGCCAATAGAAGGTGCCAGGATCTTCTTTTGTCAGGATATTCGGTATGATATATTCGAAGAGTTTGATATAATCGTATTTCTGTTTGATGGAAGGATTCCAAGCCTTATCCAGTGTCTGTGTCTCCATCTCGTTATTGCCGCACCAGAGACCTAAGCAGGCATGATGTCTGATACGCCGCACGTTATCCCGAATCTCTTGCTCCACATTGCGGGCAAAAACCTCATCCAGCTCATAGGATGCACAGGCAAACATGAAATCCTGCCACACAATAAGGCCCAGCTCGTCACAGGCATCAAAAAACCAGTCATCCGGATAATAACCGCCTCCCCAGACACGGATACAGTTATGATTCGCTGCAGCAGCATCTTCCAAAAGCTTGCGGGTACGTTCCTTGGTAACCCTGGATAATATATTGTCCTCCGGAATATAGTCGGCACCCATGGCAAAGATCTTCACCCCGTTTACCTCATGGGCAAAACATTCCCCCCATTCGTCTTTGTCCCTGTTGACGGTCATGGTGCGCAGTCCAATCCTGCGGCTCCAGGTATCCAGAAGATTCCCCTCTGCATCGAGCAGTGTCACTTGGGCCCGGTAAAGAGGCTGTTTTCCATAGCCATGGGGCCACCAGCGCCTTGGATGCTCCACTGTGATGGTGTCCCAGCCGCCCACACTGCTTCCGTCAGCTGCATTTACACAGCCTTTCTCCGCCTGCAGAGAAGATTTCTCCTCCACCAGACATCCCTGGTCATCATAAAGAGCAATCCTGATCTCATACTCCTCATCAGCGGCATATGGACTCTTTGCACTGCCTGGCAGCGATTTCTCTCTTCTTTCCTGAACCTTTTCATCTGTCACGAAGTCTTCCACCGTCACCCCAAACTGCAGGGTCACGCTGTCAGCGTCTTGCTTATTCTGTTGTTTCGTATCTGTTATGCTCTGACTTCCCGGTGCCCCTGCCTGGGCAATGACTACGCCCTGGTCTTCCCAAATCTGTGTTATGTAAACTTGTTCCAACCTGGCCTTTTCCCCGGAAAGAATGGAAACCTCACGGAAGATACCCACATCCGGCAGTCTCGGGCCCCAATCCCATCCAAACATACAGTGGGCCTTGCGAAGATGGGGAAAGCCTCTCATGCTGTCTGTGGAACCGCCTGTATAGACCTTTTGATTCTCCGCCGCAATAAACCGTGTGGGAGAAGCGATCTCCACCCGCAGTTCATTCTCGCCCTCCCTGGCGGCCTCCTCTATGGCAAACTCCCAGACCCGGTGCATATTATCCGCATGACCGATCAACGCACCATTCAGATAAATATCCGCCAGCGTATCAATCCCCTCAAAACGAAGAAATAGAAAATCACTCTCCACCTGCTTTCTGGTGAGGGTAAAGACCGTCCGAAAGCGAAAGTCATTTTCCATCAGCTTAAGCGCCGTAAGTTCATTCATCCCGTCATAGGGGTCCGGTATCAAATTAAGAGAAAGCAGATTGCCATAGACGGAACCGGGGATGACAGCAGGCATTTCTTCCTGCGTGATGCCATAAGCATTCTCCCCTACAATCTGCATCTTCCAGCCATTGCTCTGCAAAACCATTTTTTCCATACACCTGTCTCCTGTAACTTTATTTACTCTGCAATCATGCCGTAACCGCTCTTTCCTTTCCGCCATGAAACTGTATTCATCATAACGGATATTCTTCCTTTTGTCACTTTCTTTTCTATGGGAAATGTGATACACTTGACGCAGACTCAGCCCAAAACATTGAATAGGAGAAAAAGGTTTTATGAAACAGTCCCATAAGAAAACCCCAAAGCAGATTGCGGCGCTCGTCTGCGTATTTTTGTTGGCCGCCATGTATGTGGCGACCTTAGTTGTCGCCTGTCTTGATTTGGGCGATGCGGGACGGCTGTTTGCGGGATGCCTTTTGGCAACCATTGCACTGCCTATCTTATTGTGGATATATATCTGGCTCTATGGTATTTACCGGGACAAACATAATATGGCTTCTCTGGATATGATGCACAGCGATGACTATACCGGCACCAACCTGCCTAAACAGGCTGTTTCCAAAGAGGACAATGACCGTTCTGTCTCTACTTCGAAATCATAAAAGAAATATGGCATTGTTAAATATCCAGTTTTGATATTTTTAACAATGCCAGTTGCATTCCCTATGTAATTAAATAACATTCTCTATCTGACAGCAATCAAATCCTTCACCACTTCCCCCGCAATCATCAGCCCAGCCACGGATGGCACAAAAGCCACACTTCCGGGAACCATCCGCTTCTTATGTCCCCCTGCATCCGCACTGTCTGCCTGAAACACATACTCCACTGCTGTCTGTACCGGCTCTTCCTCCGAGTATACCACTTTCAGACTATCCACATGCCGCTTCTTTAGCTCCCTGCGCATGACCCTGGCTAAGGGGCAGACCTTCGTGTCATAAATATCCGCCACCCGAAAAGCGCCTGCATCCAGTTTATTGCCCGCCCCCATACTGCTGATAACAGGAACCTTATCAGCCTTCGCCTTTAAAACCAGTTCTATCTTGGCCGTCACAGTATCCACTGCGTCCACCACGTAATCGTATTGTGCAAAAGAAAACTGTTGTGCATTTTCCGGCAAAAAGAAGCACTGGTAAGTCTGCACATCAGCCTGGGGATTGATGGACAAAATCCGCTCCCGCATCACTTCTGTCTTATAGCGCCCCACAGTATCATGGGTGGCAATAATCTGCCGGTTTATATTGCTTGGGCTCACCCGATCGTCATCAATCAGATCAAAAGCCCCTATACCGCTTCTGGCAAGCGCCTCACAGACATAACCGCCCACGCCGCCGATTCCAAAGACCGCTACCCTGGCTTTGAAAAGCCGCTCCATCGCCGCATCGCCTAATAAAATACCCGTTCTTACAAACTGCTCTTCCACGCCCACTCCTGTCATACCGGCATACGGCATCTTTTCCCCGCCAAACTGCCTTTTGCTTACGTCGAAACTCTCCCATTATGTCATAGTTTTACAAACTTTCCCCAAATATGACACCCTCATGCGGTCATATACCTTTCTCTCATGCGTCCACGCCAAGCTTTCGCAACTCCTCGATGGCCTGCTTCTGGCTGATAAAATGAATCGTATGTATACCGAATTTCTCCGCCCCTTCCAGATTGCGCACTGTATCATCCATAAAGACACACTCCTGGGGCACCAGATTATAGCGGTCAATCAACAGCTGATAAATTTC
Organism: uncultured Lachnospiraceae bacterium; assembly: GCA_910585555.1. GTDB lineage: Bacteria > Bacillota > Clostridia > Lachnospirales > Lachnospiraceae > UBA3282. The sequence goes on from CAJUFU010000009.1 coordinate 57,818, forward strand.
CGGCATGGGTTTAATGACCTTATCCTGATAGGATAAAATACCCCCGTCCATATAGGGAATGAAATCCAGCGCAAATGCGCACTCCTTTTCCGCCTTTCTGGAAAAATTGGACAAATACAGACAACGGTATCCTTTGCTCTTTAATTCTTCAATCCAAGGAATGGCATAATCGTTTCGATGCACCATTGTCCCCACATCTTCTAATACTTTTCTAAGGATATCCGCAATCTCCGGGTCGTTGTCGATAAATCCCTGCAGAATCTCCTCATCACTCATAGCTCCTCTGTCATACTCGTTCCACATGGGGCTTTTCACCGTCGCATTCGCAATCCGCGAAAGCATCTCGCCCTCGTATCCAAAGCTCCTGTAGTGTTCTTCCCAGACAAAATCAGCCAGTACATTTCCAATGTCAAAGATAATTGTCGTAATCATGCTTCTCCTCATTTCTACATATCCTTTTATCGCAAACAGTAAATGATTCACACTTTGTCTTACTATATCCTTGCGGCTGTCATTTGTCAATCTCACCCTTACATAATAAAAGAAAAATTTAAGTTTACATAACATTAATTCCCATAAGGTTCAGCAGATTCCTTGCTGCAGCCTGGGGCGGATTTTGCGGATTCGTCACCACACTAAAGTGCCGCTTGGGAATGATTCTGTTAAAACGCAGTTCAAACAGTCTCCCATCCTCTAAATATTCCTTTGCAAAGTCCCTCACCACGCATCCCACTCCCAGATTGCGCAGGGCAAATTGTACGATCATGTCGCTGGTGGCCAGCTGGAATTCCGGCTGAATATGCACCCCGTTTTGCGTTAAAAAGGAATCAATATAGTTTCTGGTGCTGGTGGCGCCGTCCAGATAAATGATGGGCATCCTTTCCAATTCCTGCAAATCCAACATATGATTCTTATATTGCATGAACTTTCTGCCCGCCACAAACACATCCTCTATCTCCCGCACCTGTACGGCATGTAGATTACCCTGCTTCTCAAAGGGCGTGCTGACCACTCCCAGGTCAATCTTATTCTCTTTCAGATTGGTCAGTGTTTCCGGCGTAGGTCCATTGCTGACCATCACCTTGATGGCCGGGTAGCGCTCATGAAACAATTCCAAGTAAGGCAGCAGATAAAACTGCAGTGTCATATCACTGGCCCCGATATGAATTTCACCCAGCTCCAGGTTCAGCATCTTTTTCAAACGTTGTTCCCCCAGCTCCAGCTGTTCATACCCCTTTTCCACATAGCCATAGAGAAGCGCTCCCTCCCCGGTCAGCCGGATTCCCCTGGAGACACGCACGAAGAGTTTTGTTCCAAGCGCCGCCTCCAGCTGTTTAACCGACTGGCTCACCGCCGGCTGTGAAATCATAAGTTCTTCCGCCGCTTGCGTCAAGCTCCCTGTCTTCGCCACATGATAGAACACCTTATAGTATTCCAGATTATTCATAGTTTACATAACTCCACAATGGGCTTATTTACCGCTACGATGCAAAAGCCGTTCCTATGAAAACTCAACGGAGAGAACTCTTTCTGTAAATAATATCCTCTCTGCCGGGCCCATTGGACACCATAGTGATGGGATAGCCGATCTGTTCTTCGATAAACTCTACATACTTACGGCAGTTCTCCGGCAAATCCTCATAATTTTTAATCCCCCGGATATCACATTTCCATCCAGGCATCTTCTTAAGAACCGGCTTTGCCCTCTCCAATTTACAGGTAACCGGGAAATCCGTTGTCACTTCACCGTCCACCTCGTAGCCCACACACACCGGAATCTCACCCAGATACCCCAGCACATCAAGCACCGTGAAAGCCACGTCCGTGGTGCCCTGCAGACGGCATCCATATTTGGAGGCCACACAGTCAAACCATCCCATCCGGCGCGGGCGTCCTGTGGTGGCGCCAAATTCGCCGCCGTCCCCGCCACGCTTTCTCAGTTCATCCGCCTCGTCCCCAAAGATTTCAGACACGAAAGCACCTGCGCCCACCGCAGAAGAATAAGCCTTGCAGACGGTGATGATCTGCTTGATCTCATAGGGCGGCAGTCCTGCACCGATGGCGCCGTAAGCTGCCAGCGTGGATGAGGAAGTTACCATAGGGTAAATACCATGATCGGGATCTTTCAAAGTACCCAGCTGCCCCTCTAACAATATGGTCTTACCTTCCTTCAATGCCCTGTCCAGATAGGAAGATACGTCGCACACATAGGGCGCTATCATTTCCCTGTACTCCCGTAACGTCTCCAACAGTTCTTCCGGTTTGATGGCCGGTTTATGATATAAATGCTCTAAGATGACATTTTTGGTCTCGCAGATACGTGCCGCCTTTTCCTGCAACAGTTCCTCCTCAAAAAGCTCGCTGACCTGGAACCCAATCTTCGCAAATTTGTCGGAATAAAAAGGCGCAATGCCTGATTTGGTGGAACCGAAAGATTTTCCGCCAAGCCGCTCCTCCTCGTACTGGTCAAAAAGAATATGATAAGGCATCACAATCTGACATCTGTCTGACACCAAAATTTTAGGCGCAGGAACATTCTTATCTGTGATGGACTGAATTTCCTTGATCAAAAGGGGAATATTCAGTGCCACACCATTGCCGATTATGCTGGTGGTATGACCATAGAACACGCCCGAAGGCAATGTATGAAGCGCAAACTTACCATAATTGTTGACAATCGTATGTCCGGCGTTCGCACCTCCCTGAAAACGCACGATGATATCCGCCTCCTGGGCCAGCATATCTGTAATCTTTCCCTTACCTTCGTCGCCCCAGTTGGCGCCCACTACTGCTTTAACCATATGATGATACCTCCTGTAATCTGTCTTGATTTTCTCATTTACTTAAGAAGACTAACAAGGACTGGTCGTAAAAACCAGCCCCCTGCTTCTTACTGTATGATTATAAAATAATTTTAATCATAAGTAAAATCAATATTTATTATATGTATCATAACTTATGGTTATATCACTTTGCGCTGTGGCTTTTTTTCCACGCTTTGATCTCCTGCAGACGCTGCTTTAACTGTGCTTCCTGCCCCATGCCGTCCGGCCGATAATACTCCCTGTCCAAAAGCGCATCCGGCAGGCATTGCATGTTGGTCACTTTCTCCTGTGTATCATGGGCATACTGATATCCCTTGCCATAATCCAAATCTTTCATCAGTCCCGTTACGGCATTGCGGATTACGAGAGGCACCGGCTCCGCCAAATGTTCTATGGCATCTGCCTTAGCCGCATTGTAGGCAGTTTCCATGGCATTTGACTTCGGCGCCAAAGCTACATAAATCACTGCCTGACTCAAGTGCACATTGCACTCCGGCATACCTAAGAAATGGCAGGCCTGGTAGGCGGCAACTGCAATCTGTAATGCCTGCGGGTCGGCTAACCCTACGTCCTCGCTGGCAAAACGCACCACCCGTCTGGCCACATAGAGCGGGTCTTCTCCCGCTTCCAGCATCCGGGCCAGCCAATAAACCGCCGCATCCGGATCGGAATTGCGCATAGACTTGTGCAGGGCGGAAATCAGATTATAATGCTCCTCTCCCTTTTTATCATACAAAAGAGACTTACGGGAAGTGCACTGTTCTAAGGTCTCCTGGGTGACCGTAATCACACCCTCCTCGTTTAACGCTCCGTTTAACACCACCATCTCCAACGTGGAAAGCGCATTTCTGGCATCCCCATTGGCAAATTCTGCAATCATCCGAAGCATCTGCTCTTCCAGTATCACCTTCTGATTCCCAAAGCCCCGGGAATCTCGAAGCGCCCGCGCAAGCAGCCCCTCTAACTCCTCTGTGGTCAGTGCCTGCAGCACAAACACCTTGCACCGGGAAAGAAGCGCGCTGTTAATCTCGAAAGAGGGATTCTCCGTGGTGGCACCGATTAAAACAATACTGCCTTTCTCCACAAAGGGCAGAAAGGCATCCTGCTGTGCTTTATTGAACCGGTGTATCTCATCCACAAAAAGAATGGTCCTGATGCCGTACTGTCTATTCTTCTCCGCCTGTTCCATGACAGTACGTATCTCCTTGATACCGCTTGTCACCGCCGAGAAGTCAATGAAAGAAGACTTCGTCTGGTTGGCAATGATTCTGGCAAGGGTAGTCTTCCCCACACCGGGCGGACCCCAGAAAATCATGGAGGAGATCTGATCTGACTCAATCAGGCGTCTGAGTACCTTCCCCTTCCCCAGAAGATGCGTCTGCCCCACATACTCATCTAAACTCTGTGGCCGCAGTTTGGCCGCTAACGGCTGCGGCATTTCTCTGTCAAACAAGGATATCTGGTCCAAATCCTTTCCTTCCTCCTCTTATCGTTTGTCCTTATCGCAAAGGACAGGAAATCTCAAACATTTCCTCGCAGACACGGTGCAAAAGCTTAGCCTTACTCGTATCAGCCAGTTTATAATAGGTCTCCTTGCCGTCCTTGCGGCCAACAATCAGACCGCTTTTTCGCAAAAGCTTTAGATGATGGGATACCGCCGGGTCACTCATCTGCATGATGGCAGCAATATTACTGACACATTCTTCACAGTGACATAACAGCCACAGAATCCTCAGCCTGGTCCCGTCGCTGACCTGTTTGAAAATCTCCGCCGTGCAGGCGCATTCCTCCTGATTCGGCAGTTTTTCCAATATTTTATCTATATTCTGCCCATGATTATGGGGCAGAGTGATGTTTGTCATATCGCCGACTCTGCCTTTCTATAGCATCCTATCTTCTATCCTGCCTGCCGTCCTTAAACCTTTGCGTTACCTTTTGTTCCACTTGTTCTCTTTCTTATTGTCCTGGGCAGACTCTTCCTGCTCCGCCGGTTCCGGTTCAGACGATGTCTGGGTATAGCTCGCAATCCCTTCGGTGTTCATGGTACACTGGCCCTGGAACACTGCATTCTCATCCACCACCAGACTCTTGGTGCGGATATTGCCGATCACCTTACCGGTAGAAGCTACCTCTGTCCTGCCGCCGGAAGTAAGGTCACCCTCCAAAGAACCGCCGATAATGATATTGCTGCCCTTCACATTTCCTTTTACTTTGCCGGTGGAACTGATGATCAGTGCACCTTCCGTCTCCACGTCTCCGGTCACACTGCCCTCCACGCGGACTGCCTCTTTTGCCTTGATATCGCCTTCCACCACCATGTCAGACCCAATGATACTGCTGATTTTTGCATTGATCTGATCTGTTGTCTTTTTCCCCAACATAACGTCCTCCCTATCCTTTGATCTCGATCATTTCCATGGGATCTACATAACTGTCGTCCTTACGGATACTGTAACCGGTCTCCGTATTATCTTCATCCACCAGAAAAAGTGCCACACCCTTCACAACCTCACTGCCCTCCTCCACAATGGGAGTGCCAAGATTGCGATAAGTGGTGACATATCCGTTTCCATGGTCGATAACGACATAGCTGACCTCACCTTCCGCCGCTCTGGTTTCCTTCACGGTGCCGGGTGCTGTGGCAACTACCTTGCTTCCCTCCGCCGCCACGAAAATGACTTCCTTCCATTCTTTTTTTGCCACAATCTCTAAGGTCTCATCCTGCTCCGTATCCTCGTCTCCGTCTTCCTCTGCCGTGTCCTCTTGCGTCTGGTCCGTCTCCTCTTTGATCTGAGCCGCCCCGCTCATGGGAAATCCCTTGGGAATATAAGCCTCCTCATGTGCTGCTAACAATTCGTAATCCTGGGCCTGCTTCTGGTTCAAATTCTCCTCTAAGGAAGCCACCCTGCTTGTTAGTGTCTCATTCTCTGAAAGAAGCTGCTCGTTGGACTCCTTTAACTGGACAATCTGCTCAATCTGTCTGTTGCTTCGGTCCATCGAGCCAAACATGGTAATCGTGGTGTATACTGCATAGCAGATGACTGCTACGAACAGCACGAATCCCACGACCGCCAACGCACCCGTCCGAACATGAATTTTCCTGTGACTTGCAGCAGGAGCATCCGAGACTATCATGACTGTATAGGTAATCTTTCTTTTGCGCAAATTTGTGCTCATAACAAAGCCCCTCCAGTAACTTTCTATATTCTAACACATCTGCGCCAGAAAGGCACTACTATTTTTTGCGGAAAGTGAGTGCTCTTGTCGCGTTGAGCACCGCCAGGACCATCACGCCCACATCAGCAAAGATCGCCCACCACATACCGACAGCCCCAACAGCGCCCAATAACAGGCAGAAAAGCTTGACAGACAGGGCGAACACAATATTCTGATGCACAATTCCAAGAGTCTTTCTGGATATCTGCATGGCAAGCGCTATCTTAGCAGGATCATCATCCATCAACACAATATCCGCCGCCTCAATGGCTGCATCGGAGCCAAGGGCACCCATGGCAATACCCAAATCCGCCCTGGAGAGTACCGGCGCATCGTTGATGCCGTCTCCCACAAAAGCAAGCTTCTCCTTTTTGCCCCGGGATGCAAGAAGACGCTCCACCTCCGTCACCTTATCCGCCGGCAAAAGCTCACTCTTCACCACATCCACACCAAGTTCCGCAGCCACAGCCTCCGCTGCCGATCTGCTGTCTCCAGTTAACATAACTACTTCCTTTACACCCGCTCTCTTCAGACCCGCAACGGCTTCCTTTGCCCCCGGCTTCACCACATCCGATATCAGAATATATCCGGCATATTTGCCCTCAACTGCCACATGAACCTCTGTGCCGGTCTTTTCCGGCTCCATGGGCACGACTTTCAGTCTCTGCATCAGCTTCCTGTTACCTGCCGCCACAAGCCTGCCGTCCACATAGGCACAGACACCATGGCCGCTGATTTCTTCCACGTCCCGGATTCTGTCCCTGTCTATCTCACATCCAAAGGCCTTTTGCAGACTCTTGCTGATGGGATGATTGGAATAGCTCTCCGCGCAGGCTGCCAGTTCAAGCAGTTCCTCCTGCGTAAAACCTTCCGCCGCCTCTTTGTGAGTAACCTCAAAAACGCCTCTGGTCAAAGTCCCTGTCTTGTCACAGACCACATATTTTGTCTCGGAAAGAGCTTCCAAATAATTGGAACCCTTCACCAAAATACCTTGGGCCGACGCACCGCCGATACCCCCAAAGAAGCTGAGGGGAATAGAAATGACCAGGGCGCATGGACAGCTTATGACCAAAGTGGTCAATGCCCTTGTCACCCAGAGTGACCAAAGTGCTTCCTGCCCCATGAGCAGATTGATGATTGGCGGGATAAGCGCCAGTGCCAGTGCCCCATAACACACTGCCGGCGTATAATATCTGGCAAAACGGGTGATAAAGTTCTCGGACCTGGACTTCTTCATGCTGGAATTCTCCACCAGCTCCAATATCTTAGACACCGTGGACTCCCCAAACTCCCTGGTGGTACGTATCCGCAGCACACCTGACATATCTACGCAGCCACTGATCACTTCATCTCCTTCTCCCACTTCCCGCGGCAGACTCTCCCCCGTCAGGGCGCTGGTATTCAAAGAGGCACTGCCGCCTGTCACTACACCGTCAATGGGTATCTTTTCTCCCGGCTGTACCAGAATGATTGTGCCAATCTCCACCTCATCAGGCTCCACCTGCTCGATCTGTCCGTCAACTTCGATGTTGGCATAATCCGGACGAATATCCATTAATTGGGAAATATTCCTGCGGCTCTTACCCACGGCATAACTCTGAAAGAGTTCACCAATCTGATAAAAGAGCATCACTGCTACACCTTCCATATATTCTCCCAGGAGAATAGCCCCCACAGTGGCCGTCGCCATCAGAAAATTTTCATCAAAGACTTCTCCATGTACCACGCCCAGAACTGCTTTACGCAGAATATCATATCCGATGACCAGATAAGGCACCATGAAAACTGCCAGCCGCAGATAAGGGTTTTCAATCGGAATAAAATAGCAGACAGCCACCAGAACCGCCGCGGCAATAATTCTGATAAGCACCTTTTTTTGTTTCTTAGTCATGATGACAACCTCCTTTGGCAGGCACAAAAACGACAGCTTTAAAAACCGCTTTGCCCGCATCTATATTTTTCCTATTTCTCAATGTTTTTATTATATGAACATTTAAACACTTATTTAAATGTTTGTCAATATATTTTTCTTTTTAAATTTTACCGGAGTTTAGTAAATGTTCTTGACAACCCTGTATATTCCATCTATAATACTCTCAAAGCATAACAATTTCTAGATAACAATAATGTGTCAAATCAAACATTCTTAACTTTCAGAAAATCTATGCTTTTAAATTCAAATCAATTACATTTAAAAGTAGGAGATTCTGAGATATGCGGCTCTAACTGTATCAAGCTTGAAATGTTTTTCAAGCAGAGGCATGAAAAGAGACGGCGCGGTTCCGCTCTGACGGGAACATATCCATGATACATTCTCCTGCGGAACAGGAGGAAAGATGGAGATGATTTCATTAAAGGCAGACTATGCTTTCAAGGAACTGTTTGCCCATGAAAAAGTTCGGAAGCAGTTTTTGAGCGATGTGCTGGATATCCCTCTGGAGCAAATTAAATCAGTTCAGATGGCGAATCCCTTTTTACGAAGAACCTTCCGAAGACAGAAGCAGGGGATTATGGATATCGCGCTGGTACTCAATGATAACACCAAGATCAATATTGAGATGCAGGTGTACCGGCAGAAACATTACACCCAGAGGAAACTGTACTATCTGGCGAGAATGTATACAGACGACCTGATGATTGGCGAAAAATATAAGAAACTCCGCCGGTGCATCAGTATCAGCCTGGTGGATTTTGAACTCCTTCCGGATACGGAGAGATATCATAGTATCTATCGTCTGCGTGATGAGGCTGGCCGAGAATTGACGGACCTGTGGGAGATACATATTATCGAATTGGGAAAAGAACTGACCGGGCACAGGGTGGATGACTGGAATCGGGTTTTTAATGCGACCAGCCAGGAGGAGATTGATCAGATTGCCAGGCAGAATGGGAGGATGGAAGACGTGGCAGAGGTGGTAAGACATATGGGGTTAATCAGGACATTACGTTGGATTTATGACGATTACTGGAAAGCTAAGAGAGATCGCTGGGATGAGGATGAATATGTCAGGGATGAGGGCATTGCAATCGGTAAGGCAGACGCCACCCTCCAACTCCTCAACACACTCGGCGAGGTTCCTTCGGATCTTATCGACAGGATAAAACCTGAACGTAACACAGAACTCCTCGACCGCTGGCACCTGTCCGCCGCCAGGGCTGACAGCATCGAGCGGTTTCGGGAAAAAGAAAATATATAGGACTTTCTTTTTATTTGGAAACGCCTCATAATCCAAACCGGTTATGGGGCGTTTTCTAAAACAATTTTCATCTGTACTATCTTTCCTTTAACCAGATGCTATCTGGTCTGACAATGAGACAAATATTACTTATGCATATCCAAAGACAAGCATGTATACTCAAATAACGTTAACTGGGAATTAACCATCATTTTAGTAAATATACTTGACAATCTTCTACACTCCATCTATAATACTCTCAAAGCATAACAATTTCTAGATAACAATAATGTGTCAAATCAAACATTCTTAACTTTCAGAAAATCTATGCTTTTAAATTCAAATCAATTACATTTAAAAGTAGGAGATTCTGAGATATGCGGCTCTAACTGTATCAAGCTTGAAATGTTTTTCAAGCAGAGGCATGAAAAGAGACGGCGCGGTTCCGCTCTGACGGGAACATATCCATGATACATTCTCCTGCGGAACAGGAGGAAAGATGGAGATGATTTCATTAAAGGCAGACTATGCTTTCAAGGAACTGTTTGCCCATGAAAAAGTTCGGAAGCAGTTTTTGAGCGATGTGCTGGATATCCCTCTGGAGCAAATTAAATCAGTTCAGATGGCGAATCCCTTTTTACGAAGAACCTTCCGAAGACAGAAGCAGGGGATTATGGATATCGCGCTGGTACTCAATGATAACACCAAGATCAATATTGAGATGCAGGTGTACCGGCAGAAACATTACACCCAGAGGAAACTGTACTATCTGGCGAGAATGTATACAGACGACCTGATGATTGGCGAAAAATATAAGAAACTCCGCCGGTGCATCAGTATCAGCCTGGTGGATTTTGAACTCCTTCCGGATACGGAGAGATATCATAGTATCTATCGTCTGCGTGATGAGGCTGGCCGAGAATTGACGGACCTGTGGGAGATACATATTATCGAATTGGGAAAAGAACTGACCGGGCACAGGGTGGATGACTGGAATCGGGTTTTTAATGCGACCAGCCAGGAGGAGATTGATCAGATTGCCAGGCAGAATGGGAGGATGGAAGACGTGGCAGAGGTGGTAAGACATATGGGGTTAATCAGGACATTACGTTGGATTTATGACGATTACTGGAAAGCTAAGAGAGATCGCTGGGATGAGGATGAATATGTCAGGGATGAGGGCATTGCAATCGGTGAGGCACGTGGACGAGAAGCAGGTAAATCCGAAGGTAAAACAGACTACATCCTCCAACTCCTAAGCGCCCTCGGCGAAGTTCCTTCGGACCTCCTCGACAGGATAAAATCTGAACATAACACAGAGCTTCTTGACCGCTGGCACCTGTCCGC
>CAJUFU010000010.1 GCA_910585555.1 uncultured Lachnospiraceae bacterium
AAATGATGGAGGATATGAGAAAAGAATCTTTGAAAGAGGTTGCTAAAAGAATGTTAGCAGATGGAATGTTGACACTTGAAAAAATTGCGGAATATGCAGGACTTTCACTTGAGGAAGTAAAAAAGCTGAAAGCAGAGCGGACAGCATAGTAAAACCGTAAGCCGGGAATCTAAAAAACAGGTTCCCGGCTTTATTTTTGTCCTGAATGTGATTTTTGTGAAATTGATTAAAAGGTCTTTACAAAACGTCACAGGTGATGCTGAACTTGAACTATGATGTCCCTCAGGACGTGGTTTTAGATGCTAATGCAAAGTGATTGATTATGATTAATGTATGACTTCGTATGAAATCGATTTCATCAATAACACAAAAAGAACTTATAAATTATAGATATTTATAACAATTTACAATGCGTCTATCCTATGATATACTTTCAGCATAGGATGCAATCGATTTCATATAAAACAAAAGGATAATGGAGGGAGAAGAAATGGCACTGGATTATGCAAAATGTGCAAAAGAGATTTATGAGAATCTTGGCGGAAGACAGAATCTGGTCAGTGCAGCGCATTGCGCGACCAGACTGCGGCTGGTGACTGTGGACAATGCTAAGATTGACATGAAGAAGCTGGAGAATGTGGACGGCGTCAAGGGGGTATTCAGCAACAACGGGCAGTTGCAGCTGATTATTGGGACGGGAACTGTCAATAAGGTTTATGATGCGTTTTTGAAAGTCAGCGGCATGACGGCGGCGACCAAGGAGGAAGTGAAGGCGGCGGCAGCAGCGAAACAGCCGATTTTTAAGAGAATGATTAAGTCTTTGGGGGATGTGTTTGTGCCGATTCTGCCGATTCTGCCGGCAATCGTTGCCTCCGGCTTGATGATGGGACTGGTGGAAGCGCTTGGTAAGGCTGTCCCGTCATTCGCGGGAAGCGATTGGTATGGAATTCTGGATATGTTTGCCAATACGGCATTTACTTTTCTGCCGATTCTGATTGCTATTTCGGCGGCCAGGGTATTTGGCGGTAATGTTTTTCTGGGTGCAGTGATCGGAATGATCATGATCCACCCCAATCTTTTGAACGCATGGTCGATCGCGGGCATGGAAGCATCCGAGATTCCGGTATGGCATCTGCTGGGCTTCCCCATAAGACAGGTGGGATATCAGGGACATGTGATTCCGGTCATCATAGCGGTCTGGCTGATGTGCCAGTTGGAAAAATGGCTTCATAAGCATGTGCCGGAGATGATCGATCTGTTTGTGACGCCGCTTGTTACGGTACTGGTCACGGGATTTTTGACATTGGGCATTATCGGACCGATTTTTTCTACGGCGGAAACCTATGTACTTACCTTTGCACAGTGGCTGATCACAGTGGGACACGGCATTGGTTCCATGATTATGGGGGCACTTTATCCGCTTACGGTGGTATGCGGTATCCATCACATGTATAATGTTATTGAGGCGGGGATGCTGTCTGTTCCTGATGGACTCAACACGTGGATGCCGATTGCCTCGGCCGCCAATTTTGCGCAGGGGGCGGCCTGTCTGGCAGTTGGACTAAAGGCAAAGAACCATAAAACCAAAGCGGTTGCCATTCCTTCTTCTTTGTCGGCAGCGCTCGGCATCACGGAGCCGGCAATTTTCGGTGTGAACTTACGATTTGTAAAGCCTCTTGTGTGCGGTATTGCGGGCGGTGCAGCCGGCGCTCTCTTAGGAGCCATGTTCCATATCGGAGCCACATCTTATGGGGTGACGGGTATTCCCGGCTTCTTGATTACTTTGGATTATACGGTACAGTATGCGATAGTGCTTGCGGTTTCCTTCGGTATTTCCTTCGTCCTGACTTGGCTGTTTTGGAAAGAGGAAGAGGAACAGACGAGTGCGCCTGATGAAATGACAGACACAGAGAAGGAGAGTGCTGACGAAGAGAAAGAAAGCGAAAAGAAAGAAGCGGAAACTGTGATTTATGCGCCTTTAACGGGTAAGGTGATTTCACGTGAAGAGATTCCGGATGAAACTTTTGCGGCAGGCATTCTGGGAGATGGTGTCGGGATTGAACCTTCTGTGGGAGAAGTGACGGCACCTTGTGACGGGGAAATATCCACTGTGGCCGAGACGAAACATGCGATAGGGATAACAGGACCCGCAGGGATGGAATTGTTGATTCACGTGGGGATTGATACGGTCAATATGAAAGGCGATGGTTTTGCGGTGTTAGTGTCCGAGGGAGATAAGGTAAAGAAAGGCCAGAAGCTTTTGACTTTTGATATGGAGAAGATCAGGGCGGTGGGTTACAGTACGACGACGGCTGTACTTTTGACTAACAGTGATGATTATGCGGCAATGACAGTGGAGAGGACGGGTGCCGTAGAAGCCGGAGAAATGATCATAAAAGCTGGAACATAACTATACAATAATCATAATGGTGAGAGAAGATGATAACAATTGCGAAATAAGGATTCTCGTGGTATATTGTGTAGTAAAAGAAACGGATAATATGCGTGCAGGGAGGATGGGGCATGAATATATCAGAAATAGCAAAAATGGCGGGTGTTTCCAGTTCTGCTGTTTCCAGATATTTAAACCATGGATATGTATCGGAGGAAAAAAAGGCGGCTATCCAGAAAGTGATTGAGGAGACCGGATACCGTCCTTCTGCACAAGCGCAGATGTTACGAACGAAAAAGACCAAGCTGATCGGGGTCATCATGCCGAAGATCAATTCCGCTTCTCTTGGAAGTGTTGTAGCGGGTATCCATTCTGTTTTAGAGGAAAATGGATATAAAATGCTTCTGGCGGATACCCGCAATAATCCCCAGAAGGAATTAGAATACCTGTCAGTTTTTGATGAGAAACAGGTGGACGGTGTGCTTTTGATTGCTACCGTCTTGACAGCGGAACATAGAAAGATGTTTAAAAAAATGCGTGTACCCGTAGTGCTGATTGGACAGCATATGCCGGGAATGCGCTGCGTGTACCATGATGATTATCATGCAAGCCTTGAATTGACGCGGCTGATTCTTTCCAAGGGCCGCAGGAATATTGGGTTTGTCAGCGCAACCCATCAGGATACAGCGGCAGGCTTAGACAGGTATCGAGGCTTTTGCGATGCAGTGAAAGAGGCGGGGCTGGAGCATTTGGCTGAAAAATATGTAGTATCTGACTTTAATATACAGGCCGGTTATGAAGCGGCGGCGGAATTATTTTATCGATACCAGGATTTAGATGCGCTTATCTGTGCCACAGATACCATTGCCTCCGGAGCCATGAAATATATGAAGGAGAGAAACATAAAAATACCGGAGGACATCATGACGGCAGGTTTTGGAGATTCCGAGCTGTCTAAAGTGGTATCGCCCACATTGACAACGATGCATTTTTCTTATATGGAGAGTGGTACGTTGGCGGCACAGATGATGGTGAACTGTTTAAGCGGTGAGCAAGAAGCGGTCAAGGGCATCGTTATGGATTACTATCTGGTAGAAAATGAGTCCAGCCGCTAAATTATAAAAATTTTACATGGGGAGGGTATGATGAAAACTTCGGAGATTTTTGAGAAAAGGTTACAAAGGCACCATGATGAACTGCGCTGGCTGTATATGGAATTGTATGAGAATGATTCCATGTTTGCAGAGCTGTGCGGTCAGATGTATGAGTACTACTTGGCCCGCAGCCAAAAGATGAAAGCCTTAGATCAGAAAAGGGAGAAGAATCCGGCATGGTTTCGCGGGAAAGATATGCTGGGCATGATGCTTTACATTGACAACTTTGCAGGTACGATACAGGGACTGCAGAAAAAGCTTCCCTATCTGGAATCCTGTAATGTCAATTATATTCATCTGATGCCATTCTTGGATTCGCCGGAAGGCCGCTCGGACGGCGGATATGCGGTGGCGGATTTCAGAAAGGTGCGGCCGGATTTGGGCAGCATGGACGATCTGGCGAAACTTTCGGAGGAGTGCCATGAGCGGGGAATCAGTCTTTGTATGGATTTTGTCATGAACCATACTTCGGAGGAACACGAATGGGCCAGAAGGGCCCGTCAGGGTGAAGGCGAATATATGAGCCGGTACTTCTTTTATGATACGTATGATATACCGGCACAGTATGAGGAGACGGTGCCTCAGGTATTTCCCACCACTGCGCCGGGCAATTTTACCTGGCTTCCGGAGATTGGACACTATGTGATGACATCCTTTTATCCTTATCAGTGGGATTTAAATTACCGCAATCCACGGGTGTTTAATGAGATGATGTATAATTTCCTATATCTGGCAAACCAGGGCATGGATATTATACGGATTGATGCGGTGCCTTATATCTGGAAAGAGCTCGGCACACAGTGCCGGAACTTAAAGCAGGTACATACCATTGTACGTATGATGCGCATGATTGGTGAGATTGTATGTCCCGGTGTTGTGCTGTTGGGCGAAGTGGTGATGGAACCGGAAAAGGTAGTGCCATATTTCGGAACGGTGGAGAAGCCGGAATGTCATATGCTCTACAATGTCACTACCATGGCGACCACCTGGAACTGTGTTGCTACGAGGGATGTGCGTCTTTTAAAGAAACAGATGGATATAGTGAATGGTCTGCCGAAGGAATATACTTTCTTAAATTACTTAAGGTGTCATGACGATATCGGCTGGGGTCTGGATTTTGGCACGTTGAAGACCTGGGGTATGGATGAGGTAGCCCACAAAAAATATCTGAATGATTATTTTACGGGAAATTATCCTGACAGTGTCAGCAGAGGAGAACTCTATAACGATGATCCCAGGCTCGGTGATGCCAGATTCTGTGGCACCACAGCTTCCATGTGCGGCGTGGAGAGTGCGGGATTCGAGCAGGATGAGAAGAAAATGCAGGATGCCATCCGCATGGATATTATGCTGCACGCCTATATGCTGACCCAGTCGGGAATCCCCATGCTCTACAGTGGGGATGAGGTAGGTCAGGTGAATGATTATACGTATAAACAGGAACCTGGGAAGGCGGCGGATTCCCGTTATATCCACAGAGGCAGGTTTAACTGGGAACTGGCAGAAGCGTGCGATGATGTGAAGACTGTGTCGGGGCAGATTTTCCGGGCGCTGGGCCAGCTGGAGACGCTGCGTAAGAAGGAAAAAGTCTTTGACGCGGATGCGGACTGTCAGGTATTGGATGCGGGGGATGACGCCCTGCTGTGCCTGATGAGGTGCAAGGGAAAAGAGCGGATGATTGGTCTGTTTAACTTCCATGATATGGAGAGACAAGCGGTATTAGCCCAGGAAGGGGTTTTGAAGGATATGTTAAGCGGTAAAGTGCAGGATGTGCGTGCTGTTACTCTGCCGGGCCATGGGTTCGTGTGGCTTAAGATGCAGTGAGTTAAAGAGGAAGGAAATACATGCAGCAGTCGCAGATGACGATATTAATGACGATTATCGTATTTGTTATAATTCTGACGGCGGCGGCCATACTTTTGGTAAAGTGTGTCCGCCGCTTTCGCCATAACCGCAGGACAGGCTTTATGGATGAGATGGAGGGCCATGATTTTGAGTATTTCTGCGCGGAACTTTTAGAAAAGCAGGGATTTATCGAGGTGGAGGTTACACGTGCAAGCGGGGACTTCGGGGTAGATATTCTGGCGGAAAAGGACGGCGTCACCTATGCGGTCCAATGTAAACGTTATAACGGACCTGTGGGAGTGGAAGCTGTACTTCGCACATATGGCGGCAGGGACTATTATGATCGGATGGTGGGTGCGGTCATGACCAACCAATATTTTACGGCGCCTGCGGTGGAGGCAGCAGGAAAGTTACAGATTTTGCTCTGGGACAGAGGCTATATAGACGAGATGATGGACGATTAGTTTGACTGTCAAAGTAATATCTGTTAAAATGGTACAACAGAAATTACGGAGGTTGAAGAGCCGAGATGGATATCAATAATACCCTGAATGAAGTACTGGTTAAATTGTTCCGTGATATTAATACCATAGAAGAACGCGCCATAAGGACCGGAGAGTACCGGGATGTGACGGCAAATGATATACATGTGATAGAAGCGATCGGCATGGAAGATGCTAAGAATATGACCAGCGTTGCCAGAGAGCTTGAAGTTACCACGGGAACATTGACGATATCTATCAATGGTCTTGTGAAAAAAGGATATGTGACCAGAAGCCGCAGTGAGGAAGACCGGCGTGTAGTGCTGATTTCGCTATCGGATAAAGGTGTCAGGGCCTATCTCCATCATCAGAAGTTCCATCAAAAAATGATAGATGCCGTGATAGCGGGACTATCCGTGGAGGAACAGCGGGTGTTGGAACAGGCCCTGCTTAAGTTAAACCGGTTTTTTAGGGAATCGTTTTAGACGAAGCCTTACGGTTCCCATGAAACGAGTTTCGATGCCAGCGAGCGGTAGTCGGCTGGCCCGTTTTGTAACAGGAAACAATGAAATTGATATTGGAAATCTGCAGGATGACAGGCGGCGTCAGTGTCTTCGGGTTTGGCCCAGATGACGGCGGCCTGTTTTTTTAATTCCATGATTTCCAGATAGCCCAGATAGTATTTCAGGTAATTACAGGGTTCTTCGGCAATATATTGATAGACAGCCTGCACGCTCTCATCGTTCATGGTTCCCAGAGACGCGAAGATTCTCTTTACGTCTTCTAAGGAAGCGCCGTCATAATGTATCGACACATCTAACAGGGAGTACAGACACAGCTGAATCTGTCGGTCCAGGCGGCAGGCCTGATAGTAACTTACAGCTTCCGGGTGTGCCGCTTGGGCCAGACGGATTGCGTAATCGTAGGAGGATAGTTCCACATACATTGCCCAGCCTTCTATAAAGCCGCCATAATACAGGATGCTCTGCAGAGGCAGGATATCGTGTTCGTCCCAATAGCGCTGGCTGTAGACGGTCTGATAGAGATGACCGGGATAGCCTTCGTGCGCCAGTGTGGTAAAGAGGGACAGGTCATCTGTGGTATCCTGGTTATTAATGTAAATCACATTATCGCAGACATTATCAACAGGCGGCGTCATATAGAAGGCGGGCGCACTGTAGGGTTCCAGACTTTTGTCCACATACTTTACCACGGAATGAATCTCTGTATTATCTTTTCCGGCAGGGATGGCCGGATATTCCTGCGCCACCGTTGCCTGTAGATAAGACAGGTACTCTTCCGGGGAAGACTGCGGTAAAAGAGGAGGGTCCTGCCCTATCATGTCTTTGAGGGCAGGATTGGCCTGCAGCAAATGTATCAGGGATTCGTAATTAAACTGCAGGTCCTGATAGAGCAGTCTTTTGATCTCGCTGACATCCCGGTAGGAACCGGTGCGCAGTCTAAGCAGGGCCAGGTAATAATCCCGGCCTCCCTCGTATTGGGCCAGCCCGCCGATGTCCTTGCCGTTTCCTTTTAACAGTGTGAGCTCATCGGCCAGCTCATCGTAGGCAGGCGCCACCACAGTGGTCAGGAGTCTGTCGTGTTCCGACTGAAAGGAAAGGGACTGTTCCTTGCTGATGAGGCCCTGCTCCAACAGAGTATCCAATCGCTCCTTAAAGGTGGCTTCCAGAAAGTGACTGCCGTCCGCAAGGGCCTTTGGGTCCATCAGATCGCTGCATTGGGCAATCATTTTGTCGGCAGTCTGGTCAGGCATAAAAAGCCCGGCGGATGCCTTTTCTTTCTCATAAACAATCAGACCGTCGAAATAGTCCGGAATCTGGGAAAGAATGGAGAGATAGTTTTTCACATCCTCTACGCTGTCCAGCTGATATTCCGCCAAAAGGACGGGAAGTTCCGCAGGCGTGCCCGAAGAGGGAGA
Source organism: uncultured Lachnospiraceae bacterium (assembly GCA_910585555.1). Taxonomy (GTDB): domain Bacteria; phylum Bacillota; class Clostridia; order Lachnospirales; family Lachnospiraceae; genus UBA3282. The sequence goes on from CAJUFU010000010.1 coordinate 7,813, forward strand.
AAGCGGTTCGGCAAAATACGGATTGGCAGCAACAGCGGAAGCGGCGGATAGATAGGTGTCCAAAAGTTCATACAGATATTGGTTGTCTGTACTCAGTGAACTGCGGTCTATTCTGGCAAGTCTGGCGCGGGTTTGTGACAGTTCATAGATATCATTGGCGGCGTCTTTCGCCTGATAGACAGGTAGAGAAAGGCTTGACTCATCGATACCGTAAGATACGGCATCATCGATTGTATAATGAAAATGAATGGGATTGGCCTGTACTTCGCTTAAGAAAAATTCCTCCCCGAAAGCCTCAAAGCGGGCATCTTGGTGGCCGTGTGTATAATAGAGCAGGGTGGAAGCGATAAAGGCGCCAAAAAGAATAAGGGCAGCTGCCCCTTGTTTGAGTGTGAGAGTACGTTTCAAGGAAATACCTTCAAGAAAGATTTGTACTAATATATGAGAAGAGGATAAAAATAATAACCGGATCAAAAAATGATCCGGTCACGTCCGCTTTCTTTGCCAAGATATAGTTTTTCGTCCGCTTCTTTTAAAATCGTGGTCAGGTCGCTGTGGTAATCGTATTCCACCAGACCATAGGTCAAAGAGACGGAGAAGGTTTCAATGACACCGTCAAACACAATTGCTTTAATCTTCTGCCGAAGCCTTTCCAATGCGGTCACAGCCTCGTCTCCATTCAATTTGGGGAAAATCAGCAGAAACTCTTCACCGCCCCAGCGGGAAACAAAGCAATCGGGCGGCAGTTCTTTGCGGAAGGTTTCGGATATCTTTTTCAGCACTACGTCCCCCACATCGTGTCCGTAGGTATCGTTGACGCGTTTAAAGAAGTCGATATCGCACAGACAGATACTGATTTGGTTATTCCGATTCTTGAGCAGGCTGTCCAGATATTCCATGGTACTGCGGCGGTTATAGAGTCCGGTCAGGGTATCGGTATTGGCCTGCTTTACCAGCTGTCTGTTATATTCGATCAGTTTGCCTTCCAGTTCCTGTGAGTCGGCGCTGAATATATAAGCGATCGCCGCAAGAGACAGGAACACAAAAAAGGTATTGATAATCTGCAGAAAATCGGCCAGTTCCGTTCCAAGAGGGAATACCGGCTGGTGGGACTGGCAGTAATAGTACAAATAGATTCTCAACACAAGCAAAGCGGCGGAGTAGAGGAGTTTGGCTCTTTCATGCCTGTACTTAGAGAAAAAGCAAAATACAAGAAGCATGATGATGAAATGCTGGACACCCACATTCCAGCCAAAACATACGATACTTGCTATGGTCCAGGCCAGAGCATAAATATTTAGGGCACAGTAAGAAGTGAAAGAACTCCAATGGTAAGAACATAAAAAAGCAAAAATAAATAAGATCAGGGAAGCTATGGCAAAGGCGAGAGCGCCGAAGTTTCTGGTGAGTGCGATAAAAATGCAGTTAATCAAAGAATAGACTGCCATGAATAATATCAGCAGTCTGATGACAACAATCAGTTTTGACGATTCGTTTTTCCGGCCGGTGTCTTTATGGATATATTCGCAAATCTGGGCAAAAATGGAATTTTCGTTCATTATTTTTTCTTTCATCATGGGTTTATTATCTAAAAACAAATATACATATCCATTTTACACCTTTTAGCGTGTTGATGCAAACGAAGAATCTTATTTTGATATTATTTTTCATATAAAAAAATTTACAATTTAACTTTTCCTGGAAAATTGGTAGAATGTTAAAAAGGAGACAAAAGTATGCAGGCGGCCAAAGTAAAATATTCTATTAAACATAAATTGATTCTGCTTTCCATGGTAGTGGCGATTCCCTTTTTGGTTATGGTCGTTTACCTGATCTATGCCCTTCACAACTATAGTAACGCTTATGATAATATCGTTAGCAATATGACGGTAGCGAATAACTACAATCTGAATTTTAAAGAGGAGATGGATGAGAGTCTGTATAAACTGGTGGTAGGCTATGTCACCTTTGAGACGGTGGGGGAGGACAAGAGTCTGAAAGACCCTTATGTGTTATTGAATGAACTGCGCAGCGAATTCGGTAACCTTATGCGCATCACAACAGATGGGGAAAGCCGCGCTTGGCTTCAGATTCTGATGCGCAATATAGACACGCTGGAAGACCGCGTGGATGATATTAAGACAAATCTTGAGAATGATAACAGTTATGACGTGAATATTGAGATGCTGGACAATAATATTTATATCATGACGGAATTGATACAGGATAATATTCAGTCTTATATTTATTATCAGACTAAGAGCATGGAGCATCTGACAGAGCAGTTAAATGCTAAGGTGCATACGTTTACAGGATTTTGCAGCGTGCTTTTGATTTTCCTGCTTCTATTGGTGGTGGTATTGATCGTTATGATTGTCACAGGCATTATCCAGCCCATAAGAGAGCTGTCTCATGTGACGGAAAAGGTGGCCAGAGGAGATTTTTCGGCCCGCGCTTATGCGGGTTCGGAGGATGAGGTGGCCGTGCTGGCGGACAGCGTCAACAGTATGACAGAGAGCCTGGAAGGACTGGTGCAGAAGATTAAGGAGGACGAGCGTAAGATGCGCCGGGCGGATTTGCGGCTGTTACAAGAACAGATCAATCCCCATTTTCTGTACAACACACTGGATACGATCGTTTGGCTGATTGAGGGGAATGACACCGACAAGGCGGTAAATGTGGTGGTGTCCTTGTCAGAGTTTTTCCGTCTGGTCTTGTCCAAAGGGCGGGAGTATATCACCATACAGGAAGAGGAGCTTCATATTAAGAGTTACTTAGAGATTCAACAGGTGCGTTACAGAGATATTCTGGAATATAAGATTCAGATTGAACCCGAATTATATCAATATAAGATTTTGAAACTTACCTTACAGCCGTTGGTGGAGAATTCTCTTTATCATGGCATCAAGTATAAACGTGCGAAGGGGACAATTGTGGTGACGGGCAGACTGCAGGGCGGCGAAATCCACTTTGTGGTGGAGGACAACGGTGTGGGTATGGATGAAGGGGAGCTTTTGAAACTGCAAAGCGAGATTAATAAACCCTGCCAGGATACCGAGAAAGGCTTCGGGCTGGCCAACGTGAATGAGCGTATCCGTATGAACTTTGGGGCGGAGTACGGAATGAACATTTCATCAGTCAAGGGAAAAGGCACCCGCGTGGAGATTGTCATTCCGGCAGTACCCTATGCGGCGGATAAAGGAGAGGAACCCAATGCGTAAGAAAAATAAGTTTGTCAGGATGCTGATTGCTGTCTTATCCGCTATGATCTTTTCTTTGATGGTGCTTGGCGGCAGGTTGTTTACGAATATTGAAGAAGATACTTTTGTGAGTGAAGAGGAAGACAGGATTGTGGTGGGGATGTCACAGTTAGGAAGCGAATCCGGCTGGCGGACGGCCAACACGGAATCCGTACAGAATGTCTTTACACAGCAAAATGGTTATTTCCTGATTTTTCACAATGCCAGACAAAGACAGGAAAATCAAATCAAGGCAATCCGCAGCTTTATTTCCCAGAGAGTGGATTATATCGTGTTTGCGCCGGTGGTGGAGACGGGATGGGAAACGGTATTGCAGGAGGCGAAAGAGGCGGGAATTCCGGTGATTCTCATGGACAGGAATGTGGATGTGAAGGATAAGAGCCTCTACGTGACCCGGGTGGGAAGTAATTTTGTGGAAGAAGGCGAGCGGGCGGGCCGGTGGCTGGAGGATTATCTTTCCAGGCACGGCAAGGACGACGAGACGGTTAATATCGTGGTGCTGAAAGGCACCCAGGGTTCCTCTTCCCAGATTGGCCGGACTGCCGGATTTTCTTCGGTGGCGGCTCTTCATGGAAACTGGTATATTATGGAGCAGGAATACGCTGATTTTACTTCGGCAAAGGGAAAAGAAGTGATGGAGAGTTTCCTGAGAAAGTATCCGGATATTGATGTGGTAGTATCACAGAATGACGACATGACATTCGGCGCCATTGAGGCCATCAGGGAATCCGGCCGGACCGTGGGAATCGGCGGCGATATCACGATCATTTCTTTTGACGCGGTACATGCGGCCCTTGAGATGGTGGCGGAAGGTACGATCAATGTGGATATCGAGTGTAATCCCAACCAGGGAGAAGTTTTATCCAGGGTCATCGGTATGCTGGAAGACGGTGAAGAGGTGGAACAACAGTATTACGTGGAAGAAGATGTCTTTACAATCAAGAATGTGACACAAGAAGTATTGCAGAAGAGGAATTATTAACAGGAAGGAGCAGGCTATGCTGAAAGTATTTCTGGTGGAGGATGAAAGCATTGTCAGGGAGGGACTTAGGGACAATATACCTTGGCAGCAGTACGGTTATCAGTTTGTGGGAGAGGCAAGCGACGGGGAGATGGCTCTGCCGTTAATTCAAAAGACCAGGCCGGATGTCCTTTTGACGGATATCAAGATGCCTTTTATGGACGGTCTGTCTTTGAGCCGTATTGTGCATCAGGAATTTCCTGATATGAAGATTATTATCATCAGCGGTTATGATGACTTTGAGTATGCCAGACAGGCCATCTCCGTAGGCGTGGAACAATATCTTTTAAAACCCATCACCCGGGCGAATCTGCAGAAGGTGCTGACGGATTTAAAGACCAAGATAGAGACGGAGCGGGAACAGAAACATTATCAGGAAAAATTCCAGGATGAATCCAGGGAATACGAGCAGTTTTCCAGGACGAATTTCTTCGTAAAGGTTTTTGAGGGACGTATGCCGGTACAGGATATCTATGAGGAGGCGTCCAAGCTTTCTCTAAAGATCAATGCGCCTTGCTATAATCTCTTGATGTTCAATCTGCAGGAGAAGCGGGCCGGAGAAAACATGGGGTTTGAATCTGAGGATTTCGCCAGAAAGCGGGAGGAACTTTTGCATTATTTTGTGCGTTACCCCGAAAACCTGGTCTTTCGCTGGAATGTCAATACTTACGGTGTGCTGATCAAGGGTAATGTAGAGCAGATGAAGGAACTTGCAGAAAAGTATCTGGAAAATGTGGAACGAATCTGCCGTCCTTCGGAGGATATTCTGGACTGGTATGCAGCTGTGGGGGAACCGGTGGAGAGACTAAGCCTTCTGGCGGAATGTTATAGCAAGGTAAACCATCTGTTTGCCTATCGCTTCCTGATGCCTCATGTGCATCTTTTTACAAAGGAGGCGACGGAAAACTACACGCCGAAGAGAGAGGGCAGTAAGATTGAGGACATTGATTGTACGAAGATGGATCCTGAACTGATGAAGGATTTTCTGCTGCGAGGCAGCAGAGAGGACATACCGGAATTTGTGGACAGTTATCTTCTTGGGATAGACAAAGCACTGCAGTCCACCATGTTCCAAAACTATCTGGTGCTTCATGTGCATTTTGTGACCCTTGCCTATGTGGAATCCATCGGCGGGGATAAGGAAGAATTTATGGCAGACGCATGTGACGGGAAGCTGCAGGACAAAAACCTGACGGCGGAGGAAATCCCCCGCTATATGCGGGACATGTTGGATAAGGCGATGGAACTGCGTGACAGGGAATCGGATAATCAGAGTAAGAGAGTGCTCAAGAAAGCGCTTGCCTATATAGAAGAGAATTATTCCCAGGAGTCCTTCTCCCTGAATTCGGTAGCGAAAGAAGTCAATGTCAGCGCCAACTATTTCAGCGCTATTTTCAGCCAGGCCATGCAGATGACCTTTATTGAATACGTGACTCAAAAGAGAATGGACAAAGCCAAGAAACTGCTCAGACAGACGGAAAAACATGCCGGCGATATCGCCCTGGAGGTGGGGTATAAGGATCCCCATTATTTCAGCTTTGTGTTTAAGAAAACCCAGGGTTGTACGCCAAGGGACTACCGGGCAGGGCAAAAATCCTAAGCCCTATAGGGGCCGTCACTTTCTTTCTGCGCAATTTCCCAGGGGATTTCCTGCGATACCACGGGAATCCCCCTTAATCTCTGTATCATACATTCTGCGGCGGCAGTTCCCATCTCATGGGGCCTGTGTGTCAGCGTTGTGATTCGTATTTTACTTAAGTCGCTTAAGTAGCTGTTGTCAAAACAGACCACGGAGAGGTCCCGGGGAACCTGAATATCGGCGTAGGCAAGTTCTTTCATGAGCCAGTAAGCTGTTTCGTCATTGTAGCAGATGACGGCGGAACAGCCAGGCAGCCTCTCCTGGATAAACTGGGTGAGAAACCGTGTATCCTGTCTGTTTCTAAGGGATTCGATATCCTGGGTATCGAACCAGCCTACATGCCTGTCTGTCAGTTCGTATCCAAGATCTCTTAAGCAGGAGGCTGCGCCCAGATAGCGCTCCGGTCCCTGCAGATCGTCCACTTTAAAAAGGGCTGCGATTTTCGTATGGCCTAATCCGGTCAAATGTTCGGCCAAAAGATAACCGCCGTAATAATTATCGTCCTTGATACATATCTCGTCAGATAAGGCGCTATAGCGGTTGTGTAAAAAGAGAAGAAAAGTTCCGGCCTTTTTCAGTCGGTTATAAAGGTCCAGATTAGGGGTGGGCAGGGTACTCTTTGTGCCTTCCACGATTATGCCCCGGGGCGGATCCTTAAGGAGGGTCTGAAGATGCTGCCGCTCTGTGGAGACGTCATTTTCCGTAGGGTATATCTGTATCTGATAGCCCTGGGATGAAAGTACATTCTGCATGTCGTTTAACAGATTGGGATAGATATATTCCTGCCCGCTGGCAACCAGGACAGGTATGACGTTGCGGTCGGAAAAGGGAAGAAGCCCTGTGGCATAGGAGCCGCTTCCCTGACGGCTTGTGATGATTCCCTGGCTTTTTAGGAGAGACAGCGCCGCTCTCACGGTCTGCCTGCTGACCTGATATTGTGCACACAGCTGGGCTTCCGTGGGCAGGGAGGTAATACCCTGCTGTAGATTTTGGGAAATCTGCTCTGTGAGTAGTTTCGTAAGCATTTCGTACTTGGTCATGATAGAAAATTCCTCTTTTTGTTCATTGTTTGTTCACAATTCATACAATATTTATTCATAAAAAATTTTCCAATCTGAAAAAATTGTAACCTGCCAGCGCGATATGACAAATTTTACAGTGCAATAAAAGAGCATTGTGTAACCTATTATCTGGTAAAAATCAATAAATATCAAACAAAATCGTAAAAATTTATAACTTTTTTTAAAATTTGTACTATAAAATGATAAAATCATTAAAATTTGTATTGTCAAACTCCCCCAAATCTGTAAAATGCGGTTTTTAAGTGTTGAAGAGGGGGGGTATGTTCTGTTAAAGTTGTTTCAGGAAGAGGGAGTCGATTTGGTTTCCAGTTCCAAAAACATATTTCAATTCTTCGAAAGAAGATGAAAATGAAAGGGAGGAAATTGAGTTATGAAAAAGAAATTGGCAGTTTTACTTGCAGGTTCTATGGTAGTAGCAAGCCTTGTAGGCTGTGGCGGTTCTGAGGCACCGGCAGAAGAGGCAGCAGCACCTGCAGCAACAGAGGAAGCACCTGAGGCAGAAGAGCCTGCAGCAGAGGAGCCCGCAGCAGAAGAGCCTGCAGCAGAGGAAGAGGCACCTGAGGCAGAAGCTCCTGCAGCATCCGGCGAGCTGATCACAGTTGGTATCATCAACAACGATCCTAACGAGTCTGGTTATCGTACAGCTAACGATAAGGACTTAAAAGCAACCTTTACAGAAGAAAACGGTTATTCCGCATCCTTCGCATACAGCAACAAGAACGATGAGCAGATCGCAGCAGCGCAGAAGTTCATCCAGGACGGCGTAGATTATCTGCTTCTCTCCGCTGCTGATACAGCAGGCTGGGATTCCGTACTGACAGACGCACAGGATGCAGGTATTGACGTAATCCTGTTTGACCGTGTAATCGACGCAGACGAGAGTCTCTATGCAGCATCTATCGTTTCTGATATGGACAAAGAGGGCGAGACCGCTGTTAATTGGTTAAGAGATCAGGGACTTAGCGAGTACAACATCATTCACCTTCAGGGCGTTATGGGTACTGCAGCTCAGCAGGGACGTTCCGGTGCGCTTGACGCAGCAGTTGAGTCTGACGGCTGGAAACTTGTTACACAGCAGACAGCTGAGTGGAACGCTGAGAAAGCACAGCAGATCGTTCAGTCCGTTATCGACTCCGGTGAGTCCTTCAACGTAATCTATGCTGAGAACGATGATATGGCTAAGGGTGCTGTAGCAGCACTTGATAAAGCGAACATCTCTCACGGCGTAGGCAAAGACGTTATCGTTATGGGCTTTGACTGCAACAAGTGGGCACTTGAAGAGCTGCTTGCTCAGAACTGGAACTATGATGGACAGTGTAATCCTTTCCAGTCTTCTTACATCGATGATGTTATCAAGACATTACAGTCCGGCGGTACACCTGCTGAGAAGACCATCATCATGGATGAGAAAGGTTTCGATGCTACCACCATCACACAGGAAGATGTAGATAACTACGGTATCTAATCTGTGTAAACAGGATTTACAATTAGTGATAGCAGTAGTAAAATTTAAGTAGGATTTAAGCGCGGCGCAGCAACATGAGTTTTCATAGGCCTGCACCGCGCTTTTTTCACAAAAAAATATAATTATTGGGAGGTGAACCTGGGAGTGGAAGACAATATTGTATTAAAAATGAGAAACATCCACAAGATTTTCCCCGGTGTGCGTGCCTTGCAGGGTGTGGATTTTACATTGCGCAAGGGTGAGATTCATGCGCTGATGGGTGAGAACGGTGCCGGGAAATCAACACTGATCAAGGTTTTGACCGGAGTTTACGGCAAAGAGGAGGGTGAGATTTTTCTCGATGGCAATGAGGGGGCAGTCGCAATCCACTCGCCTCAGGATGCACAGAAGATGGGAATCAGTACCGTATATCAGGAGATTACGCTCTGCCCGAATCTTTCTGTTGCAGAGAACATGTTTATCGGTCGTACGGAAGGCGCCATACAGAACTGGAAGAAGATGAATACGGACACCGAGAAGATCTTACAGTCGTTGGATATTCCTGCGAAACCGACACAGCAGCTGGAAAGCTGTTCTATCGCGGTACAGCAGATGATTGCTATCGCGCGTGCGGTTGATATGGAGTGTAAGGTACTTATTCTGGATGAGCCGACTTCATCTTTGGATGAACAGGAAGTTGCGAAACTGTTCAAACTCATGCGCGATCTTCGTTCCAGAGGTGTTGGCATTATTTTCGTTACACATTTCCTGGATCAGGTCTATGAGGTCTGCGACAGAATTACCGTTATGAGGGATGGTAAACTGGTGGGAGAATACCCGATCAAAGATCTTCCCCGCGTGCAGCTGGTATCTAAGATGCTTGGTAAAGAGTTGGATGATCTGTCTGATATTAAGGGCGACCAGCAGGCATTTGAGAAAGAAGCAGGCGCAGTTCCGGTATTTGAGGCCCAGGGTCTTGTGAGCGATGCGGGCATCAAACCCTTTGATTTCCATATTGATAAAGGTGAAGTCAATGGATTTACGGGTCTGCTTGGTTCCGGACGAAGCGAATGTGTCCGCTCCATTTTCGGTGCTGACCGCGTGCTGGGCGGAACTGTTAAGATGAAGGGCAAGAATGTGAAGATATCCAAACCCCTTGACGCTATGAAGAATGGTATCGCATATCTTCCGGAAGATCGTAAGATGGATGGTATCGTGGGCGATCTTTCCGTGCGTGACAATATCATCTTGGCACAGCAGGTTTTGAAAGGATTCTTTAAACCCTTCTCCAAAGCGGAAGCCAATAAGGTTGCGGATGAATATATCAAACTGTTAAATATTAAGACTGCGTCCAAGGATACGCCGATCAAATCACTTTCCGGCGGTAACCAGCAGAAGGTTATTCTGGCACGCTGGCTCTTTACCCATCCTGAATATCTGATTCTTGACGAGCCTACGAGAGGTATCGACGTAGGTACAAAGGTAGACATTCAGAAGCTGGTTTTGAAACTTGCATCCGAGGGAATGAGCGTTACATTCATTTCTTCCGAATTAGATGAGATGCTGCGGACCTGTTCCCGTCTGGTTGTCATGCGTGACCGCAAGGTGGTAGGAGAACTGACAGGACAGGATTTGAACCAGAATAAGGTTATGAGTACCATCGCGGGAGGTGACAAATAATGGGAAAAAGTGAAACGGCTAAGGCCAATAACTCCAACTTCCTGATGAAGCTGGTCAAAAATCAATGTTTCATTCCGTTGGCGGCACTCTTACTGCTGGCGGTGATCAATCTGCTGGCGGATCCCGGATTCTTTAAGATTACGCTGGGATATAATGCGGCAGGAAATCCGGTTTTATCAGGCTTCCTGATTACAATCCTGGACAGCGGTTCAGAGCTTGCAATTCTGGCAATCGGTATGACCCTTGTAACAGCGGCTTCCGGCGGTCAGGATATCAGTGTGGGCGCGGCGATCGCCATCGCAGGCAGTGTGATTCTGCGTGTGCTGTGCGGTACAAACTCCCGCCCGGAGACCTTGCAGGCGCCTATCATTGTGGCATTTTTGGTAAGCTGCGTGGTGGCAATGTTGTTTGGCGCGTTTAACGGTGTGTTGGTGGCTTATTTTAAGATTCAGCCGATGATTGCAACGCTGATTTTATATACGGCAGGACGTTCCATTGCAGCATGGATTAACAACAATGAGCTACCCGTTATCAGTGAACCCAAGTTTACATATTTCGGTGAATTTATACCTGGTATACCAGTTCCTACACCGGTGTTTATAGCGCTTGCATGTATGATTATTATCGGTGTTGTATTGAAGGTAACGAATTTAAGACTTTATACGCAGGCAGTTGGTATCAACCAGAGTTCTTCCAGACTTAACGGTTTGAACCCTGCACTGATCAAGGTGTTGGCGTTCGTGATTTTAGGTCTGTGTGTGGCAGTGGTTGGTCTGATTAAGGTCAGCCGTATCTCCACGATCAACTATTCTGTTATTGCAAAGGATATTGAAATGGATGCTATCCTGGCAGTTGCCCTTGGCGGTAACGCCTTAAGCGGTGGTAAGTTCAATATGGCAGCTTCCATCATTGGTGCGTATGTGATTCAGTTCTTGACCACCACACTTTACAAGTTCCAGGTGCAGTCGGATGCCCTCCCGGCATATAAGGCTGTCGTGGTTATCGTTCTGGTGGTAGTCAGCGCGCCTACCGTGAGAGAGTATTTCTCTTCCCTCACAAAGAAAATGAAACTGAGTAAGGAGGTGGCATAATATGGCTAAGACAGACAAAAAGGCAGTACCGGCAGGCAAAAGCGGCCTTGCTGGCAGACTGCAGAATGCCAGCGACACAAACTTACTCCTTACGATTACGATTGTTGTGTTCTTCTTGATGTATATTGGTGCAATTGTATTCCAGGGTTCCGGTTTCTTAAAGCCGCAGACGTTCTTTAATATTTTAAACTCACAGGCGGCCTTGATTGTTTTGGCATGTGGCATGAGCCTTGTTATGATCACAGGCGGAATCGATATTTCCGTAGGCGGTATCACGGCACTTGTAAGTATGTGCTGCGCCGTATATCTTGATTATAAGGGCGGTAATGTTTTTGTATCCGTACTGATCGCACTGGCGATTGGTCTGGCATTTGGTGTTTTCCAGGGATTTTTGGTAGCATATCTGGATATTCAGCCCTTTATCGTGACACTGGCTGGTATGTTCTTTGCAAGAGGTATGACCACCATTGTAAATACCAAACCCTTCAACGTAGAGAACGAAGCATTTACGGCACTGAAGATGACGCGTGTCATTGTGCCGGGCTTAGGTTCCGTGAATAGGAAGGGCGTGTATGTCAATGCATACGTAGAAATTGGCGTACTTGTAGCGATTCTTGTTGTCATTGTGATGTTCTGTATGCTCAGATGGACGAAGCTTGGCCGTTCTTTCTACGCGGTAGGCGGTAATATGCAGAGTGCTCTGATGCTGGGTATCAACGTGAAGAGAACCAAATTTATCTCCCACGTACTCTGCGGCCTTTTGGCAGGAATCGGCGGTTTCGTTTACTTCCTGCATGTGGGTTCCGGTTCCGCATCCCATGCTACCGGTGCCGAGATGGATGCCATCGCATCTTCCATCATCGGCGGTACGATGCTGACGGGTGGTGTGGGCAATGTAGTAGGTACACTCTTTGGCGTATTGTCCTTGAGTACGATTCAGAATATCGTATCTTCCGCAGGACTTGATCAGGCATGGTGGACGGGTATCACAAGAGCGGTAATGCTCTGCCTGTTCTTGGTCATCCAGAGTGTGGTTATGTCTGCCAGAAAGAAGAGAATGGCGGAGAGCAAAGGTTAATTCAGCATATATAAATATAGGCTGCCGGATCGGTGATATGCATTGCCGGCCGGCAGTTTTATATCAAAATACTGCTAAGATGATGAACGCAAAATTTGCCAGGAAGCTTTTTTTATATTAAAATAGAAAATGGAGGTGTAGTATGAAAGCAGTAAAGAATTACAAATTTTGGTTTTGCACAGGTTCTCAGGACCTGTACGGCGACGAGTGTCTGAGGAAGGTTGCAGATCATTCTGCTAAGATTGTGGAGGGTTTAAATGCTTCCGGCAATCTGCCTTTTGAAGTGGTATTAAAGCCTACGCTGATCAGCCAGGCTTCCATCCGTCAGACATTTAACGATGCTAACAATGATCCCGATTGTGCAGGTGTGATTACATGGATGCACACCTTCTCACCGGCAAAGATGTGGATTCTGGGTTTGAAGGAATTCAGAAAACCTTTATGCCATCTGCATACACAGTTCAATGAGGAGCTTCCTTATGACACCATCGACATGGATTTCATGAATGAGAACCAGTCTGCGCATGGAGACAGAGAGTATGGCCATATCGTAAGCCGTATGGGTATCGAGCGTAAGATTATTGTGGGACACTGGGCAAATGAGAACGTGCAGAAACAGCTGGGCAGCTGGATGCGCACAGCTCTTGGCGTGATCGAGTCCTCTCATATCCGTGTATGCCGTTTCGGCGATAACATGAACAATGTAGCCGTAACAGAGGGCGATAAGGTGGAAGCACAGATCAAGTTTGGCTGGGAGATTGACCACTACTGTGTCAACGATCTGGTGGAGTATGTGGATGCAGTGCCTCAGGGTGAAGTTGATGCGCTGGTTGATGAATATTACAGCAAATATAAGATTATTGATGAAGGCAGAGATTTAGATGAGTTTAAGAAACATGTAGCAGTGCAGGCACAGCAGGAGATCGGTATTGAGAAATTCCTGGTTGAGAACGATTATCATGCGATTGTGACACACTTTGGTATGCTGGGCGGTTTAAAACAGCTTCCGGGTCTTTCTATCCAGAGACTGATGGAGAAGGGTTACGGTTTCGGCGCAGAGGGCGACTGGAAAGTAGCTGCTATGGTCCGCATGATGAAATTGATGACAGCGGATATCAAAGATGCAAAGGGTACTTCCATGATGGAAGACTATACCTACAATCTGGTGCCTGGCAAAGAGGGTATCTTACAGGCGCATATGCTGGAGGTATGTCCTTCTGTGGCTGAGGGTGAGATTGGGATTAAAGTCTGCCCGCTGTCCATGGGTAACAGAGAAGACCCGGCCCGTCTGGTATTTACCTCTAAGGCAGGTCCCGCAGTGGCATGTTCTTTGGTAGATCTTGGTACTCGTTTCAGACTGCTGATCAATGCGGTGGACTGCAAGAAAGTAGAGAAACCTATGCCCAAGCTTCCGGTGGGTACAGCATTCTGGACACCGCAGCCTAACATGGAGATTGGCGCTACAGCATGGATTTTGGCCGGCGGCGCACATCATACGGCATTCTCTTATGACCTGACAGTAGACCAGATGGTAGACTGGGCGGCAGCTATGGGTATCGAGAGCGTCGTGATTGATAAGGATACCACCATCAGGAACTTCAAGAACGAACTGAGATGGAATGCGGCGGCATTTTAAGCTGGTATCGCGAGTCTGCACAGCAGTGTGGACTTTTGGATAATAAATTGATTCATAATAAACAGGAGGTATGAGATGGGAGCAAAAGAAACGATTGCAAGCGGTAAGTCGGTATTGGGAATTGAGCTTGGTTCTACTCGAATTAAGGCAGTGCTGGTGGACGAGAATAACAAGCCGATCGCGTCCGGTGCACATGACTGGGAGAACAGACTGGAAAACGGCATTTGGACTTACAGCTTAGACGATGTTTGGAGTGGTTTACAGGACTGCTATAAGAAACTTACCGAGGATGTGGAGGCGCAATACGGTGAGAAGCTTGTGAAAATCGGCGCCATTGGATTTAGTGCCATGATGCATGGTTATATGGCTTTCAATGAGAAGGGTGAACTGATGGTGCCCTTCCGTACCTGGAGAAACACCATCACGGAGGAAGCTTCCAATAAGCTGACCAAACTCTTTAACTACCACATTCCTCAGAGATGGACCATTGCTCATCTGTATCAGGCAATCTTAAATGGTGAAGAGCATGTGGCGGACCTTAAGTTTGTGATCACGCTGGCAGGCTATATTCACTGGAAGCTGACAGGCGAGAAAGTGGTAGGCGTCGGCGAGGCATCCGGTATGTTCCCCATTGACATTGCCACAGGGCAGTTTCATGAAAAGATGATACAGCAGTTCGATGAGACTGTGGCGGATAAGAATTATGCTTGGAAGTTAAAAGATGTACTGCCGAAAGTCTATACGGCAGGAGAACAGGCAGGAGCCCTGACCGAAGAGGGAGCAAAACTCTTAGACCCCACAGGGACACTGCAGGCAGGCGTACCCTTCTGCCCGCCCGAAGGCGATGCAGGCACAGGTATGGCGGCCACCAACAGTGTAGCTAAACGTACCGGTAATGTATCGGCGGGCACCAGCGTATTCGGCATGATCGTCATGGAGAAAGAGTTGTCCAAAGTATACGATGAAATCGATCTGGTGACCACACCGGACGGCAGCCTGGTGGCTATGGTACATTGTAATAACTGTACTTCCGACTTAAATGCATGGGTGAATCTGTTCAAAGAATACTCAGAAGTGATGGGTATGAAAGTGGATATGAATGAGCTGTACGGCAATCTTTACCGCAAGGCACTGGAAGGGGATGACGACTGCGGCGGTCTGTTGGCATACAACTACTTCTCCGGTGAGCATGTGACGGGCTTTAACGAGGGACGTCCACTGTTCGTGCGCACACCCGATGCGAAATTCAACTTGGCGAACTTTATGAGAACACACCTCTTCACCTCTTTGGGTGCATTGAAGACCGGATTGGATATTCTGTTAAAGGAAGAAGACGTTCGTGTAGACGAAATCTTAGGACACGGCGGCTTGTTTAAGACAAAGGGTGTAGGCCAGAGCATTTTAGCGGCAGCCATCGATGCGCCTGTAAGCGTTATGGAGACAGCCGGTGAAGGCGGCGCATGGGGTATTGCCCTGCTTGCTTCCTATATGCTCAATAAGGGTGCTGACGAGAGCCTTGCAGCTTTCCTTGAAAGTAAAGTATTTGCAGGCCAGAAGGGCGAGAAGATGGAGCCTGTGGAAAAAGATGTGAAGGGCTTTAATGAGTTCATGAAACGCTACAGTGCAGGACTTGCCATTGAGAGAGCGGCAGTGGAGAATCTGAATTAGTAGCAGAATGGAGGAGACAATGTTAGAGGAGTTAAAGAAACGGGTCTATGAGGCGAACATGCTTCTGCCCAAATATGAGCTGGTTACATTTACCTGGGGCAATGTGAGTGAGATTGACCGGGAGAGCGGTATCTTTGCGATCAAACCCAGTGGGGTTGATTATGATAAGCTGACACCTGATGATATGGTGCTTGTGGATTTAGAGGGTAAGGTTGTGGAAGGAAAATATAATCCTTCTTCCGATACGGCTACCCATGTGGAGCTCTACAAGGCATATCCGGAGATCGGCGGTGTGGTACATACCCATTCTCCCTATGCTACAAGCTGGGCACAGGCAGGCAGGAGCATTCCCTGTTACGGCACCACCCATGCAGACTATTTCTACGGTGAGATTCCCTGTCTGCGCTGCCTAAACGGGGATGAGATAGAGGATGCTTACGAGAAAAATACAGGACTTTTGATTGTCAATGAGTTCAAGAGAATGGATAAGGACCCGGCAGCAGTACCTGCAGTGCTCTGTAAGAACCACGGGCCTTTTGCCTGGGGGAAAGATGCCCATGAGGCAGTGCACAATGCGGTGGTATTGGAGGAAGTGGCTAAGATGGCTTACCGTGCGGAGACCATCAATGCAAGGATACAGCCCGCACCGCAGGAGCTGCAGGATAAGCATTATTACCGGAAACATGGGGCCAATGCCTATTATGGTCAGAGTAAGTAAGCGGATGAAACGACACAATTATGATGAAGTATGCCCGGCATTAAGCTGCTTTAGAGGGCAGAGTGCCTGACTAGTCTGTCAGGAAAATAAATCAGACAGTGCGCAAGTTTATATAGTGACTTGCGCCCGATTGTGTTATGATAGTGGTAATGAAAGTTACACAAATATATTTCTATGGAGGTTGGCGATGAACAAATTAGAGTTACAAAAAACAGCTAATGAAGTTCGCAAGGGTATCGTGACAGCGGTACATAGCGCTAAGGCGGGACACCCGGGCGGGTCTTTGTCGGCAGCGGATATTTTTACTTATCTGTATTTTGAGGAGATGAATATCGATCCTAAGGATCCCAAGAAAGCGGACAGAGACCGTTTCGTACTTTCTAAAGGACACACGGCTCCGGGCCTGTATTCCGTATTAGCGAACAGAGGATATTTCCCGGTGGAAGATTTAAAGACACTGCGTCACTTAGGGTCTTATCTGCAGGGACATCCCTGTATGCAGGAGACACCGGGCGTTGACATGTCTTCCGGTTCCCTGGGCCAGGGTATTTCTGCTGCTGTTGGTATGGCGCTGGCGGCGAAACTGGACAATAAATCCTACAGGACATACACACTTTTGGGTGATGGAGAGATTCAGGAAGGACAAGTTTGGGAGGCATCTATGTTTGCCGGACACCGCAAACTTGATAACCTGGTAGTGATCGTAGACAATAACGGCCTCCAGATTGACGGTAAGATTGATGATGTATGTTCCCCGTATCCGATTGATAAGAAGTTTGAAGCATTTAATTTCCATGTGATCAACATTGACGGTAACGACTTCGACCAGATTGACGCAGCTTTCAAGGAGGCGAAAGAAACCAAAGGAATGCCTACTGCAATCATCTGTAAGACCGTGAAAGGTAAAGGCGTGTCCTTCATGGAGAATAGCGCGGGCTGGCATGGCAAGGCTCCCAACGATGAGGAGTATGCAACGGCAATGGCGGATTTAGAGAAGATTGATAAAGAATTAGGAGGTGCAAACTAATGGCAGATGTTAAGAAAATCGCAACAAGAGAAAGCTATGGTAATGCACTTGCTGAATGTGGTGCAGAGTTCCCCAATCTGGTAGTTCTCGATGCTGACCTTGCAGGCGCTACCAAGACAGGCGTATTTAAGAAAGCTTTTCCGGAACGTCATATTGACTGCGGTATCGCAGAGTGTAACATGACAGGTATTGCAGCTGGCCTTGCGACCTGCGGAAAAGTACCTTTCATTAGTTCTTTCGCTATGTTTGCGGCAGGACGTAACTTTGAACAGGTTCGTAATTCTATCGGCTATCCCCATCTGAATGTGAAGATTGGTGCAACCCATGCGGGTATCACGGTAGGTGAAGACGGTGCAACCCATCAGTGTAATGAAGATGTAGCGCTGATGCGTACCATTCCCGGCATGACGGTCATCGTGCCCTCCGATGATGTGGAGGCGAAAGCGGCTGTCAGAGCGGCAATCGAATTTGAGGGTCCTGTATATCTGCGCTTTGGACGTGCGGCTGTGCCGGTAATCAATGACAAGCCCGAATATAAATTTGAGATTGGCAAAGGCGTTCTCTTAAGAGAGGGCAGTGATGTGACTATTATTGCCAGCGGTATCACCGTTTCCTCAGCATTGGAAGCGGCAGAAATGCTTGCGGCTGACGGCATTCAGGCAGAAGTGATCAACATTCACACGATCAAACCTCTGGACGAGGAGCTGGTGCTTGCTTCCGCTAAGAAGACCGGTAAGGTTGTGACAGCAGAAGAACATACCGTGATCGGCGGACTTGGAAGCGCAGTGTGCGACTGCCTGTCTGAGAAACATCCGACCCCCGTACTACGGATTGGCGTGCAGGATAGATTCGGTGAATCCGGCCCTGCAGCTGCTCTGGTAGAGAAGTACGGACTAGACGGGAAAGGAATCTACGCAAAGGTAAAGGATTTCGTAAAATAAAGAATAACCTGGCGATAGAGGGGCATTTGAGATGTCTGAGAGAAAGAATATTCTATCTCCTTCCATTCTGGCGGCGGATTTCGCCAGATTGGGGGAGCAGATTAACGAGGCCTGTATGGCCGGCGCAGAATACATACATATTGATGTGATGGATGGCGTTTTCGTGCCGTCGATTTCCTTTGGTATGCCGGTAATCCGGACCATCCGCAAGGTGACAGATAAAGTGTTTGATGTACATTTGATGATCGTGGAGCCGGAGCGCTATGTCAAAGAGTTTAAGGCGTGTGGCGCTGACAGCATTACCTTCCATCTGGAAGCAACAGAAGATGCGGATGCTACGATTGATTTGATTCGCAGCTTAGGCTGCCGAGTGGGCATGTCTATCAAACCAAGAACTCCCGTGGAAGCGGTCAGGAAATATTTAAGCAAACTGGATATGCTTCTGGTGATGACAGTGGAGCCGGGATTTGGCGGTCAGAAATATATACCTGAATCCACAGAGCGTATCCGTAAGGTACGGGAGATGGCTGACGAGATGGGCATAGACTTGGATATCCAGGTTGACGGCGGTATTACGATAGATAACGTGCAGATTGTGCTGGACGCCGGTGCCAATGTGATTGTGGCAGGTTCCGCAATCTTTGGCGGGAACATTACGGAGAATGTGAAAGGGTATTTGGCGCATTTTTAGAAGTTGAAAAGAGCGGTTGAAAATTCAACCGCTCTAGTGTATAATCTAATCAGAAAGGCAATCGGATGTGACTCCGATTCGCCCTCAGTGTAGAATGAATGTGAAAAGAAACGGCATCCAAACTTTGTGAGGGTTCGGGATGCTATTTCTTTTTGTTGTTATGATTGTCTATGTATGATAAAGCTGCAAAAATGACTAACAAAAGAGTAAGAACCTCTAATGTATTCATAGGCATTCCCCCTTTAAAGACTAGAGGGCATAAAACAATCGGAAAGTCACATCCAACCTTCTTTTCAATTATACACATCTATTATATCGTGTAAAAGAAAAATAATCAACATATTTACGTCACAATATTCTGTAGCCAAACACCCTTCTTCACCAGTACAAATCCAATAACGCACTTAATCAAATCCCCCATCTGCACAAAGGTAAACACAGCAATAACAGGGAGCGTAGTATAGTGGCTTAATGTAAATGCAATCGTCACGCTGACACACCAGATAAAGACGCTGTCAAACAGGAATGTAATAATCGTTTTGCCGCCGGAACGCAGTGTGAAGTAGGAGGCGTGCAGGAAGGCGTTCTGCGGCATGAAAATAGCGGCAACCATAATAAAATATGTGGCCAAAGTCCTTGCCTCATCATTGGTCTTGTACAGAAGCGGAAAGTACTGCGCCAGTACAAGCATCACAAGTGCTACGCAGGTACAGCAAAAGACGGAGAAAGCAATCATCTTATTATCCGTATCGCGGGCTTCGTCCATCTTACCGGCTCCCAAAAGCTGTCCGACAATGATAGCCACAGAATCTCCAAGTGCGATGAAGACAATGTTAAACACGTTGTTGATTGTGTTGGAGATATTCAATCCGGCAATCACATTCAGACCGCGCACAGAGTAACACTGTGTCAGCATGGCCATGCCAGCGGCCCAAAAGGTTTCGTTAAGAAGCAGGGGTGTTCCTTTGATCAAAATCTTCTGCACTAATGCGCCGGGCACCTTCAAGGAACTGTAAAGTCCTTCCACGAAAGGATTCTCACGTTTATGCTGATGCGTGTGGATTAGTACAATGGCGGCCTCCACATAACGGGAAATGATGGTGGCGATGGCGGCTCCCTGTACACCGAGGGCCGGGGCACCGAACTTACCATATATTAATATGTAGTTTAATGTCAGATTTACAAAGACTGCGACGATACCGGCCTTCATAGGCAGGAGGGTCTGACCGCATTCCCGCAGCGTACTGGAATAAACCTGAACCATCATAAACGGCGGCAGGCCCAGCAGCATAATCCAGAGATATTGCAGGCCATAAGTCAAGGTAGCGGCAACACTGTCGGCAGTGCCTTCCCCCTGCAGATAGAAGGTAATCAAAGAACCACCCGTAAAGAGGAGCAAAAGGACGGTGAGCAGTGTGATGATGGAAGCCATCCACACTTTAAAGCGTACAGTCTGCCGGACGCCCTCAACATTTTTCTGGCCAAAATATTGGGCAGTAAAGATGCCGGCACCGGACACGCCGCCGAAAATGCAGAGATTATAGACAAAAAGAAGCTGATTCACGATAGCAACACCAGACATCTGTTCCGTACCGACCTGGCCGATCATGATGTTATCCAAAAGACTCACAAAGTTTGTAATGCCGTTTTGAATCATAATCGGCACAGCGATAGCAAGGACCATCTTATAGAAAGCCTTGTTTCCAACCAATTTATGGATAAGATTATGTTTTGTAGTCTGTTGTGTCTTCATTTTGCCTCCTGCATTTATATGTTATTTATTTTATATAAATTTACATAATTATGTATAGAATAAAAATACTTATACTGCCACGTAAAATCATATTTTACACTAAAGGTGTAATATTATTAAATTTATAGTAGACTGATAACTAAAATATAAGCGAGCTAAATCAACATTTTACAGCATATTTCAGAGGCTTGCAACTTGATATTTGACACACAATATCTTATCTTGTCGCATAAAAACTACATAATCAGTTCATTTTTAGTTAAATTCAAGACAATTTAGGCTTGATATTCTACGGATAATAAAATACTATTGAAGGAGAGAACTTTATTAAATACTATAACCTACAATAGTAATTGTAGAGATTACTGGAGGCATTTTATGACACTTGAAAATTTAACAGATTGTGAACAGCTGGTTATGAAGACGGTGTGGGATTCGGAAGAAGAACTGAGTCTCATGGAGATCATGCAGAGGGTCAATGACAAGTACCATAAGGAGTGGAAACCTCAGACGGTATCTACTTTTCTGGCACGTCTTGTGAGAAAGGGCTATCTGAGGCATTACCGTCAGGGCAGAGTATTCTTTTATCAGATTCTCGTACCACTTGATGAGTACAAAGGGCAACTGACAAATGATTACGTGACTTTCTGGAATCATGACAATGCAGACGAATTCCTGTGTGCTCTGGCAAATGAAAGACCATTACGACAAGATGAGGTGGAAAGGATACAAAAGATGATCGATGGATTGGATTAGTAATTTATTTATTGCGTTGCTGTTAACAAATATGTCCGGAACATTATTCTATTTCATCGCAATAATTTTTCGGAAGATATGGTTTAGGAAAGATGCACGTTTGATTCGTTTTTCTACTATAGTAGTACTGTGCGCATATGTGGTGCCGCTGGTATACTTTGTGTTGCGGATAAGCAGGCAGCTCGATGTAGACCAGCTCGGCACAATCAATCTGTTCTACAACACACCAAGAACCATAGAACTGTTTGCGACTATGGGACGGGTGTGGGTCGGGCTGTTTTTGGCGCTGTTGGCATATAAACTGGTCCGGCGTATTCAGTGGGCGCTGATTTGTAGAGGCAATATTCCGGAAGAGGATGAGGGTGTCAAACGCTGTTTTGCGCAAATATGCTCTGAACTTGGCATAGAGGGCAAAGTCATTCTGAACAGAAATGATTCTGTGCACATACCCTGCGTTACGTATTACCATGGGCCTGTAGTGATTTTGCCCCTCAACAGGTACACGTTGGAAGAGGCTGAGATCATCCTTTACCATGAGCTTTGCCATTATGTGGAAGGGGATTTGTCCCTTAGGACATTTGGAACATTGATTACCTTGCTGCATGTGTTCAATCCCGCTGTACATATTATGTTTAAGCACATGAAGCTAATCTGTGAGATAAGCTGTGACAGAGTAACGTGTGAGAAGGCTACGCACAGATTTTCGGAACGCGAATATTTTCAGGTGATACTTAATATGCTGGATGAAAGTAAAAAGAAAGAACGATACCAGCTATTTGCATTAGCTGAAGACAGGTCGAATTATGAGAGGAGAGTGGCAGCAATGGGAGAGTTTCAGAAGAGTGGCGGATTTAAGAAAGGTGCGGCTTTAGCGCTGGCGGCATGTTTTTTGGTGGGGAGCAGTATTACTTCTTTGGCGGCGGGAGCAGGACTGGCTACCGCTTATGAAGGGTTTGCGGAATCTACAAGTGTGAAAATGTTTGATGAGAGCGACCAAATAGCAAGGGAAGAGTTGGCTAGGGCTTTGAATTTGGATATCGATGATGTTGTAATAATGGATGATATTAATATGGAAGGGCGTGGAAGGACTATACATATAGGCTGGAATGTTAGGGCTGGTAAAACCTATATGTCAGGTGGATTCACGGAAGCAGAGGGGAATGAGGTTTCAGTTATGGTAGTTGGTGATCCTGCGGATATTAGATTCCAGACGGGACTTAAAGACCCTGATAATATCATGTGGTATGCAGAAGGTGAGGATGTAATAAGCCATTTATTTGAAATTAAAATGAGTGGAAGATATTATTTCTTTGTCGTAAATTTAAGTGAGACAGAGGATTTGGCTATTGATGCTTTGATAGCTAAGTAGTATTTGCTGGGGATTGGGCTAAATACTTATTTTTAAATTATATATTATAGCTCTAAATTAATTGAACCTCCACAAGCCATACATAATAATACATGAAAAAGGGATATCGCACACAAGCGGTATCTCTTTTCACGTTTTAAGCTTTTTTACCTTGTATTACACCCCAGTAAAGCATATAATATACACAAATCTAAATTTACTGAATCGTGATTAGATTAATTAATTTAATATTTCTAATCACAATTCAGTAAATCATGTTTAGAAAGGATGAAGGCATGTTTATTGGAAGGTCATCAGAATTAAAATTTCTGGAAAATAAATATAAAACGGATAATGGACAGTTGATTGTCCTTTACGGCAGGCGTCGTGTGGGAAAGACTGAGACTCTAAAGAAGTTTTGTGAAGGGAAACCGCATGTATTCTTTGCCTGTAGAGAATGCACGGATAAATTACAACTTAAGTCTTTTTCAGAAAAGATGATGAAGGAAGATATTCCTGCCAAGCAGTATATAGACCAGTTTGCGGATTGGGATAAGGCGTTTCGTGCTGTGTTGGATTTGCCATATGGCGATCGCAAGAAGCTGCTAGTCGTTGACGAGTTTCCTTATATGTGCAAAGATAATTCGTCAATTCCTTCTATTTTACAGAATCTTTGGGATGAGATTTTGAAGGACTCTAATGTTATGATTATCCTGTGCGGCAGTGCCATGAGTTTTATTGAAAAGGAAGTGCTGGCAGAGAAAAACCCTCTTTATGGCAGAGCTACGGGAGTTTATAAGATGGAGGCCATGAACTTTTATGAAGCGGCGGAGTTTTTCCCGGAATATTCAGCAAAGGATAAGCTGACTGCCTATTCCATATTAGGCGGGATTCCTCATTATCTCAAACAGTTTGACCCAAGACAGTCATTGGCAGATAATATTAAGCAGAATATATTTACCAAAGGATGTACTTTATACAGCGAAGTGGAGTTCTTTTTGCGGCAGGAACTGCGGGAGACGTCTTTATATAATTCCTTGCTTGAGGCAGTGGCCCTTGGAAATACAAGACTTAACGATATTAGTCAGAAGTCACTAGTGGAGGATACTTCCAAGACCAGTGTATACTTGCGTAATCTTGTACAGCTGGGAATTGTAGAGCGGGAATTTTCTGTAGATACGGCAAGCAAAGAATGGGGGAACCGGAACAGGGGTATTTATAAGCTGGCTGATAGTTTTTTCCGTTTCTGGTATGCTTTTGCTTTCACTAATTATTCGGCGCTGGAATCTGGGGATGCGGAGGGTGTATGTGATTTTGCCGTGATGCCGTTTATTCATGAATTTTCCGCTTTTACTTTTGAGGAAGTATGCAGACAGTATATTCAGGAGTTACAAAAGGCCAGTGTATTGCCTTTTCGCTATGCCAGGATAGGACGCTTCTTTGGAAAAACTACGGTGCGAGATACACAAAAGGAGTCAGGTCTTAGAGTGGCGGAGACAGAGATTGATATTTTGGCTATATCTGCGCAGAAGAAGGAGTACCTGGTGGGTGAATGCAAGTTGAAAAACAGACCGTTTAGTTATGGAGAATATCTGAATACTGTGGCGAAGCTGACACCACAGAAAGAACAGGCCAGTTTTTACTATGCACTTTTCTCAGAGTCAGGGTTTGACGACAAGGTTGAGAAAGAGGCGGCACTAGATAAGCATATACGGTTATTTTCTCTGGAAGATGTTGTGAATTGCCGGATTTAGTGGGCGGCGCGAGCAGGACAAACGCATGAGTAAAATAGCTTGACCGGGTTTTGTACTTTTCATATAATGATTTTAAAGGCAGGGTGGTGTCTGGGAGGAGGGAGTAAGATGGAGGTTATGGATATGACGGAAAAAGAAAGAATGGACACTAAGATGGCTACTTTGTACGAATTAAGGCTAATTATTTCAAATGGAGAGAAAAGGGAATACACGGCGGATGAGATTGTGGAGCTATTGGATAAAATAGCAATGGCAAAGGATCAGCAGTAAGAAAAAGAGGGTATCACAAAATTATGGAAATAGATGATTTTGTGATACTCTTATTTTATGTCCATTCAAAAGAGTCTGTTCAGAAAGCGATTTTGAACTAGTATTAAGTATTATTATTAAAGCGGATTTAGAGGGCTGAAACGAGTAAAATAGCTTGACCAGGTTTTATATCTTTCATATAATCGTTTAAAGGTGGCATCTTCAAGATATTATGAATATTAAACTTTTAATATAATGATTATCATATTATTACCTGTGCTTCTTAAAATAATTTATCATATTGAATTCGCTACACGCGTGTAGTGAATTGAGGAGAATGTGAAAATGACAAGTGCGGAATTGATGGATACAGAAGATGAAGTGCGATTTTATCAAGATGTTCATGCTATATTAGATGATGCAAAGAGGAAGACATACGAATCAGCAAATCACATAATGACGTATGCATATTGGAATGTGGGTGAAAGGATTATTGAACAAGAGCAGAAAGGTAATAAGAAAGCGAAGTATGGCTCGTATCTGATTAAGCGTCTTTCGCAAGAATTGTCTGATGAATATGGTACGGGATTTTCGGTTGCAAATATTAGAAACTGCAGGCAATTATACTTAACATTTCCTAAAGAATCCTATGGTTATTCAATGATTGGAAAAATTCATTGGTCGCATCTTAGAACTATTATGAGATTAAATGACGAGGAGGAACGAAATTTTTATCTGGATGAGGTTGCAAATGAATATTGGTCAGTTAAGGAATTGGAGCGTAATATAAAGTCCGGCTATTATAAACGTATTCTTTCAACGCAGTTCCCTGATAGAATTGGAGAAACACCTAAATTTGTAAAAGACCCATATGTTTTAGAATTTATGGGTATAAAAAATAATGATGGAATTGCTGAAAGAAATGTGGAAGATGCAGTTGTCAGTAACTTGCAGAAGTTTCTTTTAGAAATGGGAAGAGGGTTTTGCTTCGTAGACAGACAAATGCATATATGTACTGAGACGACAGATTTTTATATTGATTTGGTATTTTACAATTATATGCTGAAATGCTTTGTCTTGATAGACTTGAAAAATCATAAGTTGACACATCAAGATATTGGGCAGATGGATATGTACATTCGAATGTTTGATGACTTAAAGAGGCAGCAAGATGATAACCCGACAATTGGTATCATTTTCTGTACGGATAAGGATGAAACGATGGTAAAATATTCTGTTTTGCATGAAAGCGAGCAGATATTTGCTTCCAAATATATGACTGTATTGCCTACAGCAGAAGAATTGAAAGAAGAACTGGAACGCAATCAGATAATATATGGCAATGAAGTACAAAATAAATAATGCCAGTAGGCAAAACAGATATAAGTGAATTCGTGCAAATAATTCACCAACGAAAATCCCAGAGTGGCGGCTCTGGGATTTTCTGTTCCCATTACGGAGGGACCAGAACAAGATTAGTTGTCATGCCTGCCCGAATTTCCAGCGTATCTTGCAATCCTTTTCTGCATATGCTATAATGCCAGTAGGCAAAACAGATATAAGTGAATTCGTGCAAATGATTCACCAACGAAAATCCCAGAGTAGCGGCTCTGGGATTTTCTGTTCCCATTACGGAGGGACCAGACCGAGGTTAGTTGTCATGGTGGTCACTATCTAACCATTTGATGATGTAATGGCAAATCACACCACCCGCGACAGCGACTACAACAGAAATAAGTACATCGTGCAACATTTTCACCCCCTCTCCGTTGCCGGTTTGGGTATGACAACAAGACAAGCATATCATTTTTTGTCATATTTAGCAAATATTCGATTTACTAACGCATCATGTCAGTATGGTATACATATAGATTGAATGATTTAAGGGGAGGATATATTCATGCGTTTATCATGCCTGCCCGGAAACCAATCTTGAATTTGTAAATAAGATGTAATACAATAGATAAGGCTATTGAGTGGACTACGCCGGGAGGTATTTTACGATGAAAAAACTGGGACGAAATGATTCTTGCTGGTGCGGAAGCGGCAGAAAGTATAAGGCCTGTCATATGGCAATGGATGATAAGATTGAAAGCTATGCACTGCAGGGACATATTGTGCCAAGTCATGATATTCTGAAAACGCCAGAACAGATTCAGGGAATCCGTGAAAGCAGTAAGATTAATATTGCGATTTTGGATGAAATTGAGAAACAGATTCATATAGGTATGAGCACAGAGGAAATTGACAGGATTGTTTGCGATATGACCAGCCAGATGGGGGGAATTGCGGCGCCGTTACATTACGACGGCTTCCCGAAGAGCGTCTGCACTTCCATTAATGAGGTGGTGTGTCATGGCATCCCGAGTAAGACGCGTCTATTGCAGGATGGAGATATTGTGAATGTGGATGTGTCCACAATCTACAAGGGGTATTTTTCGGATTCTTCCAGAATGTTCATGCTGGGGAATGTGCCGGAGGAGACCCAGAGGCTGGTGCGGGTGGCCAGGGAGTGTATTGATGTGGGCTTAGAGCAGGTAAAGCCCTGGAATTTCCTGGGGGACATGGCGGAAGCCATCAACAACCATGCGATGAAGAACGGGTATTCTATTGTCCGGGAAATCGGAGGACATGGTGTTGGCTTGGAATTCCATGAGGAGCCTTTTGTCAGTTATGTGACCAGCAAGGGTACGGAAATGCTGATGGTGCCGGGCATGGTGTTTACCATAGAACCGATGGTCAATATGGGAAAGGCGGATATCTATATTGATGATGAAGACGGCTGGACGGTCTATACGGAGGATGGGAAGCCGTCTGCGCAATGGGAAGTGACGCTTGCTGTGACAGAGGATGGTTATGAGATTTTGACTTATTAACGGAATTTTGTTTGGATGGGTAGAAACCAGAGTACATCATGTTTTCAGAAGATGTACTCTTTTTTTGTCGTTAAAATTTGTGAATATTTCCGGTATTGTCAACTGGGAGCGCATCTGTTATCTTAATCATACAATCTTTGGATTCATTTTAAAGTATACTTTATATCGAGCCACAATTGTGTGGATTCCCGGCAGATCGCCGCTGATTTCCAAATGTTGAATACTTAATGAAAGAAGGAAAATACTATGCGTGAATTTATGACAAGGTTGTCAGATTATTGGAACGAAAGAAAAAACGACCCCGACAGGCAGGAAAACCGGCTTGCAGTGGTGGTGACAGGGGCGGTGGCCGTGGTCATCATTGTGCTTCTTATGGTACTTTTGTGGGGTTATGTGAAAGGGCGTGAAGGTGAGGTGTCTTCTGAACCGGAACAGACAGGGGAGGAGATGCAGGCTGCGGATATGGAAGGAGATATGGAGCATTTATCTGAGGCTGTTCATGAAGAGGAAGCAGTCAAATATATGTCGGAGGATTCCGGGGAACAACTGCGGCAGGAATATCTGACAAGCACTGCCTATCTGAAAGAAAAGGTGGATGAACTTTTGCAGACGATGATACAGGTGCAGGAGGGGCTTCGTGAGGTTGAGAAAGAATTTCAAGATGCGGACAACGCTTTAAAGACGCAAATTATCACGCTTTGCAGGGAAGTTGAGACCATTGTGCAGAGTCTTAAGGAGACACAGGTCAAGCTTACCGATCTGACAGGTATTGTACAAGTCATAGACAAAGAAAAGATTCCGCTGATTCAACAGCAGATTGAGGAGATAAGAGTGGACATGGAGGGCGTGCAGGCGGATATCGCAGGTCTTCATGAGAAGATGGCTGCTTTGAAAAAGGAGGATGAGAGACTTTGGGAGAGCATCAGTGATTTAGAGAAGCGGGTTAAGGATGCTTTAAATCAAAATGTGGCAGAGGTAAATAACAGGCTTGACCAGCTGCAGGCAGGTATCGATCATTTGGGCCGTGAATTTGAGAAACAACTGCAGGAAAATGTAAAAGAGGTCAATGAGAGGATTGATGTGCTGATAGGCCAGCTGGAGGGGCGGGTGCAGAACTTGACGGATAATACCTTAAGATATCGCTACGATGAGGAGACCAATACGCTGTATCTCTCACCGATGAAAGAGTAGGCGGGATTTTCTGATACTTTTCCCGGTTGCGCGTGGCAGGAATTGACAATCTAAGTCCTTTATGATAGGTTAACTACAGAATGTTTTGTACGATTAGCAGTTTATTAGAACTTTGATAGATAATGGAAAGGGAGCTTGCTATGAATAAGGGAAAGTATTATATCACAACAGCGATTGCTTATACTTCCGGTACACCGCACATCGGTAACAGCTATGAGATTGTGCTGGCGGACAGTATTGCGCGCTTTAAGAGAAAAGACGGCTACGATGTACAGTTTCAGACGGGTACGGACGAACATGGACAAAAGATTGAATTAAAAGCGCAGGAGGCGGGCATTACGCCGAAGGAGTATGTGGATAAGGTGGCGGGTGAAATCCGCAGGATTTGCGATGTGCTGAATACTTCTTATGACAAGTTTATCCGTACTACGGATGATTATCATGAGAGACAGGTGCAGAAGATCTTTAAGAAGCTGTATGACCAGGGGGATATCTACAAGGGCGCTTATGAGGGGCTTTATTGTACACCCTGCGAATCTTTCTGGACGGAGTCTCAGCTGGTGGATGGCAAGTGCCCTGATTGTGGGAGAGAGGTGAAGCCTGCCAAGGAAGAGGCGTATTTCTTTAAAATGAGCAAGTATGCGGATAAACTGATTGCGCACATCAATGCCCATCCGGAATTCATTCAGCCGGTTTCCCGCAAGAATGAGATGATGAATAACTTCCTTCTGCCGGGTCTGCAGGATTTATGCGTTTCCAGGACTTCCTTTAAGTGGGGCGTTCCGGTGGATTTTGATGATAAGCATGTGGTCTATGTGTGGCTGGATGCGTTGACAAACTATATTACGGGCATCGGCTATGAGGCGGACGGTGAGAGCAGTGAGCAGTATAAGAAATTATGGCCGGCCGA
The DNA here is from genome assembly GCA_910585555.1 of uncultured Lachnospiraceae bacterium. Lineage (GTDB taxonomy): Bacteria > Bacillota > Clostridia > Lachnospirales > Lachnospiraceae > UBA3282. The sequence goes on from CAJUFU010000010.1 coordinate 37,626, forward strand.
TCTGCACTTGATAGGTAAGGATATTATCCGGTTCCACACCATCTATTGGCCGATTTTCCTGATGGCATTAGGCGAGCCGCTGCCCAAGCAGGTATTTGGACATCCCTGGTTGTTACAGGGGGATGGTAAGATGAGTAAGTCCAAGGGCAACGTGATTTATGCGGATGATCTGATTCGATTCTTTGGTGTGGACGCAGTGCGTTATTTTGTTCTGCATGAGATGCCCTTTGAAAATGACGGTGTGATTACCTGGGATTTGATGGTGGAGCGTATGAACTCCGATCTGGCGAATACACTGGGGAATCTGGTTAACAGAACTGTCTCCATGAGCAATAAGTATTTTGGCGGTATTGTGGAGAACCGGAAAGTGGGTGTTGATGCAGGGGCGGAAGATGTGGATGCCGATTTGTTCAGGGTAGTGACAGATACTTATGCGAGAGTATCTAAGAAGATGGACGAATTGCGGGTAGCCGATGCGATTACAGAGATTTTCGTGCTGTTTAAGCGCTGTAACAAATATATAGACGAGACCATGCCTTGGGTACTTGCCAAGGATGAGGAAAAGAAAGACCGCCTGGCAACCGTCTTATATAATCTGCTTAACGGAATTCTGGCAGGGGCGTCTCTCTTAGAGCCGTATATGCCGGAGACTGCGCAAAGAATCGCAGAGCAGTTAAATGCATCTTTGGTTGATTTTGCGGTGTTAGAAGAGTGTGCGGCGGCGCAGGATGTGGACAGGGCTTCCGGACTCTATCCTTCCGGCAATAAAGTGGTGGAGAAGCCCGAGATTTTGTTTGCCCGTCAGGATATCAAGGAAGTGCTGGAACAGGTAGAGGCTATGTTTGCGGAGAGGAAAGCGGCGGCAGGCGAGGAAGAGAAGGACTCTGGTATGGATGAAAAAGTGGTGGAATTAGAGCCAAAGGATACAATCACGTATGATGATTTTGATAAATGTCAGTTCCAGGTAGGACTTGTACTGGAATGTGAGGAAGTGCCAAAGTCCAAGAAGCTGTTGAAGTTTAAGGTGCAGGTGGGTTCTCAGACCAGACAGATTCTTTCCGGGATTAAGCAGTATTATAAGCCGGAAGAGCTGGTCGGTAAGCGGGTTATGGTGTTAGTGAACTTACAGCCCAGAGAGATTGCAGGGATGATGTCGGAAGGCATGATTTTGAGTGCCGCAGATGAAGAAGGCAATCTGGCGGTTATGGTGCCCCAGAAGGATATGCCGGCAGGTGCAGAAATCTGTTAGGAATGTTTATATGACAAACTGAGGGACATGCTGCTGTGGGGGTTATAGGCAAGAGAGGATTTCGGAGTGATACAAAAAGAAGAATTTTATTTCGACTCCCGGGACGGGGAGCACAAGATTCATAGCATTCGATGGGTTCCGGAACATGACAAGCCGGTGTGCGTCCTGCAGATCATTCATGGTATGACGGAGCACATTGACCGATATGATGGGTTTGCGCAGTATATGGCGGGTAAGGGAATTCTCGTGGTGGGGGACGATCATTTAGGCCACGGGAAGTCCGTGCGGCCGGGAGAACCTTATGGGTATTTTTGTAAAGAGGATGCGGCTACCGTCCTTGTGCGGGATGAGCACCGGCTAAAGAAGATGACACAGGAACAGTATCAGGGTGTGCCCTATATTATCCTGGGGCACAGCATGGGTTCCTTTATTGCAAGGAATTATCTGATTCGGTATGGAAGCGGGATTGACGGCGCCGTTATTATGGGGACCGGTATGCAGTCCAAGATACAGCTTGCCGCCGCGAGGGCACTTGCGGGAATACAGATTCTTTTCTGTGGGCCGAAGCATGTGAGTAAGTTGATTGACAAGCTGGCTTTTGGTATGTTTAATAAAAGAATAGAAGCGCCGAAAACCCCCAGTGACTGGCTCTGCTCCAATGAGGAGAGTGTAAAGCGTTATAGACAAGATCCTATGTGCAATTTTACTTTTACAGCCAATGGATTCCAGACGCTGATGAAATTGATCTGGAATCTGCATGATGTTGAAAAGTTGAAAAAGATGCCAAGGCAGTTGCCGGTATTTTTTGTGGCAGGGGAGGAAGACCCGGTGGGGGATTATGGACGGGCAGTGAAACAGGTATATGAATCCTTTCTGCAGCTGGGTATGGAGCGTGTGCAGATGAAACTTTATCCGGGTGACAGGCACGAAATACTGCATGAGACGGACAGGGCTGAGGTGTACGCAGATATCTATCGGTGGATTTTGCAGAGCGTTACGTAGTGGAGCGGAGATTATTTTATGAAGAAATTTTCTGGATTGTTATGTGTGGCGGCGATTCTGGGAACGGTGTATGTAGCCGTCATTGCCCCTAGGCAGGGGGAGGAAGTGACCATGGAGACCATTGAGGCTGAGGCGGAAGAGTTTGCAGATCATGCCCAGGATTTGTATCAGGAATATGGAGAAGAAGTGGTGGAACAGGCCAACGAAGCCATCAATGATGCCGTGGAGAGCGCGGTGGAAGGTGCTGCCGATAATTTTTGGGAGAGTCTGAAACAGAGCGTCACAGATTTTATAGAAGATTTGAATCCATTTTAGGCCGATGAAGACCGCATATACTTATGTAGTATGGCGGTTTTTGTTGTTTTTTAGGGGAATGTTTTTAGAATTTTTGCTTATACTATACTTAAATTGTGCTTTATTACAGCCAGATACGGCGGTAAGAAAATAGCGATAAAATGTTTAGGAAGATGGAGGAAGACAATGAAGATAGCATTTTTTAGTACGAAACCTTATGATAAGATCTGGTTTGAGCCTATGGGTAAGGATTATGGTTTTGATATTCATTTCTATGAAGTACCTTTTCATGAGGAGACAATTTCACTGGCAAAAGGCTTTGACGCAGTATGTATCTTTGTGAACGATTATGTGAATGCCAGAATGATACAGGCCCTTTACGACATGCATGTGAAAGCGATTCTCTTAAGGAGCGCGGGATTTAACCATGTGGATGTGAAGGCGGCGGAAGATAAGGTCTTGATTCTGCGGGTGCCCAGTTATTCGCCGGAGGCGGTTGCAGAGTTTGCGATGGGGATGCTGTTGACAGTCAATCGCTATACACATAAAGCATATAACAGAACCAGAGATTTCAATATGAGTTTGAATGGTCTTATGGGGGTCGATCTGTATCATAAGACGGCAGGGATTATTGGTACAGGCAAGATTGGGCAGGCCATGATCAGAATCTGCAACGGCTTTGGGATGCAGGTACTGGCTTATGATCCCTATCCGAATCCAAAACTGGATGTGGAATATGTTTCGTTGGAAGAGATCATGGCGAAAGCAGATGTGATTTCTCTCCATTGTCCGCTGACTTCCGAGACAAAGCATATCGTTAACCGCAGTACCATTGCCAGAATGAAGGACGGCGTCTATCTGGTGAACACTTCCCGCGGCGCACTGATCGATACAGATGCGCTGATTGACGGTCTGGTGTCCGGTAAGTTTGGCGGCGTGGGATTAGATGTATATGAGGAAGAAGAAGGTATCTTCTATGAAGATCGGTCTAATGAGATCATGCGGGATGAAAACCTGGCCAGATTGATGACGTTCCCTAATGTACTGATTACTTCTCATATGGGCTTTTTTACGAAGGAGGCTATGCAGGCTATTGCCAAGGAGACGCTGGAGAATGCGTATGCGCTGGAAAATGGGCTCCCTTTGGTGAATAAAGTGGGCACTGAGGCAGCGAAATAAGTTGAGGAAGTGATGCGGTATACAGGTGGACATTCTCCTGCATGGTTGTAATTTTGTGGCGGATACGGTAAAATGATATAGGATTATAAAGGAATCGTAGGTAGTTTTGGGAATGTCATATCAAATCAGAAGTGCATACCGGGATGAATGGGAAGATGCCATGGCGCTTGCCTGGAAAACCTTTTTGAGGTTTGAGGCGGATGTCTATACCCCGGAAGGAGTAAAGAATTTCGAGAATTTTATTACGGATTCGACACTGCACCGCATGTTTGTCATGGGGGCGTACCAGATGTTTGTCGCGTTGGACGGCAAGAAGATTGTCGGTATGATTACCCTGCGGGATAATGCGCACATTTCTCTTTTGTTCGTGGATGAAGAATATCATAGGCGAGGAATCGGTCGAGCTTTGATACAGTATTTGGCTAATTACCTGTTGACAGAACTGCAGGTTGGCCGTGTGACCGTGAACTCGTCTCCTTATGGGGTCCAATTTTATCATAAGCTGGGATTTAAAGATCTGCGACCGCAAGAGCATCGGGACGGAATTACCTACACGCCGATGGAATTTATATTATAATGACGGGAGACGCTTATGGAGTATATTAGAAGTAAGGATATTTTTCTGCTGATGCGGGATATCATGAAAATGATCAATCCAACTCTGATGGAGCATGGTTCCAGGGTTGCCTACATAGTTTATAAGATGCTTCAGGAAGAAGGAAGATACGAGGAATTTGAGCTGGCGGATATCGTCATGGTGGCGACCATGCATGATATCGGCGCGTATAAGACAGAGAAAGAACGTATCAATGATTTGCTGCATTATGAGCCAAGGGACAATATGGCACATTCCATTTATGGGCATCTGTTCTTTAAGTACTTGTCTCCATTGCCGGATATGTCCAAGGTGCTGATGTACCACCACATGGATTATGACAAACTGAAAGACACAGGTTATGAGTATAAAGATGTGGCAGCATATGTGAATATTGCGGAGAAAATGGATCTCTATTCCAATACCCTGCGGGAGAAATTTGATCCGCGCATGTTCCAGAAGCAAGCGGGTGTGAAGCTTTCCGCAGCGGGACTAGACCGTTTCTATCAGTGCAATACCAAGTATAATCTGTTTGGCAGGATAAAGAGCGGGGAGTTTAAGCAGGAACTGGATGAAATCGTAGAATATATGCTCTTTTCCAACGAGGATAAGAAACGGTTCTTGGAAATGCTGATGTATTGTATGGGATTTGTCAGAGAGTCTATGGTGCTTGATACTGTGATGGCAATCTGTATCTGTGATGAGATAAGTAAGATGATGTATCTGCCGGAACAGGAAAGAGAGATTCTTTATTATGCCGCACTGCTTCATGATATCGGTATGCTGGCCATACCCAAGGAGATTGTCAGGGCCCCTCGTAAATTGAAGCGGGAAGAAGTACAGTTCGTCCGTTCCCATGTGAAGATCATAGAAGAGCATCTGGGCGCCAGAATGGCTCCTGAAATCGTTGATATTGTATTAGCCCATCATGAGAGAGGCGATGGCAGCGGCTATCCATTGCAGTTAAAGGCAGGACAGATTAGTCTCAATCAGGGCATTCTGCAGATTGCGGATGTGGTGTGCGCGCTGAACAGTAAGAGAAGCTACAGGGAGAATATGACAAAAGAACAGGTGATACGGGAGTTAAATGAGGAGGCGGCTAAGAAACGCCTGAAACAGCAGATCGTAACGATGTTTGTCAATTCTTATGACGAGATTATGGAACGTGTCAGGAAGGAAACCGCCAGTATACTGAAAATGTATCAGACACTGAACCTGCAGTATCAGCAGATTAGTAAGAAGTATAATATTTAGTTTTCCCGGAATAAATAATAGTTACAATATTTTGTACTTTTTATAGCTTTTTAGTAGAATTGTGTACTATAATGTAATTGTATCTTTTGGAAAAGAGGCTGTTATGGGTAAATTTTTTGATATGGACAGTCCCATTATGCGGTTCTTAAACCGTTTAGGGGATTTGTTGATTCTGAATTTTTTAATGATCATCTGCTGTATCCCGATTATCACGGCGGGTGCTGCGTTTACGGCGATGCATTACGTTCTGCTTAAAATAGTACGGGATGAAGAAGGATACCTGATCAGGGGATTTTTCAAATCTTTTATCACCAATTTTAAGCAGGCAACCATTATGTGGCTTATCATGCTTTTGGTAATCCTTGTGTATATTGGGGACGGATTGATTTTTCAATATTCTTCCATCCAGTTTCCCAAACCTTTGATGATTGCAGTGATAGCGATAGCTTTTTTACTGTTCATGACAGCGATTTATGTCTTTCCGTTACAGGCAAGATTTGAGAATAAGGTGAAGAATACGTTGAAAAATGCGATGATTTTGGCCTTCGCGAATCTTCCGAAGACCATATTGATGGTCATTCTTTATGCGCTGCCTTTGATAATCGGGTATTTTTCATCCTATGCACTTGTTTTTGTAATCATGTTTGGTATTTCAGCACCAGCTTATGGCGCGGCTTGGCTATACAGTGGTATTTTTAAGAAATTAGAACCGGAAGAGGAGACAGTTTCCGATTTGGATTTTTCCATCAGTGTAGAGCAAGAGAATGGGGGAATCGATGGATAATCAAAACAGGTCAACTGTACTGCAGTGGCTGGTTCCGACAGTAATTATGATGATAGTCGTTGTGGCCATGTTGATTAATTTTTCCAGTAAGAGAAGTAATGAGGCAGAGAGTACGGTATCCAGAAATCTGATCACTGCAACGGAAACTTTTGCGGAAGCGTTTCTACATCAGCTTGAGATGGCCCAGAAGACAGCAAAGCCGATTTGCGTGCTGTTAGAACGGGAGGGCGTTGAGGATACGGAACGGACGGCAGAATTGCTGGCGATTGCCAGAGAATGTTCCGATTCCTATGAAGCGGTCTACTGCGATGTGAACGGGCAGGGCTGGAATCAGGACGGCGCAGAGATATCTATTGCGGATGCGGCGTATTTTGAGGCGTTGCAGCGTCCGGAATCCATGTACATATACACAGATGAAGAACAGCCGGCAGTTCTTGTTGTAGAACGTATTGCGACGGAGAATCTGCAAGGATATCTGCTTTTGTATTATTCTATGGAACACTTTGATATAATACTTTCCAAAGCGGGCTTCGATTCAGCCGCCTTTCTGGCGATTGTGGATACGGAAGGAAAGATTCTGGGGGTAAACGGTGCGGCGGAGAGTAATTGCCTGCAGTCAGGGAATCTGCTAGAGTCCGTTGAAGTCTATAACAGCGAAACGGCCAAGACAATGCGAAATCGTATGAGCAGTGGCTCCAAAGGCACTTTTTCCATTGCGGCGGGAAAGCAGAAGCATACGCTCGTCTATGTGCCGCTGGGGGCGGAACATTGGGGAATGGTGCTGGGCGTCAGCCAGGATTATGTGGACAGACAGGTTGATTTCCAGTGGAAAAGTGCCAGAAATATGATTACGTCATTGTTCATCGTTATCATTGCTTTTGTATGTATCGTCATGGTCATCAATATTGTAGGGAAGATACGCAGTAATGAGAAGAAGAGAGAGCTGGAAGATAAGGCGGACACAGATCTTCTTACCGGTTTGAACAATAAGCTGGCTACGGAGCGCAAAATCAAAACGTATATGGCGCAAAATCCGCAGTCCCAGTCTATGCTGTTTCTGTTTGATATTGATAATTTTAAAAAGATTAACGATACCATGGGCCATGCTTTCGGCGATGAAGTGCTAAGATCTCTGGGGACACAGATCGGGGCCATTTTCAGGGCAAGCGATATCGTCGGCCGGGTAGGCGGCGATGAATTCATGGTTTTCCTAAAGGGAATAACGGACGAGGAGATCATTTTAAAAGAGGCAAGAAAGGTAGAGAATTTCTTTAAGAGCTTTCAGGCTGGTGAGTATGTAAAGTATGCGGCCACGGCCAGCATCGGCGTAGCAATCTTTCCCCAGGAAGGGGCGGACTTTGAATCTCTGTATAAAGCGGCCGATCAAGGATTGTATAAGGCGAAGAAGCGGGGGAAGAACCAGCTGGCATTTTACAGTGATGCGAGAACGACAGCGAAACAAGAAACAAATCAGGCGTAACAAGCTTAATCGGAATCATAAGATGACAAGGACGGCGAAAAATTTTCGCCGTCTTTCTTTCTGTTTTAGTAATTTTCAATAAAAAAATCAGAAATTTTACTTTTAAAATAAAAGGTATTGACATATATGTAAAAGGGATATACAATAAGAATACGAAAACGATTAAGTAAATGACTTGATGTTTTCCAGACCTATTCATTTTTATCAAATAAAGGAGGAATTGAAAAAGTGAAAAAGAAATTAGTGAGTATTTTACTGGCAACAGCTATGGTAGCAACTTTGGCTGGCTGCGGCGGCAGTGATGCACCGGCAGCAGAAGCACCTGCGGCAGAAGAGCCGGCAGCAGAAGAGCCCGCTGCGGAAGAACCGGCAGCAGAAGAGCCTGCAGCTGAGGAACCTGCGGCGGAAGCACCCGCAGCAGCGGACGGCGAGCTGGCTTACAACGGTAACATCTCCATCATGCACTTCTCCACATCTGAAGAGTCCGAGGGTAACGGCGGCTCCGACGGTTTCAGAACATGTCTGGCACAGTGGCAGGATGCCCATGGAAATATTACTTTAGACGAAGAAGTTCTGGCAAACGACGACTATAAGACACAGATTGCTACACGTGCAGCAGCAGACGATCTCCCGGATGTGTTCCTGCTTCAGGGTATGAATACCATCAACTGGTCAAAGCAGGGCCTGTTATATGATTTGACAGATTCCATTAAGTCTTCTCCGTACGCTTCTAATTACAACATGGATTACCTGATTCCTTTCACAGCAGACGGCAAGTATTATGCATATCCTGCTCTGACAGGCGGTACATGTACAGTCGTAATTTATGATGAGGCTATGTGGAAAGAGGCAGGGTTTGATTCCTTCCCGACCACTTGGGCTGACGTAGAGAAGGCAGCGGAGTACTTTGGCGGTGAGGGTATTGACACTATCGCATTTGGTAACTCCGGACAGTGGCAGTTGAACTCCTGTTTCGTATCCTGCTTAGGTTATCAGTATACAGGTACACAGTGGTTCTCTGACATCATCGCGGGTACAGGAGATTTCGAAGCACCTGAATTCGTGGCAGCTTTGACAGAGACACAGCGTCTCTTCCATGACACCAGCATCTTCAACAAGGACTTTAATGCAATTTCCAACGAGGATGCGCGTGAGTACTACATTTCCGGCGATGCAGCAGCATTTATCGGCGGTAACTGGGATGCTTCCTATATCCAGGCTTCTCTGGAAGGAGATCCTAAATTTGACACAACCAAGTTTGCAGTACTTCCTCAGGCAGCAGATGCTACCAAATATGAGAAGTTCCAGAACATCGGTCTTGGTTATGGTATGGCAATCAGCGCTAAGGCAGCAGAGGATCCTGACAAACTGGCAGCATGTATCGATCTTTGCCAGTATCTGACAGGTACAGCTTTCTCTGAGTACGTAGGTGCGAATTATGCACTGGCTGGTTTCTGCGGTTCCGACGTTGATCTGTCTAAGTTTGATACTTACACACAGGATTTCTACAATTTCTCCTATGTGGACAACAAGGGCTGTGAGATTTATGACTCTTATGTAGATGGTTCCGTATGGTCCGTACTTAACACTGAGATGCAGGAAATGGTTAACGGTGACAAAGATCCCGCAACGGTAGCGGCAGATACACAGGCTGCATACAAAGCATATCTTGGTCAGTAAGTTTTCAGTAAAGTGAAATAAAAAGACCGCCTGGGGGATTTTCCCCCGGGCGGATTCTTAACGAAAAGGGTTGGTTTTGAGTTAGCGAAGCGTCTTCGTTTCGCGTTTGGGGTATGTCTCAATCAGAGCATGAAAATAAGAAATGGGGGACGATTCTATGCTGAAGTCTATCAAACCTAAAAAATGGGTTGTAGCTGCATATCTGGCTGTGCCTGTGGCGCTTTATGTGTTCACGGTATTTGCACCGCTTGTGGCAGCTCTTTTTTACAGCTTTTTTGAATGGAAGGGCGGACCGGTCAAAACATTTAACGGTTTGGCCAACTATTCACAGTTGATACATGATCAGGTGTTCTGGAGCGCTTTTTGGCATAACATCTTTCTGGTGGTCGTGTGTATCATCGGACAGATTGGTCTGGCGTTTATCGTGGTACTGCTGATCAATTCCAAAGTGACTAAATTACAGGGGATTCACAGAACTTTTGGTTTCTTTCCGAGTACGATCTCGGCGGTATGCATCGGTTTTATCTGGCAGATGATTTACGATTCCAAAAGGGGTCTGCTCAACTACTTTTTAGAGAAAATCGGAAGAGAAGATCTGCAGAAGGTATGGCTCAATGAGCCGGGTTTGGTTATGCTGCTGGTGTCAATTCCCTTAATCTGGCAGTTTATCGGTTATTATATGGTTATTCTTTTATCTGCGGTATCCTCCATCAGTACGGAAGTATTGGAATCTGCAGAGATTGACGGCGCAACAGGTATACAGCGCGCGCGTTACATCGTGTTACCTTTGATTAAGAATACATTGCTTGTGTGTATCACCCTCTGTGTAGCGGGTAATATGAAAGCATTTGATAATATCTACGTCATGACGTCGGGTGGTCCGGGTTATTCTTCCATGGTTATGGCGATGTACGGATACAAGGTTTCCTTTGAACAATCTAACCTAGGCTATGGGTCCTGTATTTCCGTGGGTATCTTCGTATTGGCACTGGCCGTCATCGGCGGTTCTCAGGTGCTCATGAATTATTTCATGACGGACAGCTATGACCGCAATGAGAAGAAACATTTAAAACAGATTGAAAAAGAAAGAAAACAGGCGATGAAAAATCGCAAAGCAAACGCATAAAGGAGGGTATCTGCTATGGCTAAAGAAATGACAATGACAAAAGTCGAAGATAAATCGGCAGGCACTCAAGTTAAAAAAGGCGTGCTTACTGTAGTGATTAATTTTTTCCTGTGGTTCTTTTCACTGACCTGTATCTTCCCGTTGATTTGGATGCTCTATTCTTCCCTGAAGGAGAAGAGAGTATTTAACGCGGATATCATGGGTCTTCCCAAAGAACCGTCGCTGGTAAATTATACAAAAATTTTATCCAATAAGGATTACCGCCTGATGCAGTCGGTGGCTAACAGCGCAAGAACGACTATCTTGTCTGTACTGCTGATTGTGCTGATTGCGTTTATCGTAGGCTACATTTTGGCAAGAATCAATTTTGTGTTTAACAAACCGCTTTATATTATGTTCTTAATGGGAATGCTGATACCGATTCATTCCCTGATGGTTCCTATTTATATTATCTTTTCCAAGATGGGGCTGTCTAACCATTGGTATACGCTGCTGTTACCATATGTTTCCTTTGCACTGCCTATGTCCATCTTCCTGGTACAGGGTTATGTGAGGGGAATTCCTACAGAATTGGAAGAAGCAGCGGCCATTGATGGTTCCACATTCTCTAAGACGATGTTTGGAATTATCCTGCCGGTTTGTAAGCCGATTCTGGTGACAGTGGCAATCATTAACGTGTTTAGCTGCTGGAACGAGTTCTCTTTCGCGTTGATTTTGATTAAGGACAGAGCACTGTACACCGTACCGCTTGGCTTAAAGCAGTTTACCGGTCAGTTTACTTCGGACTATCCAAAGATTATGGCAGCTATGTTAATCACGATGGCGCCTATTGTGATTTTCTATTTTGCATTTAGCAAACAGATCATTAAGGGTATGGTTGCAGGCGCAGTGAAGGGTTGATATCGTTTGATAAAGGTATATTGGGGAGTATACTGCATATAAATGATAATAAAGCCAGAGATGAGATTTGAAAAAATCGTAGTCTCTGGTTTTTTCTATGTAATCTTTTAAAGGGATACATAAAAAAGATTGACATATACCCTACCGGGGTATACTATATAAGCAATGAATGATAAAAATGATATTATCAGGAAAGAATAGTATTATGGAAAGCGTAAGAGGGTAAACAGTTTAATGGCATGGAGTGACACCGAGAAAACAATGGAGATAAAAGCGCAGATGGATGCAGAGATGAGTCAACAGACAGAAGCAGAACGGGATATGGTAAAGGAACCGGATACAGCCATAAATGCGGCGGAAAATGTATGCGCCTGCTGCCGCCCCAAGAATACGCCCCGGGATGAGCGGGAGCAGAAGAAATTGAACAGCCGTCTAAACCGCATTATCGGACAGCTAAAAGGTATCCAGAATATGATAGACGATAACCGTTACTGCGGCGATATTCTGATACAGATTGGCGCAGTGGAGAGCGCACTGCAGGGATTGGGTTATCAAATTCTGCAGGAACATATGGAGACTTGTGTGACGGAGGAAGTCAAGCAAGGCAACACTGCCATCATGGCGGAGGCAGTGGAGTTAATGAAGAGGCTCAAATAGAAAGAGATTGGGCTGGAAATGAGGTAAGATATGGAAAACGGAAAATTTAACATAACAGGCATGACCTGTGCGGCCTGCAGCGCCCATGTGGAGAAGGCGGTGCGCGCCGTAGAGGGTGTACAGACAGTCAGTGTTAATTTACTGATGAACAATATGGTAGCGGAATATGAGAACCCGGCAACTGCCCAGACCATCTGTCAGGCCGTGGAAGCGGCGGGATATGGGGCGGCGCCATCGGGCGGCGGAAAGGCAGAGACGGCGGGGCATGATTTCGAGGACCATGAGACACCGAAACTGCGGCGCAGGCTGATTGCATCTGTGTGCCTGCTTCTGCCGCTTATGTATGTGTCCATGGGGCATCTGATGTGGGGATGGTATGTGCCGGATGCCTTTGCCCGAAATCCCTGGGCGATTGCACTGTATCAACTCCTGCTGACGGGTCTGGTGATGGTCATTAACCAGAAATTCTTTATCAGCGGGTTTACCAGTCTTTTGCACCGTGCCCCTAATATGGATACGCTGGTGGCGTTAGGAAGCAGCGCGGCCTTTGTCTACAGTACGGCGGTTCTGTTCCGCATGGGCAGCTATATGGGCGAAGGACAGGCGGACATGGCGATGCATTGTCTGCATGATATGTATTTTGAGTCTGCGGCCATGATTCTGACGCTGATCACGGTGGGCAAGATGCTGGAGGCGTACAGTAAGGGTAAGACCACCAATGCGGTCAAAAGTTTGATGGACCTGGCGCCTAAGACCGCCCATGTGATGCGGGACGGGATGGAAGTCATTGTGGCGGCGGATGAGGTGATGATGGGAGATCTTTTTGTGGTGAAGCCGGGGGAGAGTATTCCGGTTGACGGTGAGATTATAGAGGGTGAGAGTGCTGTGGATGAGTCGGCCCTTACCGGGGAAAGTCTTCCTGTGGATAAAACGGCGGGAGACAGAGTCAGTGCGGCGACCCTGAATCAGAATGGAGCGCTGCTTTGTAAGGCAACCCGTGTGGGCAGGGATACCACACTTCAGCAGATCATAGATATGGTAGAAAATGCAGTGGCCACAAAGGCCCCCATCGCGCAGATAGCCGACCGGGTATCCGGTGTCTTTGTGCCGGTGGTGATTGGTTTGGCAGTCCTGACAGGCATCATCTGGCTGGCGGCAGGCGCCAGTATCGGCAAAGCCCTTTCCTATGCCATCAGTGTGCTGGTAATCAGCTGTCCTTGTTCTCTGGGGTTAGCTACGCCGGTGGCTATCATGGTAGGAAACGGTGTGGGTGCCCGCCGGGGTATCCTTTTTAAAAATGCCACGGCCCTGGAACGGGCAGGCAGAGTAAATTTCGTGGTGCTTGATAAAACAGGGACGGTGACGGAAGGAAAGCCTCAGGTGACGGATTTATGCCCCGCCAGGGGAGTTTCGGAAGACGAACTGCTGCGTGTGGCGGCTTCTTTGGAACAAAAAAGCGAGCATCCCTTGGCTAAGGCAGTCTGTGAACGAGCTAAGACAGCGTCCATTGCGGCGGGGGAAGTGGAGCGTTTCAGGGCCCTTCCGGGATGGGGCGTGGAAGGAATCTGCGAAGGAGAGCCAGCGGTGGGCGGCAATGGCGCACTGTTTGTGGAACGGGGTCTCATGACGGATGCTTTTCTTAAGCAGGGTGAAGAGATGGCCGCCGAGGGCAAAACACCTCTTTATTTCGCTGTAAAAGGCCGGCTGCTTGGCATGATCGGGGTAGCGGATGTGATCAAGCCGGACAGCGTAAATGCGGTGAAAGAATTGAAGAATATGGGCATACAGGTAGTTATGCTGACTGGAGATAACCGGCGGACAGCACAGGCCATCGGCCGGCAGGTAGGACTTGACGCCATTGTATCGGATGTGCTGCCGGGGGATAAAGAGTCGGTGATCAAAAAACTTTCGGACTACGGGCAGACTGCCATGGTGGGAGACGGTATCAACGATGCCCCCGCATTGACCAGGGCGGACGTGGGAATTGCCATAGGGGCGGGCGCAGATGTGGCCCTTGATGCGGCGGATATTGTATTGATGAAGTCGAAACTTACGGATGTGTCTGCGGCGGTCAGACTTTCCAGACAGGTGCTGAAAAATATTCATGAAAATCTGTTCTGGGCATTTTTCTATAATTGTATTGGCATCCCGCTGGCAGCCGGTATCTTAGTACCGGTGCTGGGCTTGAGCTTAAACCCCATGTTTGCCGCGGCGGCCATGAGCCTGTCAAGCTTCTGTGTGGTGACCAATGCCCTTCGGCTGAATCTGTTTGCCGTTGGGGACAGCAGACGTGACAAGGTGTATCATAAGATTCCTATGCCCGAATTTATAGAGGGATTTAGGGGAATAGATTATACGGCAATGCCGGAGAAAAAGGAGGAAGATCAAATGGTGAAAGTATTGGATGTTGAAGGGATGATGTGCGCACATTGTCAGGCGCATGTAAAGGAAGCTTTAGAAGGTGTTGCAGGTGTGACCAAGGCAGATGTCAGTCTGGAAGAGAAACAGGCCAGCGTTACCATGGCGGATGAGGTGTCTGACGAGGTATTGACAGAGGCGGTGACGAAAGCGGGTTATAAGGTGCTGGGATGCAAAACAGCGTAGGAAGAGATGTATTTCAGTAAATTCCGGGCCTGCACAGCTGCCGTTACAAGCGAAATTTTCTGGTTTTGTTCAAGATGTATAAGAAGTAGCTGATTTCTTGGTCAACTTGCTGTGAGCGGCAAATATAAAAGTACAAAGTAAGCATTTTTTACAATCATGAGAGAAATCTTTGTGGAATAGTGGTATGGTAAACATGAAAAAAGTCCGCTATACTAGTCACAGAGTTGATTATTGAGGCGATAATCATAGGAAAACTAAAAAATAACATTTAGGAGGCAATCATGGCAAGTTTATCTTTAAAAAATGTCTGCAAAGTATACCCTAACGGATTCGAGGCGGTAAAAGATTTCAATCTGGAAATCGCTGATCAGGAATTCATCATTTTCGTAGGACCTTCAGGTTGTGGTAAATCTACAACACTTCGTATGATCGCAGGTTTGGAGGATATCTCTTCCGGCGAACTGAAGATTGGTGACAGAGTGGTAAATGATGTAGAACCTAAGGACAGAGATATCGCGATGGTATTCCAGAACTACGCTCTGTATCCTCATATGTCTGTATATGACAACATGGCTTTCGGTCTTAAGTTAAGAAAAGTTCCGAAGGACGAGATTGACAAGATGGTAAAAGAGGCAGCTAAGATTCTTGATCTGACAGCCCTCCTTGATCGTAAGCCGAAGGCTCTTTCCGGTGGCCAGAGACAGCGTGTAGCTATGGGACGTGCAATCGTTCGTAATCCTAAGGTATTCCTGATGGATGAGCCGCTGTCCAACTTGGATGCAAAGCTTCGTGTGCAGATGCGTGTTGAGATTTCTAAATTACATCAGAGACTGGGCACCACAATCATTTACGTAACACATGACCAGACAGAGGCTATGACCCTTGGTACAAGAATCGTTGTTATGAAAGACGGTGTGGTTCAGCAGGTTGATACACCTCAGAACTTATATCAGAAACCTCAGAACCTGTTCGTTGCAGGATTCATGGGATCTCCGCAGATGAACTTCTTAGACGCTGTTGTTGAGGTAAGCGGTGATACAGCAAGCCTGAAAGTAGCAGGCAAGTCCATTCCGTTACCGGCAGCTAAGTCCAAAAAGCTGATTGACGGCGGTTATGCAGGTAAGACAGTAACATTCGGTATCCGTCCTGAGGATGTATATGATTCCGGAGAGTATGTTGAGAAGGCTAAGTGCGTATTCGAATCTACCATCAAGGTTTACGAGCTGCTCGGTGCAGAAGTTTACTTATACTTTGACCTTGCTGAGTTCCCGATTACAGCAAGAGTAGATTCTCGTACAACAGCGAGACCTGGTGATACAGTTAAGTTTGCGTTTGATGTTGAGAAGATTCATGTCTTCGATAAAGAGACAGAGCAGACAATCACCAACTAGTTAGAATGATCATAGGGGGGTGCTTTGGCATCCCCCTTTTTTCAAATTTACGAGGCTATTAGCAGAAGACAGAGAGGGTATCATATGATTTCAAGTCAGATTATTAAGACCAGTATTGAGGAGCTGAAAGCTATTTCCAAGATTGACATGGGAGTTTGGGATTTGGAAGGTAAGGTGGTGGTGACTACCTTTGAACCGGAGGACATAACGCCTGCGCTGATCACGGCATTTGCAGAGTCACCTGCGGACAGTCAGGTCATAGGTACGCATCATCTGATGAAGGTTTTGGATGAAGAAGAAGTCCTTTTTATTTTGGATGCCAAGGGGGCCAGTGAGGATACTTATATGATTGGGAAGATAGCGGTTTGTCAACTACAGAACCTGATCATTGCATATAAGGAGCGCTATGACCGCAATAACTTTTTCCAGAATCTGCTGTTAGACAATATGCTGTTAGTGGATATCTATAATCGCGCCAAAAAGCTGCATATAGAGGTAGCGGTTCCGAGGGCTGTCTTTTTGATTGAGACAGATAAAGAGAAAGATTCTACGGCCATGGAGCTTTTAAATGGTATGTTTACCTCTCAGATTGGGGATTATATTACGTCTGTGGATGAAAGCAATGTAATATTAATTAAAGCACTCATGCCTGAGGAGGGTTATGAAAGATTAGATCAGATTGCCAGTATCATTGTCGATATGATGAATATGGAAGCAATGCTCAATGTGCGCGTGGCTTATGGCACAATTGTGGGGGAATTGAAGGATGTGTCAAAGTCTTATAAAGAAGCTAAGATGGCTCTCGATGTAGGGAAGATTTTCTATGCGGAAAAGAAGGTGACGGCATATAACACCCTGGGAATCGGCAGACTGATTTATCAACTGCCTATTAATCTGTGTAAGATTTTTATTGAGGAAATCTTTGGGGATAATGTGCCCAGTGAACTGGATGATGAGACCCTTACAACCATTAATAAGTTCTTTGAAAACAATCTGAATGTGTCGGAGACTTCGATGCAGCTCTTTGTGCATCGAAATACACTGGTATATCGTATTGAGAAATTGGAAAAGAGCACCGGGCTTGATATTCGGACATTTGATGACGCTTTGACCTTTAAGATTGCCTTGATGGTAGTCAATTATATGAAGTATCTGGATTCTTTAGATTATTAATGAAGTTTTGAACCTTTTACAGCAAGAACGTGGATGAATATAGATGTGATGAAATTTATGTCGGACAATGGGAAGTTGTCCGGCATATTTTTATGCGTCATGGCATATATATTGGGTAGATGCCGGCAGGTCCTGCAGACTGCGCGGATAAAGGGTGATCTGATTGCGGGAAGAAGGATTATCCGGAATTTACATGAAAAATGATACTGTTCAAGTCATATAAGAGAGAGGGAAAGCTATGTACCAGAAAGAAATCATCTATATGGGACTGCACAAGGATGGCAGCAGGTTGGGAAGCGCTGGCTTTCTGAAAGTGGAGAGCCGGGAGAAAGAAAGCAGTATGTATCTTAAGATTAAAAACATACCCCACTCCATCAGCGGCAGATTCCCGGTAAGGTTTTATAACGGCGTGGACTGGAAAGAAGTGGATGGAATCACACTCCAGGAGGGAAGCGGACTGTGGGAAGAAAAGGAGCCGGAATCCTTAAAACAGGTAAGGCTGCAGATCATACTGCCGGGCGGATATTTGATTGAGGGAATCAGCAAACATGCACAGCAGAAATTAAATGAGCGCCGGGAAAGCGGACTTATAGAGAATGGGAGAAATAATTCTATACAGATGGAAAGAGCTGTACAGGAGGAAACAAGTAAGGAGATTACGGCCGAGGGGAGGGGCGCTGCAGGAAGAGAAAATGTTGCCAGAGAAGCCGTGAATCAAGATGCTGCGCGCGAAGAGAGTGTAAATAAAGAAGATGGGAAGAGAAACATGTCAGAAGAGAGCCGTGACAAGGGAAGTGGGAAAAGCGGCTTGGCGGAAGAAAGTTGGAACAGAGACATGTCCGGAGAGAGCCTGCACGACGACGCAGGCAAAAGAGATGTGCCAGAAGAAAGCTGGAATCAAGACAGCGGGAAAAGAGATTTGCCGGAAGGAAGCCGGAGCAAAGAGTCCAAAAACATAGGTCTTGCAACAGAAAGCAGGGAGATAGTTGAACGGATTCCTGTTCAGAAACAGAGAAGAAGCGCCCAAGAGACGATAGCACAGGCGCCGGTTATGGTTTCCGAGGAACTGCCTCAGCCGATGGCTGATAAAATGCAGATAGACGGCATTAAAGAGGACAAGTGGGAACAAATCCTGGATACCTATGATCAGATACATCCTTACGGCGACGAGCGTGTTTATGTGAAATTGGAGCCCAAAGATTTTGTAATCTTACAGGCCAAATATCAGCACTTGGTCAATAACAGCTTCCTTCTGCATGGCTTTTATAATTACCGCTATGTGATTTTGGGAAAGGAAAATGATTTCTACCTGGGCGTACCAGGGGTTTATTATGAGCGGGAAAAGATGGTTGCTTTGATGTTTGGCTTTGAAGCCTTTGAGTGCCAAAGCGGTGAGGCAAGGCCGGGAGAATTCGGATACTATCTGCGTAAGGTGGAATTATAATGATCAGATTCCTTCGCAGTCAAAAGCGGGAATAAAGCTTTCCGAGGCAGTCTCTCCCTCCTGAATAAAGCCGTTCTCAATGCCAAGCTGGATGGCGTAGTCTACAATCCTTTCATATTCCTCTGTGGAGATTCTGCGGTTCAGAGAGGGGATTTTGGACACTTGCGGCATGGGCGTATATTGATTCATAATGCTGACATATATGTCATTTCCATAAGCCTGATATAGATAATGTAAAAGACAGCGGGAATCTGCTTCACAGCCCGGCAGGAGCAGATGACGGACAATGACACCCTTTTGCATAAGAGAATCCTCGCCGTCCGCAAAGACGGGGCGGCCTGTCTGGCGGAACATTTCTTCGATGGCGGCCGAAGCTTTGACAAAATAGTCGGGAGCGCCTGAGAAGCGGGCGCTTATGGCGGCATCATAATATTTTAGGTCGGGAAGGTAGATATCGATCAGTCCCTCTAACCTTTTCAGGGTTTCGACTTTTTCATAGCCGGATGTGTTATAGACAACGGGAAGTGTAAGACCGTTGTCTTTTGCTGTCTGTAAGGCGCTGATGATTTGAGGAACAAAGTGCGTAGGCGTCACCAGATTTATGTTGTGAGCGCCCTGATCTTGTAATTCCAGGAAGATTTCGGAAAGCCGTTCTATGGTGATCTCTTTGCCGGTCTGACCCTTGGCAATCGTATGATTCTGACAATAGACACAGCCCAGATTACAACCGCTAAAAAAGACTGCACCGGAGCCGTTGGTGCCGGACAAGCAGGGTTCTTCCCAGAAATGCAGAGCGGCCCGGGCGGCTATCACTTTCTTAGACTGACCGCAAAACCCAGTATGCCCGGAAGTCCTGTCCACATGACATTCTCTGGGACATAGAGCGCAGTCCGCCATGTCCGGTAAGGAGGGTGTATTTGCAGTTGTAAGATGGGTGTGGGATGGTATAGATATTTCTTTCATTTTCCTAAGATTTTCCTAAGATTCACTGCAAGGCAGTGTCTGCAATTTCCTGATATTATTTATGAAGTGTCATTTGAAAACCGTGCGCTTTATGTCGAACCGAACCTAAGCACGTTACCTTTACAGTTAACTCCGCCAGGCACCCTCACGGCACATGAATGGTTCCACTTAGTGCTGCTGTGTTCCCACCCTGACACGGTTCATGGATATTCATTGCGTAAGACCCAAACTTCATCGCCACTTATAAAGGGCAGCTGCCCAAGCGAAAGCCCTCGATAAAGCATCACCCCCACTAGAGCGGATTGTAGGTACAGGGCACCGCTAACGCCCCGGCTGCACGGTTTATTTAGTATACTGTTTTTTGGAAGATTTGTCAACTTGAAATCTGTCTCTGGAAAGATTGACAATAGTATAACGATGTGTTATATTAAATGCATGACATGATGTTATACATAAAAGGAGGGGGAATCGATGACACAGAAATTATCTGACGCAGAGCTTGAAATCATGAAGATTATCTGGGAAAACAAAGAGGAGACAACTTTGTTTTCTTATCTCATGGAAGAACTGGCGGCCCAGGGAAAGCCCTGCCAGAAAAATACGTTGATTGTCTTGTTGTCCCGTCTTGTCGGCAAAGGGTATTTGAGCGCCACCAAAATCGGCCGGCGAAACGAATATGTGCCCCTGATTTCCGAGACGGCATACCAGACGGCGCAGACCCAGCATTTTATAGATAAGGTTTATGAGGGAAGCGTCAAGGGACTGGTCACTAATCTAATTACAGGAGATATGCTTACAGAGGAAGAGTATGAGGAGCTGAAGAAGATTCTGGAAGGAGGGCGGAGGAGATGACACAGATTTTGAAGATGGTTCTGTCCATGTCTTTGTCCGGAACGCTGCTCATTTTCGTTGTTCTGTCAGGGGTTTGGCTTTTAAATGGCAGACTGGGCAGACAGTGGCAGTATTATATTTGGCTGATTGTTGTGATGCGGCTTTTGCTTCCTTTCGGGCCCAAGGAAAATCTGATGAGACGGGTATATGGAGCGGCAGACCGCATGATAGCACAGATGACGCAGACAGGGGAACAGATGCGCCGGAGCGGGCTGGATGAGGAACAAAATAAGGAACCGGATAAGGGAGAGGGTTTGGAGCAAAACGCCAGACTGTATGATGGTACAGAAGACCAAAAGACGGTGCCGGCCGATGGGCGCCAGCTGCCGGCAAATGCTGACAGCTGGGATGATCGTCTGCCGGGCAGGCAGATTTTTTCGGCGGTATCAGCCTTCGCGGGACAATATCTCTGGGTGATATGGCTGGTGACAGCTTTCTGTATGCTGATACGGAAAATGACGATTTACCAGAGCTATGTGAAACATGTGACAGCCGCAGCAGAGCCGGTCAATGACGTTTTACTTCTGGATTGGCTTGCCGTGATGGCTAAGCAGGCGGGCATTGGCAAAGCGGTGGAGCTTTGTGTGAATCCCTTGGTATCCTCGCCGATGCTTGTGGGATATTTTCATCCCTGCATTGTACTGCCGGATGAGGATGTCAGCAAAAAGGACTTTCCATGGATTGTGATGCATGAACTGACCCATTATAAACGGCGGGATATTCTATACAAATGGCTGGTACAAGTTACGGTCTGTCTGCATTGGTTTAATCCCCTGGTCCGTCTGATGAGCCGGGAGATTGATAAGGCCTGTGAATTTTCCTGTGATGAGGCGGTGGTTGCCAAGATGGGGTATGACTGTGCGGCGGATTACGGCAAGACGCTGCTTGACGCTATGGCCACAGGCGGAATCGACACGGAGGCTTTTGCGGCCGTGACCATGAGCGCTAACAAAAAACTATTGAGAGAAAGGCTGGATGCGATTATGAAATATAAGAAAAAGACGAAAGGGATGGTTATGGTGACGGCAGCCTTAACCATATGTGTTGCTTTGGGCGCAGTCTTGATAGGTGTGTATCCGGCGGCGGCCGCAGAGAAGACATCAACGGTGCAGGAAGAGCCGGAAATCAGGAATGAAACTGCATGGGCGGATGTAGAAAGGTTTTACGAAGCGGGCAGCCTTCCGCAGTTCTATATCGCATTTTATGAATTGGATAAGAAGGAACAGGAAATCTGGCTTAACAGAATCTATGAGGACGAGGCGCTTCCCTTTTTCTCTGCCGGCGTATGGGCGCTTGATGCCGACATACCGCTGATATCATCCTTTGCGGAGAAATTCTATGGGGATGGCAACACTGCCTTTTTCTCCGTTCTTGCGGAAGTGATGGATGAGGAGACTTTGGAAGGCTGGCTCGACCGGGCAGTGGCAGATCAAAAGCTGAACTTTCAGTCCATGCTCTATCATGAGCTGGGCAGGGACGATCAGATGGATGAGAAGGAGAAGGCGCTGGCAGAGGAGCAGCGGAAAGCTTATGAGGCAGTGGGGGTCACTTGGAACGGAAAGAACTGCTATTATAGAGGAGAACTGGTTCATATTTTTCTGGATATTCATACACCAAGCCAGGCATTCTATACGCTGGACATGAATCCGGCAGGGACAGCCGATATCAAAATTATCCGCACCCAGGAGGGACAGATTACGGGCGTCGCCTACATGAGCGACGCGGAGGTTGCGGAACTTTTTGGGGATATCTACGAGGATACCCAGGAGCCGGATGCGCTGAGGGAAGAGGAGCCAGAGGTGATTTCACAGGAGATGGTCGTGACAATGCCGGCGTGCAATATCAGAGAGGGCGCAGGGGAGGAATATCAGGTGGTCGGTATAATCGGGAAAGGCGAACAGGTTACTGTTCTGGGAAAAGTGAAGGGGACAGGCGGAAAGCTGTGGTATCTTCTGGACCAGGAATCACTGCCACAGCCGCCGGACCCTTTGGTGGAGGCGTGCTATATCAGGGGGGATTTGCTGCAGGAGAGTAATCATCAATAGAAATTTATCTGTGGCGTGGACAGCGGATGATAAAAACGGTATTATAATACTAATGATTCGATTAGGAAGGAGTGTATTATACTTATGAAAGTATTGATGATCAATGGAAGTCCGCGGGTGAATGGCAATACATATGTGGCACTGCAGGAAATGGAAAAAGTATTTGTGAGCGAAGGAATTGAAGTGGAGATTCTGCAAGTGGGCAATCAGGCCATACGGGGCTGCATCGCCTGCGGTTCCTGCGCTAATACAGGAAAATGTGCCTTTGATGATATGGTCAATGAGGCGGCGCCGAAGTTCGAGGCCTGTGACGGTTTGGTGGTGGGGAGCCCTGTATACTATGCTTCCGCCAATGCTACGTTGGTGGCATTTCTGACCCGTCTCTTTTACAGTACCCATTTTAGCAAGGCAATGAAGGTAGGCGCCTGTGTAGCGGCCGCACGCAGAGGCGGTCTGACGGCTACATTTGATGAACTCAATAAATTCTTTGCCATTTCCGGTATGCCGGTGGCTTCCGGACAGTACTGGAATGGAATCCATGGAAGAATGCCGGGCGAGGCTTCGCAGGATGAAGAGGGGCTGCAGATGATGCGCACACTGGCAAAGAATATGAGCTTTCTGATGAAAAGTATTGCTCTTGGCAGGGAAGAATTTGGGATTCCGGAGAAAGAGGCGACCGTCTATACAAATTTTGTGAGATCATAAGAATAGGCGATAATCAGGAAAAGGACACCCCATTTTCCCTTTGAATGCAGGGAACGGACTCTTGCATCTTTAAAGGATAGAATCGTTTAAGAATGCCTGAATATAGGGGAGCGCAGCCCCTATTGAAATATTATGTTTTGGCATTTTGCTGATCAGAAGGAAATCGTGCGACTCTGAAAAGGGGGTCATTTCCTGGATTCTTTCGTGAAGGAAATCTAGGTCCTGCCTGCATAGATATTGGGCAAGGTATCCGCCAAGAATAAAATCGGTATCATAAACCAGATGAAGCATATTGATAGAGCTGGCCAGATTGATGAGAAAGGTATTCCACCGTTCCATAAAAGCCGGCTCTTTTTGCCGCACTTTTTGAAAAAATTCTTCTGCATCTTCATTTTCGGTAAGGAGGGATGTCATTGACAGCAGAGTTTCCATGCATCCCCTCTGTCCACAATAGCAAGGCGCTCCATTTGGCTGCATCCGGATATGCTCTATTGTGGAACTGTGGCCGTGTTTTCCGGACAAAATCTGTCCCTGTGAAATAATAGCGGCGCCAAGATGCTTGCTCAGTGAAAGATAAAAGGCATCTGTTAACTCTGGTGATACCCACAGCTCTGATATGGCGGCACTGTCTGCATCATGAATAAAACAGCATGGAAACGGCAGGTACTGTGAGATCTCTGTGATGGTCAGTCCGGTACAGGACAAAATTTTGCCATATACTATGGTCTGCTTGTCCGGGCTTACCAGTCCCTGCACGGCAAATCCGATGCCAAGAATCTGCTGGTCTTCTATCTTCAGTGTGTTCTTAAATTCTAAAATGGTATCACATAAGGTTTTGAAATAGGATTCATCATATGCAAAGGTGATTGCCGAAACCATGTGGCTGATTTTTTCGCCATACAGGTTGACTGCAATCATTTTTATTTCCTTCTTTAAAATTTCCACGCCTATGCTGATGCGGTAATCCGCAACAATAGAATAGGCAGAAGCTTTTCTGCCGACAAATTCTGTATCCATCTGTCCATCTTTGCGAATTAGGCCGTTTTCCTCCAGAGCGGTAAGATTTGTAGTGACTGTGGGGCGGCTGAGACGCAGATTGTAGGAAATATCCTGTTGAGAGACTTTTCGGTTGTTATAAATGTAGTGGTAAATCAGACTGCGGTTGTTTTGTTTGATTTGATTAGGAGTAATGCTCTTTTTCATAATAACTGCCCTCATTTTGTAAAAACACTTTACAAAATTATATTTTATCACAAGATTATCCAAAAAACTATTGTGCAATTTGTATGATTTCACAGCAATTAAAATTGTTTATTATTACAGGTTGACTATGGAAAGTTTTATTGATAACATGTAAATACAATTTGATAAATCATTTTACAAAATAACTTATAAGAAGGGAGAAAGACCATGGGACTTATTGAAAAAATGAGATTGGATGGCAAAAAAGGATTTGTGACAGGTGCGGCAAGAGGTATTGGCAAAAGTACAGCCACAGCATTTGCAGAAGCGGGCGCAGACGTTGCGATTGTGGACCTTGATATTGCAGAGGCGAAGAAGACAGCGCAGGAACTTGCGGATAAAACCGGCAGGAAAGTGATCGCTGTAGGGTGTGATTGTACGAATCCAGAGCAGGTGGACGCTATGGTAGAACAGGTGATAGAGGAACTGGGAGGCCTTGATTTCTGTCACAACAATGCCGGTATCTGCATCAATGCCCCGGCGGAGGAGATGACTTACGATCAGTGGAATAAGGTGATCAATATCAATCTGAACGGGGTATTCCTGACAGATATAGCGGCTGGCAAATATATGCTTGCACATGGCGGCGGTTCTATCATTAATACGGCGTCTATGTCTGCTCATATCGTAAATGTTCCACAACCCCAGTGCGCATACAATGCTTCCAAGGCAGCGGTAATCCAGCTTACAAAATCCCTGGCAATTGAATGGGCGAAGAAGGGTGTGCGGGTGAACAGTATCAGCCCGGGCTATATCGGAACGGAATTGACATTAAATTCCCCTACACTGATACCACTTATTGAAAAGTGGAATGAGATGGCGCCCCTTGGAAGAATGGGTAAACCGGAAGAATTGCAGGCAATCTGCGTATATCTGGCAGGGGATACCAGTTCCTTCACAACAGGTTCAGATTTTATCATTGATGGGGCGTTCACCTGTTTCTAAGGGGTTACGATTTTTATAGGAAATGAACAGAGAAAGGTATGAGTTATGAAGAAATGGGGAAAACGCATTGGATATGGAATAGGAGATCTTGGATGTAATCTGGTTTTTAGCACAATGGCATCCTATCTTATGGTTTTTTATACAGACGTATTTGGGATTACAGCTGCGGCCGCAGGCACTATGATGCTGGTGACAAAATTTATTGATGCATTTACGGACACGGGAATGGGATTGATCGTAGACCGGACCCATACGAAATGGGGACAGGGAAGACCCTATTTCCTGCTGGGCGCAGTACCCTTTGCAATCTTTACTTTTTTGACATTCTATATCCCGAATTTGGGAAGCGGGGGTAAGTTGGTGTGGGCTTATGTGACATACTGTCTGCTTTGCACTGCCTATACGGTAGTAAACATACCACTTAACACCATTGTGCCCCGGCTGACTTCCGATGTACATGAGAGGGATATTCTGGTATCCACAAGAATGGTCTGCGCTTTGGCGGGAACAGCCATTGTCATGTCGATCACGGAACCAATGGTTCGATTATTTGGGAAAGGAAATGAAGCCAAAGGGTATCTTGGCACAATGACTCTATATGGAATTGTTGCCATGTGTATTTTCTTTGTTACTTTTGCAAGTACAAAAGAGGTAGTGCCGCCCACAATCAACCAAAAGCACGCTTCTCTCAGGGAAGATTTTAAGGGGCTTACCGGTCAGGCATGGATATTATTTTTACTAAATCTCTTTTATTTTTCATTATATGTTGTAAGAAGCACAACTGTCTTGTATTATTTTAAGTATAATCTGGGCAAAACCGAGTGGATGTCTCTGGTGGGCATATTGGGAATACTCTCAGGTCTGCCGATGTTACTCTTACTTCCGGCATTGGAGAGGAGATACAGCAAAAGAAGCCTGATGTTTTACAGCATTCTCTTATACATAGCGGGCGATCTGCTGATCTTTGCCGGGAAAAATTCGGCGGCATGTCTGTTGATTGGCCTGGTAGTTACCGGCCTGGGCATTTATGGCATCTTTGGCATCACATTTGCCATGCAGCCGGATGTCATTGATTATTCGGAATATCAGAAAAATGCAAGCGTGGCAGGTTTGATAGCGGCATTTCAGGGATTTTTTGTAAAAGGCGGTATGGGGCTTACCAGTTTTATCATCGGTGTATTTTTAAAAAACGGCGGTTATGTTGCCAATGCAGAGCAGACGCCTAAGGCACTTTCCTATATCCAGATTTGTTTTATATGGATTCCGATTGTATTGTGCGCATTGATTGCTTTGTGTACTTATTTCTATAAACTGGACGGCCTGCGGGATGAAATGACCCAGGAACTGGAAACACGCAGAAAGGGTATGCTGGATGAAGTTTAAAGGTGCGATTTTTGATATGGACGGCGTTTTGTTTGATACAGAGCGCATCTATCAGGAGACGTGGCAGGAGATTGCCGTCTTGCAGGGGATAACGCTGGACGGCAGCTTCCTGCGGGCGATTACAGGGACAAGCGGTGCACATATGCGCCGGATAGTAGAAAAATACTATCATGTGCCGGATGGAACCGACGTGATTCAAAAGTGCATGGAACAGGTAAGACAGAAATTGTCTGTCCATGTCCCGGTAAAAAAAGGAGTCCGTGAAATATTAGAGTACTTCCGGGATAAGGGCATATGCATGGCAGTTGCAAGCAGCAGCGCGACACAGCAGATAGTGGCCAACCTGCAGATCACAGGTATACGGGATTACTTCTCGATCATTGCAAGCGGGACAGAAGTAAAACAAGGGAAACCGGCGCCGGATATTTTCCTGCTGGCGGCGGAGAGGCTGCAGTGCGACCCGAAGGAATGCTTTGTTTTTGAGGACAGTGAGAACGGGATTAAGGCCGGTTATGCGGCGGGATGCTTTACGGTGATGGTGCCGGATTTAATGGAACCCTCTTCTGCAATACTGCCATATTGCGGGAAAGTATGCTCGGATTTGGGTCAGGCGGCACGGGAAATAGAGGAGATGTGATTGGCTGGGGTGTTTTAAGAAGCGGCGGTATTTTCAGACATAATATGTGCTGAAATACCGCCGGTTTGTTTGTGCGTTCTAGGATTTTTTTATGACAGGAATCCACACTTCGTACTGGGCGTTTTGTGGGTCAGGATTTAGGTACACTTCGATATCCGGTGCGTTGGCGTATTCATACCCGGATGTGGGAAGCCATTCCGTCACAATACGCTGCTCTAATTCCTGTATGGACTGATTGGTTCCGGTCCCCGGGAAAACCGCCCATGTGGATGCGGGTACAATGTACTCCTCGAATTCGTCAGTTTCCTTTGTGCTGGAGACAGCTATAAAGTATTTCCACTGCTCCTTGTCATTACAGGCGCTCACGCCCAACAACCCCATTGGCGGCGTATCCATCATAGCGGCTAATTTGGGGATTGTGCCATTGACAGAGGCTTCCTGCCACAGGTTTGGCACCACCATGAAATTTTTTTCGATTTCGGTGTCGAGGGGTGCCGATATACCAATAATACGAAAAGAGTCTTTGGTTTCGATTCTATAATTCATTTCCGATGCTCCTTTTATACTGATTTTGAACACAATGGGTGCAAAGGATTTTACGGATATCCCCTCTTCTTTAAGCGCTGAGGGAGCAATTCCATGAAAAGCCTGAAAAGCCCTGTTAAATGCGGTTGGAGAGCTGTAGCCGTATTTTTCGGCAATGTCAATGATTCGATGATTTCCGCCCTGCAGATCTACGGCAGCCAAAGACATTCTCCTTCTTCGAATATATTCCGCCAGAGGAATGCCAGCCATATAGTTAAACATTCTCTGATAATGATAGGCAGAACAGCAGGCAATTCTTCCCAGCTGCTCATAATCAATCTCATCTGCCAAATGTTCTTCGATGTAAAGTATACTCTGGTTTAATCTTTCAACCCATTCCATTTGGATACCTCCTGTTACGTCAACATCGTGTCCTGTAGATTGCAATCTGTCTTTCTTATTATAAGACTTGTACGAGAAAAAAACCTCTCTATTTTTGCACAAAAAAGAGAGGTAGCTAAATGGCAATGTCATTTAGATAAGGACGATGCAAAGAACAGTGTATGTAGAAATATGTACC
>CAJUFU010000011.1 GCA_910585555.1 uncultured Lachnospiraceae bacterium
AGTTTTTTGCTATACCCCATAAGAAAGAAATACCTTCTCTAAAAAAGACAGTTTTGATAAACTGTCTTTTTTACCGTTTAGTGGTTCCACACTTGAATATCCATAATATATAAGATAAAATAGCAATATAAGTTTTTTGATGATTTATAAGGAAGGCTGAATATGGACATCAATCAATTTCAAAAGGCAGAAAAAAATCAACTTTATATGGCAGGTATGCGGCCGGTGTTTAACAGGAAAGCTCTGTTTTCAGATATGACAGAGGATTATGTATGTCCGCCGGAACCCAGCGCATACGAAGAGGTTACGATTTATTTCCGTTCCGGCAGGAACAATATTGACAAAGTTTTTTTGGTTGACAAAGGGCAGAAGCATATCATGTCAAAAGTGGATTCCGACGCGTATTTTGATTTCTATGCCCTCAGTATCCAGTTGGAAGATGAAAAATTAAGCTATTACTTTGAGGTACATGCGGGCAAGATTTCTTGCTATTTCGACATGCGGGGTGTCACGAAAGATATCAACGAATTCTATCATTTCCAATTAATTCCCGGATTTAAGACGCCAGATTGGGCTAAGGGCGCCGTTTTTTATCAGATATATGTGGACCGCTTTTATAATGGAGATCCCAGTAATGATGTGTTGACCAATGAGTATCAGTATATTGGGGATAAGACTGTCCGGGTGGAGGACTGGAATAAGTATCCTGCAGCTATGGATGTGCGGGAATTCTATGGCGGCGATCTGCAGGGGGTACTTGATAAGATGGATTATCTGCAGGACTTGGGTGTGGATGTGATTTATTTCAATCCCTTGTTTGTGTCGCCCTCGAATCATAAGTATGATATTCAGGATTATGATTATATCGATCCCCATTTTGGGCGGATTGTGCATGATGAGGGCGAGCTTCTGCGTCCGGATCAAAAAGAGAATCGTTTTGCCACCAGATATATCGACCGTATTTCCAATAAGGATAATCTGGAAGCCAGCAATGAACTTTTTGCCGAGGTGGTGAAAGAAGCGCACAGAAGAGGCATGAAAGTTATTTTGGACGGCGTGTTTAATCATTGCGGTTCCTTTAACAAATGGCTGGACAGAGAGCGGATTTATGAAAATGCCCCTGGTTATGAGAAGGGGGCGTACATTGACAAGGACAGCCCGTATCATAATTATTTCCAGTTCTTGGATGAAAATCGGTTTCCTTATAATGGGTCTTATGACGGCTGGTGGGGGCATGATACGCTGCCTAAGCTGAATTATGAGAATTCCAGACAGTTGTTGGACTATGTGCTTTATATTGGCAGAAAATGGGTATCTCCGCCTTACAATGCAGATGGATGGAGATTAGACGTGGCTGCAGATTTAGGGCATAGTCCGGAATTTAACCATTATTTCTGGCAGGAATTCCGCCGGGCGGTCAAGATGGCAAATCCCAATGCCATTATTTTGGCGGAGCATTACGGCAGTCCTAAGGATTGGCTGCAGGGCAAAGAGTGGGATACAGTCATGAATTATGATGCTTTCATGGAGCCGGTGACCTGGTTTTTGACAGGAATGCAGAAGCACAGCGACGATTACAGAGAAGATATGCGGGGCAATGCGGACAGCTTCTGGGGCGCCATGAGACACCACAGCGCGAATTTTACGACGCCGTCTCTTCTGGTGGCCATGAATGAACTGTCAAATCACGATCATTCCCGGTTTCTCACCAGGACGAATCATAAGGTGGGA
Organism: uncultured Lachnospiraceae bacterium; assembly: GCA_910585555.1. Classification (GTDB taxonomy): domain Bacteria; phylum Bacillota; class Clostridia; order Lachnospirales; family Lachnospiraceae; genus UBA3282. The sequence continues at coordinate 1,732 of CAJUFU010000011.1, forward strand.
AGGACCAATACCTTAGGGCCCCATGCGGCGAACGAGGGTGTCAATAAGGCGGTAATGCGTGAGGCCGTGGTGATTCAGATGACTTGGCCAGGCGCACCCACTATTTACTATGGTGATGAAGCAGGTGTCTGCGGATTTACGGATCCGGATAACAGACGGACGTATCCCTGGGGACATGAAGACCAGGAAATGATTGCTTTTCATAGAGATATTATTAGAATCCATAAATCTTATAAGGAATTTCTGACCGGTTCTTTAAAATATGTGGACGCCGATTATAATGTGATAGCGTATGGCAGGTTTAATAAGACCGGGAAGTCGGTAATTATTATAAATAATAACGACTATGAGATTACCAGGGAATTGTCGGTGTGGTATCTGGGTATCCCTAGAGAATGTATGCTCAAGCAGCTGATTATAACTACGGCGGAGGGATATAGCACTGCGTTTAAGGAACATGCTGTGGTTGCGGGTAAAGTCCACATAACACTGCCGAAAACCTCGGCAATCATCCTCAGGTATACGGATGCTTCCAGCAGAAATTTTGTGCAGTTTGAGGGCTGATCATGAATATACTGAAGAAGATTTTAGGGGTTATTGCAGTTTTGACGGCACTTATGTGCATACTGATTTTATTGTGTGCCCTTAATCCGAATATCACAAAGAAACTGGCGGATTTCATAGCGGGAGACGCATCGCCGAAGCAGACACAACAGGAGGAGATTTCTCAGTCCGGGGAGGATGAAGAATCTTTATCTGGGGATGCGTCGGAAGAGGAAGATGCGGCACCTGCACAGGAGGCGGAAATCTTACCCGAACCGGAAGAAGAGCAGCCCACAGAGGCAGTGGAGAGCCGACAAGAAGAACCTTCCGAGGAAGAGCCGCAAGAAACGGTTGTCAAAGGTTTGAACGGTTACGAGGTGCCTTCAGAATCTCAGATTGCCGTACCGGAAGCAGTCAGCGGTAAATCAGGAGGATTTCAGCCGATCACGGAAAAGTCGGAGGAGCTGCCTGATACAGAGGGCGATACCTATGTCAGTGAATTGGGATATGGACAGTTGGGGGACGAATATACCTTTGACCCGGCGTTTTATCCCTACTATGCAATGTTAGATGATAAGGGGCAGCATTTATACCGGCAGATTTTTGCAAATGCCAATGCGTTCAACGGCGCTTTCGCACCCATTGAGGCTGTGCCGGTATCGGAGATTAAAAATGCCATTATGGCGGTCTATAATGACCATCCGGAATTGTTTTGGCTGAATACGGCTTTTGTCTGCAAGTATGACAAAAATAAAATCTGTGCGGAGTTGGAATTGGAGTTTAACATCACACAAGAAGAGTTCCCGGAAACATCAACCCAATTTTATAATACAGTAAATACCATACTGACGCAGGTTCAGAATTTGAGCAGTTATGAAAAGGGAAGGCGGGTACACGATATTCTGATTGAAAAGATAGAATATGATAAAGGCGCCGCTATGAACCAAAGTGCCTACAGTGCATTGGTGGAAGGAAAGAGCGTGTGCGCCGGTTATGCCAGGGCCTATCAATATCTTATGCAGAGACTGGGGATTCCCTGTTATTACTGTACCGGTTTCGCAGGAGAAGACCATGCTTGGAATATTGTGGGTTTGGATGACGGCTACTATAACGTGGACGTAACCTGGGATGATACGCCTGGGGGCGAGTACGATTACTTTAATAAGACGGATGAAGATTATGCGGATACCCATGTCAGAAGGGACTTGTCGGTGAATCTGCCCAAATGCGAGGGTCAAAGATATGCTTCTTAATGAAGATTTGATTTATGAAGTCTTGTCTGTGGTGGAGGAAATTCCAGAAGGAAAAGTAGCTTCTTACGGACAGATTGCAAAGCTGATAGGCCAAGATAACAATGCAAGACTAGTAGGAAAGGTCTTAAGCCGTGCAGAATATTATGGAAGCTATCCCTGCCACAGGGTTGTAAACCACGCGGGCCGTTTGGCGCCGCACTGGGCAGGGCAGCGGGATTTGCTATTAAAAGAAGGTGTCAGCTTTAAAGAAAATGGCTGTGTCGATATGAGGAATCATCAATGGGAGTGCTGAGAGCGCTCCTCTTTTAATTCCGAAAGATTCTGTACAAGGCGTACCCCATCCATCTGCTTGATTTTATCACGGATTGCCTGGGTATCGGCGTTTAAACTTACGCTGAGACGATAGTTAAAGGAATCCTTTAGGGGATTTTCGCTAAAGGCATCGGCGACGCCGTCCAGATATTTTGTACGGAATTCTTCCCACGCCTCCTCTCCGCTTACAAAATAGCAGGAAGTGATGCCGGGAATCTGTGTAAGTTCTTCTCCGATATGGTCAATCTCCGCCTGAGAAAGAGAAGCATCCATAAAAACTGCCAGGTTCTTTTCCTGATACACATTGTAGGCCGCATATGAGGTAGTTCCTGTAACAATAACCAGAAAGGCAGCAATCAGGGCCATGGCCAGTCTAGAATAGTGTGTGTAAGGAAAGCGCTTTATCTGGGCGGCGCTGCAGTTGCGCAATAATGTGTCCGCCAGTTCGGGCGGCATGGTGATAGCGTTCTTGATCTGTGTCATATCGTTTTGATTCATAAGTGATAACCCTCCTTCTTTGCGTTAGTCAGTTTGGTGATTGGGTGTTGTAAATTGCCTGTTACAAAGCCAGGTGATGCATATTCATCCTGGATGACAATCTTAAGAGCTTCCCGTCCGCGTTGAAGCCGCTTTTTGACTGCATTTGATGAAATTTTCAAAATCTGTGCAATCTCTGTGACGGAATAACCCTCAAAATAATGCAGAATCAGCACGGTTTTATACTTGGCGGGCAGAGCGTAGAGCTCTTCTAGCTGATTTTTTTGTTCCGGACAGGGCAGGCATTCTTTCAGGGATTCTATATCCGTGTAAGCATGTCTCTTACGGAATCTGAGAAAATCCATACAACAATTCGTCGTAACCCTAAAAAGCCACGCCTTTTCATGTTCTCCAGACTGGAAAGCAGGTGACTTTTCCAGATATCGGAGCAGAACTTCCTGTAAAATATCCTGCACATCGTGAGGATTTCCGACTAGCAGGCAAGCGCTTCGATAAAGTGCGCTGCCGTGGGATTGCAGGATGCGTTTTACATCTGTTTCACTTTTGTGCATGTCAGGTTCTTCCTTTCTTATCTTTTAGAGGCCTCTTGACCTATATACGAACAAGGTTGCTAAAAGGTGACTGGAAAAATTGCGTATGTCATAACTTATTTTATATTATAACAGACAAGAGATTTTCTATTGTGGGATTTAAAATAAATATGAAATAATAAACAGTACGTTTTCACATGTCAGCTGGAAGTTAGAGTAAGATTGACTTGAAAAGGAACAATTCCTATAATAGAAGGATAAGTGGAATTTAGCGTATATTTGGATTTGCCTGGTTATGGAAAATGAGACAGACAGGCTTAAAGCTGCCAATATAGGATGAAAGGAAGAGTATGACAAATCAAGAAATACTGCAGTGCGCACTAAAACAATCCGCCATAGATTTGCATTGTGCGCCGGAAGATTTTCTGGCGGCCGAAAATAAAATTGTGGTTTCGGAAAAAAATGAGGGTGCCAGACGTTATCTGACACTGCCTTTTTCCTGTCAGTTGGTGTCTTATGGAAACAACGTGGTGGCGTCTATTGATGAAAAACTGCAGGATGTGACAGCCGAATATATCAATAAATATCCGGTAGAACATCTTTTTGAGACGCCCCATATGCAGGTAATCAACACGGCGCTAATGAAGTTTGGTCTGCAGATTTGCTTTATGGCGGAATATTTTCTACCGGACACAGATGCACTCAAACCATTATCCTGCCTTTATGAAATGCGGTTATTAGAACAGAAGGACTTTAAAGAGTTATATCTGCCGGAATGGAGCAATGCTTTATCAGAGGAAAGAAAAGCTTTGGATGTGTTGGGTGTGGGGGCTTATGAGAAAGATAAACTGATTGGACTGGCAGGTTGTTCCGCGGATTGTGAGACAATGTGGCAGATTGGAGTGGATGTTTTGCCGTCTTACCGCAGGCAGGGAATTGCCGCGGCGTTGACGGCGAGGCTTGCGTTAGAGACCTTTGCGTGCGGTAAGGTGCCTTTCTACTGTGCGGCATGGTCGAATATTAAGTCTGTCCGCAATGCGATCCGGGCAGGATTTCGACCGGCATGGGTGGAGATGACGGCAAGAGAGATTGATTTTGTGGAAAAAATGAATCAGTAAGAAGAGCTTATAGCAGAGAGGAGATTATTATGTTATCGTTTGAATGTGATTATAACAAAGGGGCCCACAGAAAAATTTTAGAGCGTTTGTTGGAGACCAACGAGGAGGCAGTGCCCGGTTATGGCAATGACTGTTACTGCGAAAGTGCCAAAGAAAAAATAAGGAAAGCCTGTGACTGCAAAGATGCGGAAATCTTTTTCCTGGCGGGAGGAACCCAGACCAACATGCTGGTAGTCAGTACCATGCTCAAACCATACGAAGGTGTGGTTGCGGCCACAACTGGTCATGTCAGTGTCCATGAAGCGGGAGCCATTGAGCACAGTGGGCACAAGGTGTTGGAGATTCCCGGCCATGAGGGAAAAATGGATGCAAAGGAGTTGGAACGGTATCTGGAACGATATTGGAACGATAGCAGTCATGAGCATATGGTATTTCCGGGCATGGTATATATTTCTCATCCAACGGAATATGGTACATTGTATACCAAGGCAGAGTTGGAAGCTTTATCCCATGTGTGCGGAACATATAAGATACCGCTTTATTTGGACGGTGCAAGGCTTGGATACGGTCTGATGAGCAAGAATACCGATGTCACACTTCCCATGATTGCCAAGTATTGTGACGTGTTTTATATCGGCGGCACAAAGGTGGGAGCTTTGTGCGGAGAAGCAGTGGTTTTTACCAGGCATAATATGCCTGCCCATTTCCTGACAATGGTTAAACAGCAGGGCGCACTTTTGGCAAAGGGACGTCTTCTGGGCGTGCAATTTGATACGCTCTTTACGGATGACTTGTACTGCCAAATCAGCAGACAGGCCATTGAGATGGCGGAACGTCTGAAAGCGTTGTTCCAGGAAAAAGGGTATCCTTTCTTTCTTGATTCTCCCACGAACCAGCAGTTTATTATTTTGGAAAATGAAGAAATGGAGCGACTGCAGAAACAAGTGCGATTTGATATTTGGGAACCATATGATGAGACACATACGGTAGTGCGCTTCGCGACAAGTTACGCCACTGTCGTGGAGGATATTGAAAATCTGCGGAAGGTGATTGAGAGTATATAAAATCTGCAACCTCTTACAACACTGAAAGGTATTAAAAATAGAGTGGCAGTTCAGAACGCTGACAGGGTGGACTTGTATGACGAATGAGGAACAAATCACGACAGAAAACGCGGTGGACAGGTATGCTGATATGGTATATCGGCTGGCATTGTCGCAGATGAAAAACAGAACCGATGCGGACGACCTTTTTCAGGAGGTATTTATCCGGCTGGTCAGCCATATTCAGGAACTTACTTCCTGGGAACATGTGAAAGCGTGGCTGATTCGGGTGACGATAAACTGTGCTAAGAAGCATTATGATCAATACTGGAATAAAAAGGTAGATTTTATGGAGGATACAGAGCAATACCAAGGGGCAGAAGCTTATGAGCCTCCGGAGGAGCATCCGGTCAGACAGGCGGTGGCTAAATTACCGCCCAAATACAGGCTGGCGGTGCATCTTTTCTATTTTGAAGAATTATCGGTGGCGGAAATAGCACAGATGACGGAACAGAAAGAGAGCACAGTCAAGTCACAATTGCATCGGGCCAGAGAAATGCTAAAGGGTTTATTAGACTGATTAGACCAACCAGCCGTAGAAAGAGGAATGATAGACTATGATAGATCAGTATAAAAACGAAACTGCACAGATACATGCGCCTGCGGCGCTGATTGAAAAGACCAAGGCGGCAGTGCGGGTGGAAGAGGCACGTATAGGAAGGGAACAGGTCAGCCAGAATCCGATGCCGGTATCAGGGGTAACTTCCGCCGATTATGCGGCATACCAGAAGAAGTATTTCCGGCATAAATGGACTTACGCTCTGACAGCCGCAGCAGCAGTGGTGCTGTTGTTATCTGTGTCTCTGGCTATGAGAGGTTCTTTGAGTGATAGATTTATAGGGGGCCGGACGACCGCAGACGGGGCCATGATGGCAGAAGAGGCGCCAGCGGATGAAGATGGAACCAGTGCAGAAATGATGGAGGAGACAGAAAGCGGAGCGGCAGACAGTACTGCGGGAGAAATGAGTGGAGGGATTCAGGACAGTACGGCAGATGCGGCACCGGAGGATATGGGGAACTCTATGGTTTCGGAAGATACTGCCGGAGCTGTGTCGGAATCTGCTGCGGAAAAGATGGAGAGAGCGGAGGCGTCTGCAGAGGCACCAGTGGCGGATTATGCCGGTGAGGATACAGAGTGCGACATGGTGCAGGAGGATGTGGAAAAGAAAGAAGCGAAACCATTCCGGACTGTAAAAGACAGCCGCCTTAGAATAGAAGCTGTGGAAGAAAAGCCACCTTTTTATGATAATCCGGAAACTCAGGATATTGTTTATGAGGGGCTGACTTTCCGTGTCATGCAAGAGGAAGAGGGCTGGATGGCGTATGTAGAAACGGCAGATGGAACAGCTTATGTGATAAACGGGACAGTTGAGGAGTTAGATAGTTTTTTAAAAGAGGGATTTGAGGAATTAGAGAAAAGAAAAAAATAACTATTTTTGCAACCTTTGCCAATTCTGAAAGGTATTAAGGGTAGAAAGGATACAAAAGCCGTAACGTGGGTGTATCTTTAGGGGAGGAATCAGATAAGTTTATTTCGGAATGGAGGAAGAGGGATGAAAAAGTGTGTAAAGAAAATCACGGTATTGGGTATGGTTGGCGTTATGTTTCTGACAGGGTGCGGTAATGCGCAAAACGATACGGCGGCCGAGGCGCCGGCGGAAGATGCGGGATATGCCACGGAAGAAGCAGAGGGAACATTGCCTGCACCGGATAGGAATGGAGGGGCAGTAGAAAGTGGGGCGTCCGCGGACACTGCAGCAGAAGCAGGAGATGCCTACGATAGTACGGCAGGAGCGGCAGACGAATATAGCAGCGCAAAGGCGGAAGATGAGCGGAAGGAATCGAAGAGCATGGAAAGTGCCAGAGCGGATACGGAGGATGGATTGTCTGACAGTTATCTGGGTTCCTGTTACGATTTTGACGAGGAATTACCTGATGATTCCGGAGAAGAATACAGTGTGTGGGAGGAAAAGGGTTTTTCTTCCGTGATGGCAGAGCCGCTTTCGACTTTTGCGGCAGATGTGGATACGGCTTCTTACAGTAATCTGCGCAGGCTGATCAGAGATGGTTATGATTTGGAGGATATACCGGAAGGAGCAGTCAGGATTGAGGAAATGATCAACTACTTCTCATATGACTACGAAGACCCGATTGGCTCAGACCCTTTTGGTGTGACAACGCAGATAGGGCGCTGTCCATGGAATGACGAGGCAGAACTTCTCATGATTGGTCTCAAAACACAGGATATCGATTATTCCCGTGCACCCGCATCGAACCTGGTATTTCTGTTAGATGTGTCCGGTTCCATGTATTCAGATGATAAACTGCCTCTGTTACAGGAATCTTTCAGTCTGCTGGCGGAAAATCTGACGGATAAAGACAGAATATCGATTGTAACTTATGCATCAGAAGACAAGATCGTCTTAGACGGTGCCCATGGAAATGAGACAAGGAAGATTAAGAAGGCACTGGATGGCCTGGAAGCGGGCGGCGGAACGCATGGCAGTAAAGGAATAGAAACAGCCTATGCATTGGCGGAAGAAAACTTCATCAAAGGAGGCAACAACCGCATTATCCTGGCAACAGACGGCGATTTAAATATCGGGCTGACCAGCGAAGAGGAGCTGGAAGGGTTGATCACAGATAAGAAAGAATCCGGTATTTTCTTGTCGGTGCTGGGATTTGGAACAGGGAATATCAAAGATAATAAGATGGAGACTCTGGCGGATAAAGGCAATGGCAATTATGCATACATAGATTGTCTGCGGGAGGCCAATAAAGTGTTGGTAGAGGAAATGTCCGCAACACTGCTCACAATCTGTAAGGATGTGAAGTTTCAGGTAGAGTTTAACCCAGAGGTTGTGGAAGGATATCGTCTGATCGGTTATGAAAACAGAGCCTTGGCACGGGAAGATTTTGATGATGACAGCAAGGATGCCGGGGAGATTGGAGCCGGACACAGTGTGACGGCGCTTTATGAGATTATTTTAAGAGAGCCGCTTGAGAGCGGTATGACAAAAGGAGAGATTGCGGATTTAAAATATAGCAGCGAATATAAGAAAAGGCTGGATGAAACAGAGAAGAAAACCCCTTTAGCGCCTTCATCAGGTAATCAAGATAAAGAATGGCTGACAATCAGTATCCGCTATAAGAAACCGGCACAAGAGGAGAGTAAACTGTTAGAATACGCAGTGGGATATGACAGCTATGAAGAAGGGCCTTCTGATGATTTTATCTTTGCGGCGGCAGTGGCGGAGTTCGGGCTGCTTGCATCTCACAGCGAATATCCGGAAAGCGCTTCGGTAAAGAACGTAAAGAAGGCGCTTAGGAGTATCGATTTAAAGGATGCGTACAGGGAAGAATTTTTGGAATTAGTGTTGGAAGCAGAGTAAATAAAAACGGTTTCAGGCTTGTAAACAGTCTGAAACCGTTTTTTAGTTAGAGATCTTATGGTTCACGATGGGTCTGTAAAAGAGACTATTTCACTTCAATTTTTCTGACTTCTTCCTTCGCGGCAACATCTTTCTTCGGGAATTTTACTTCCAGAATACCGTTGTTGTAGGATGCATCGATATCGCCGGGTTCCACGTCATTTACGCGGAAGCTTCTGGAGTAAGAGCTATAATAACGCTCCCTGCGGATATATTTATTCTTATCTTCCTCGTTATTCTCTTCCTTATGGGAAGCCGAGATGGTAAGCATATTATCCTTCAGGTCGATGTTGATGTCGGATTTATCAAAGCCCGGCAATTCTGCCTGTAAAAGGTAACTGTCGCCCTGGTCAATCACATCAGTCTTGAAAGCATCGAAGGTAGCCAATTCATTGCTACCCCAGAAATTCTTGAAAGCATCGTCGAACATCCTGTCAAAGGGATCCTCATAAAATGCCGGTTTATAAGTGTTGTGGTTAAATAATGCTGGTCTTAACATATAAATCACTCCTTCTTTTTGTTATCAGTATGACCGTTATCAGAAATCTGATACAGTCAAAACTGTTTTGTTTGTTTCTTGTTTATATATGTTATACATCAAATATAACAGATAATCAATTATGTAATTGTAAAGTATTTATTAAGAGAATATAAAATGGCAGACTGTTAGGAGGCGTTTTATCAAAAGAGCACAAATTTGTCATGTTTTCATCGCAAACTAGACCATGAAAAAGAATCGAGTTCTGATATGCTTGATATAACGAGAAACCAAAATATGCAGGAGAAAAGGAGAGGACATGATGAGTAAATTTAAATTTTCAGTAGGGCCGTGGAATGTGCATACGGGGGCGGATTCTTATGGACCGGCCATAAGACAGGATATTGATTTTGACACCAAACTTGCCAAGTTTGCCGAGTTAGGATTTTCAGCAATTCAGTTCCATGATGACGATGCTGTTCCTAATATCAATGATTACACAGAAGAAGAGATAAAGGAAAAGGCAAGAGAGCTTAAAAAGAAATTAGATAAGTATAATCTGGCGGCAGAATTTGTGGCACCCCGTCTTTGGATGGATGAGCGGACAGCAGACGGCGGCTTCATGAGCACTTCTCAAAAAGACAGAGAATATGCTATGTGGAGAGCATATCGTTCCATTGATATTGCCAATGAATTGAATTGTGATATGATAGTATTATGGCTGGCAAGAGAAGGAACCCTTTGCGCAGAGAGCAAATCTCCGGTGTGGGCCACAAAGCAGCTGATTGAGGCAATCAATAAGATGCTGGAATATGACCCGAAGATTCGTATCTGTATCGAGCCAAAGCCCAACGAGCCTATTGACAGAAGTATCTGTGGAACCATGGGACATGTCATGGCGATATCGGCGGCTACCATCGACCCTTCCCGTGTGGGCGGCAATCTGGAAAGCGCACATGCTATCCTGGCAGGTTTAGACCCTGCACATGAGATTGGTTTTGCATTGGCTATGGGTAAATTGATGACAGTGCATTTGAATGACCAGAACGGCATTCGCTACGACCAGGATAAGTCCTTTGGTGTGGAGAATCTGCGGGCGGCATTCAATCAGGTAAAGGTGCTTAAGGAAAACGGTTACGGAGAGCATGGAGAGTATGTGGGTCTGGATGTGAAAGCTATGCGCACCACTAAGGATGAGGACAGTTACAAGCATCTGGAAAACAGTTTGCAGATTTTTAAGGCCCTTGAGGAAAAGGTAGACCGATTTGACTATGATTTCCAGAAAAAATGTGTGGAGAACAGAGATTTTGAAGGACTGGAAATGTATGTGATGAATCTCCTGATGGGGATAGAATAAGAAGAAAACGAGAGGTATTTTGTGGGAAAGAAAATAATAGCAGCGGGACATATCTGCCTGGATATAACGCCCGTCTTTACAAGTGAGAAAGTGGAAAATATTAGTGATATCTTAGTTCCCGGCAAGTTAATCCAGATGGGGCAGGCTGATGTGCATACCGGCGGTGCGGTAGCCAATACGGGTCTTGCCATGAAAATCCTTGGAGCGGATGTAACTTTGATGGGCAAAGTGGGCGCGGACGAATTCGGCGGCATGATACAGAATATTTTACACCGGTATGGAGCGGACAAAGGGATGATTGTCTCTAAACAGGAGTCTACTTCCTATTCAGTGGTGATTGCAGTTCCCGGCATCGACAGGATATTCTTACATAATCCAGGAGCCAACAACTCTTTTAGCTGTGAAGATATTGATTATGAAGAAGCGGCAAAGGCAGATTTATTTCATTTCGGATATCCTCCTCTGATGCAGAGGATATATCAGGAAGAGGGAAAGGAACTGACAGAGATGTTTCGCAGGATGAAGGAGCGGCATGTTGCTACTTCTCTAGACCTTGCGGCAATAGACGCAAAATCGGAAGCCGGAAGGGCTGACTGGAAGGCTATTTTATCCAGAGTGCTGCCTTATGTGGTTTTCTTTGTTCCAAGTGTGGAGGAGTTGTGCTTTATGCTTGACAGAGAAAGATATGAAGTCTGGACTGAGCGGGCGGCAGGCCGTGATATTACGGAAGTCATATCTCTAGAGGAGGTAAGGCCGCTTGCTGATACGGCGCTTTCTATGGGCGCTAAGGTGGTTCTGATCAAATGCGGAGCGCCGGGGATTTATTACAAAACGGCAGATGAGGAGAAGCTTGCGCCGGTTTGTACACAGCTTGGTCTTTTCGTGGATGAGTGGGCAGGGAAAGAAGGATTTGAAAGAAGTTTTGTACCGGAACGGATTCTGTCCGGCACCGGGGCAGGAGACACTAGCATTGCGGCCTTCTTAGTTTCTGCGTTGGAAGGTGCGGGCCTTAAAGAGGCGGCTCAGATGGCAACAGCCACGGGGGCTAGCTGTGTAGCTGCTTATGATGCATTGAGTGGTTTAAAACCGCTTGCAGAGTTAAGGCAGAAGATAGAAAATGGGTGGACGAAGAACGAGTTTGCCGGCTGGTAGAAGTAAGAATATGCTCTGCAGGCAGATGCGTGGTAAAGGTAAATGCAGCATATAAAAACGGAGGCACATACAGCCTCCGTTTTGCCTTCTTCCTGTATAAACTTAATATATAAAGGGAGCTAATTTCTCCCTAATCCCCTCATCATCGGAATCATAACTAAGCCGAACCGGCCTGGTCAAATCAAGCGCCATCACACCGAGTATGGATTTAGCATCCACGACTCTGCGGCCCTCTCCCAGATTAAAACTTAAATCAATCTTATCAATTACATTCACAAACTGCCTGACCTGATTAACATCATTGAATTTCACTTGTACCTGCTGCATAATCTCGTTTCCTCCTTATTCATCATTGATGCCATGAAAATAGATGCTCCACAAATCAATACGGATTGACTGCAATTCTCCTATACGCAGGATTCCCCAAAAACACGCTTTTTAATCGATTGTCTGTAGAAATTTTGAGCCTCCTTTCTTTCTGAAAATATGGTTGACTTTTGTGAGACTATAATATCTTGAGTTTTTCAAAATGTAAATAGACAGAATATATAATTTTTATAAAATTTTTTTGTAGAGGGTGCCGGTAATCTTTCCATTTGTGAAAGATTTTGGTACAATATAATGCGTAGCGTAAACCAGAGCTATGTCATTCGGTGATTTTTATGAGGGATTAAAGGAGGCATGGTGAGTTAAGCAACTTTAGGAGGGAATAATCAATGGGAAATTTACAAAGTGCAGGGGCAGGTCTTAAGAAAATGTTTATCGCTTCGGTGGGCAGTTTGATATGTCTGGTATTGTTAATCATTCCGCTTGTCAACATTCTGGCAGCGATTGCGGTTTTTGTATTTATGATCATGAGTATGATAGGGTTATATCAGGCTGGTCAGGAGATTGAAGGTTGTAAAACGGCGTTTATACTTACGATTGTGAATCTGGTTGTAAGCCTTGCGGGCAGTTTTATTAAAAATGATATTATGCATGTTGTTATTTTAATCGCGGGTTATGTAATAGACTTTATGGTTATATATCTGGTATGTACTTCTGTAGGCGGGGTGCTGAACAGCATTGGTGCCATAGAGATAACGCAGAAGGGCGAAGTGGCATGGAAGATCAGCGCAGTATGCTATGTACTGCTGGGCCTGATTGCGATTGCCATGATGACTCCGGTATTTGGCTTTCTGGCTGGCATAATCGGATCCATTGTGGTTCTGGTGCTGTCTTTAGTTGCCGAAGTATGTTATATGATATTTTTGAGTAAGAGCAGTCAGGCTCTGGGTGCTTAAGGGATATTTAAAAGAAATAAAAAAATTTTTTGAAAATGAAAGGATTTGATTTTATCAGGCGTATTACTTATAAAACAACATAGAAATGATAAGTAAAACGGAGGTAAGATCATGAGAAAAAGATTAGCAAAAGTAGCAGCGGCAATGACGGTGGCGGCTCTGGTGACCGGCAATACAACTTCAATGGCATTGGCATATGAATCCGATGGAGTACAGCAGGTATGGTGTTATGGTGATGGAAGCTGTGATGTGGATGGAGTCTGTGTAATCGGTGGGGTTTGTGATGGTTCCCATAGCTGGTGTTATGACAGTGAAACAGAATATCATCATGAAGAGGAGTATCATCATGAGGAAGAATATCATTATGAAGAGCCCCATCATAACAGTGGTTCCGGTCACCATGGCGGCGGACATCATTCAGGCCATCATCATTAAGAGAGAAGTAGAAAGCCCTGCTGTAAACCAGCGGGGTTTTTGTTGTTTGCGGGGGATAAAGGAGGATAACGTTGAAAAGCGCAGAAGAGATCAACTGTGCCATGGAAACGTATGCGGATATGGTGCGGAGAATATGTTTCGTACATTTGAAAAACAGAGACGACACGGAGGATGTATTTCAGAATGTCTATATGAAATATATGCTTTACGAAGGCACTTTTGAGAGCCGCGAACATGAAAAGGCGTGGTTTGCCAGAGTAACGATCAATGCCTGTACAGACTGGCTTCGCGGATTTTCACGCAGAAAATGGGTTCCTCTGGAAGTGATTGCTGAAGAAAGTGAAGCCATAGATGATGCATCCGGGGAGGTTCTTGAGGTGGTATTGAAACTTCCGGAAAAGTATCGAAATGTCATCTATTTGCATTACTATGAAGGATATTCTGCTGTAGAGATTGCGGGAATATTGGGACGAAAAGAGAACACGATATATACATGGCTTGCCAGAGCAAAAGAATTGCTGCGCAAAGAGTTAGGAGGTGAGTGGGTATGAATCCGATTCGGAAAAGTATGGAAAACATACAGGCATCAGAAGAACTCAAACAAAATACATTACGTTACCTGCATGAACAGCAGCAAAAAAACCGCCGGGTCAGGTTCCATTATGCTCCCGCTTATGCTGTGGCAGTGATTTGCTTCCTTTTGCTTGTGGGAACAGGGGGCTATTCTGTGTATAGAAAGCCCGTTTCCTATATCAGTGTTGATGTGAATCCCTCCATAGAGCTTAATATCAACTGTTTTGGCACAGTTGTGTCCGCAGTAGCTTATAATGATGACGGGAGAAATATCATAGAACAAGTACCCCTCAAGAATGTTTCCTATATGGAGGCTATCGACAGGATGCTTAAGGATGAAAGCTGTAATAAATATCTCAAAAAGGATGCCCTGCTGGTCTTTACGGTGGTTTCCGATCAGTCAGAGAAGATTGTGGAAGAACTAAGTGGAAATAAACTGTTCCAAAGTTATGGGGCATTGACTTATACCAGCGATTCAGCCTGTATGCATGAGGCGCATCAGCATGAAATGTCATTTGGAAAATATAGAACCTATTTGGAACTTTTAGAATATGATAAGAGCGTTACGATAGAGGACTGCCATGGGATGACCATGGGAGAGATGCATGACAGAATTGCGAGCTGCAGTCATAATGAGCAGACGGAAAAGAAACAGAGTCATCATAGCAATAGTCAGGGCTCTCATGGCAGTAAGCATGGATGTGATGATTAACAGCTTTGATTTTAATAAGATAAACAATTAAAAACTGCGGCGCTATGGATGATTGCAATCAAAGCGCCGCAGTTTTTATAATCTTATTTGGATTATCTTAGTTGTAGTTATCGATGCAGGGCTGGAACATGTCCTTTGTCACACCGCATTTAGGGCAGCACCAGTCTGCCGGAAGATCTTCAAATGCAGTACCGGGTTTGATACCGTGCTCCGGATCACCTACCTCGGGATCATAAGTATAGCCGCAGGGATTACAAAAATATTTTTTCATCTTAAAGTCCTCCTTTTTCATTTATCTTATGCTTGTATTAACCGAAATATCTCTTTAACAGACCAGCAAAAGCCTTACCATGTCTAGCTTCATCTCTTGCCATTTCATGAACGGTATCATGAATTGCATCCAGATTAGCAGCCTTTGCGCGTTTTGCAAGATCAAACTTACCAGCAGTTGCGCCGTTCTCAGCTTCCACTCTCATCTCCAGATTCTTCTTGGTGGAATCGGTTACTACTTCACCCAGAAGCTCTGCGAATTTAGCAGCGTGCTCCGCCTCTTCCCAGGCAGCTTTTTCCCAATACAGGCCGATTTCAGGATAGCCTTCTCTGTGTGCAACTCTAGCCATTGCAAGATACATACCTACCTCAGAGCACTCGCCGTTAAAGTTAGCGCGCAGATCATCAATGATATCCTGGCTGACACCCTGTGCTACACCTACTACATGCTCTGCAGCCCATGTCATCTCGCCGCCCTGAGCCGTAAATTTCTCAGCGGGTGCGTGACATACCGGACATTCAGCCGGTGCAACATCTCCTTCGTGCACATAACCACATACCTGACATACAAATTTCATAAATATTGTCTCCTTTTCTTTTTATTATTCACCCTTTGGGGGTTCATCCGTTTTCCGGCATTTGTCACAGACTCCATAGAAATATGTGACATGTCCTTGTATTTCACCGTCAAAATTTTTGCGGGCAGATTCCAAGATTCCTTCAATACTGCTTATCTCGATATCTGACACGCCGCCGCATTTTGAACAGACGAAATGGTAATGTTTGGAGGTATCCGCGTCATAATGATCGATACCGTCCCCCACACGCAGACGTTGTATCTCGCCCATGTCGGCAAGAAGCGTCAGATTGCGGTAGACTGTGCCAAGACTGATGTTGGGATATTCCTGCCTGACGTTTCTATAAACCATCTCGGCGGTTGGATGATCTTTGCGGGTCATCAGAAAGTCATAGATGACCTGCCGCTGACGGCTGTACTTCAACGCCATTGCATACCCTCCTTAAAAATAGGAATCATTACTGATTTCTTGACTTCATTATAGCAAATTAAATAAGCCTGTCAATCTCAAAATGATTATTTTATAAATTTTTTATAAGATTATAGGAGATGTTTTATTACTAAGTGCGGAAAATGTGGTATATTAAAAATATTCAGAGATGAAAAGACGCTGTGTATGTAATGCAGTTAATCTGCAGACAGATTTGCTGCAAAGGAAGGATGATTCTTGTGAAATTCAGAACAAGGCTTGTGATTACATCGCTTTCTATCATTTTACTGCCCCTTTTGCTTACGAGTGTTATGTTTTTGCTGGTGGGCAGCCGTATAGAAGATGCAGAATCACAGTTTGGGATTTTAGATAAAAATAATGCTTCTTTTATTTATACGATAGAGAATTACAGCCGTATTACGCAGGAAGTGTTAGAAGATGTGAAGCGTCAGATTGCAGAAGATTCTACAAAGCTGGAAGATAAGAATTATCTGGATGGACTTACCTTAGATTTAAAAGATAAATCTTCTTATGTGATAGTCAGGAAAGGCGATCAGATTTATTATACGGGAAATAATAATGCGGCGAAGAAGATATTTAGCACGCTGCCAGAGTACGGGAATGAAATGCCTGACGCGGAGACCGGTTTTTATTATAACGATATGAAAAAGCTGGTGAAGGGATTGGATTTTGAATTTTCGGATGGGGATAAGGGAAGCTTTTTTATTGTAACCAGTATCAACTCCCTCCTCTCCAAAAAAATGCTTCGCAACATGATCATTGCCTTTATTCTGGTACTGATCTTTACCAGTATCATATTGACACAATGGATTCAAAAAGGCATTTTTACACCGATCAACCAACTCAACACGGCCATGCAGAATATTGCCGAAGGGAATCTGGAATATATGCTGACGACAGAGGAGAAGGGGGAGATTGGAGAACTCTACCGCAATTATGAGGACATGAGACTTCGGCTGAAGGAATCTTTGGATGAGAAGTTCGAACATGAAAAGAAAAACAGGGAGTTGATCAGTAATATCTCCCATGATTTAAAGACACCAATTACGGCCGTCAAAGGGTACGTGGAAGGGATTATGGACGGGGTGGCTGACACACCGGAGAAGATGGATAAATATATTAAGACCATCTATAATAAAGCCAATGATATGGACCGGCTGATCAATGAGCTGACCACCTATTCCGGTATTGACAGCAATCGGATTCCCTATAGTTTCCGTCGTATCAATGTGGCAGATTATTTTGGAGACTGTGTGGAGGAAGTGGGGCTTGATTTGGAGTCCAAGAACATCCAGTTAAATTATGAAGACCTGGTGGAGCCATCCACGCAGATTATAGCTGACCCGGAGCAGCTTAAACGGGTCATTAATAATATTATTGGCAACAGCGTGAAATATTCAGATAAAGAGAAAGGTATTATAGATATCCGGATTTTGGATGAAGTGGATTCTATCCGTGTAGAGATTGAAGATAACGGTAAGGGGATTGCCGCGAAGGATCTGCCTAATATTTTTGAACGGTTCTACCGGACGGATGCATCCCGCAATTCTTCCAAAGGGGGCAGCGGTATCGGCCTCTCCATTGTAAAGAAGATTATAGAAGACCATGGTGGTTATATATGGGCCACCAGTAAAGAGGGTGAAGGCACCTGTATGCATTTTGTAATACGAAAATATCAGACGGCATCGAAAGAATGATGGAAAGGATGAGATAATATGAGTAAAATTTTAATCGTGGAAGACGAAGAAGCAATTGCGGATTTGGAGAAAGATTATCTGGAATTGAGCGATTTTGAAGTGACCATTGAGAATAACGGAGATACAGGATTGGAGACTGCTTTGGCAGGTAATTATGATCTGGTGATTTTAGATCTCATGCTGCCGGGGATGGATGGATTTGAAGTTTGTAAAAAGATTCGTGAAGAAAAGAATATTCCTATTATCATGGTATCTGCCAAGAAAGATGATATTGATAAGATCAGAGGTCTCGGCCTGGGCGCAGACGACTATATGACCAAACCTTTCAGCCCTTCCGAGCTGGTGGCCAGAGTAAAAGCGCATATGGCTCGTTATGACAGACTGGTGGGCAGCAACCAGAAGGTGAATGATATCATTGAAATCAGAGGGCTTAAGATAGACAAGACTGCCAGAAGGGTCTATGTGGACGGGGAGGAAAGAGTATTTACCACGAAAGAATTCGACTTATTGACTTTCCTTGCGGAAAATCCCAACCATGTATATTCCAAAGAAGAACTGTTCAGGGAAATCTGGGATATGGATTCCATCGGAGATATCGCTACAGTGACGGTACACATTAAGAAGATTCGCGAGAAGATAGAGTTTGATACTGCCAAACCTCAATATATCGAGACAATCTGGGGAATCGGCTATAGGTTTAAAATTTAATGAAATCACGCATATTGTACGAAGATAAAGATATGATCATCTGCCATAAGCCTGCCGGAATCGCTACACAGACAGCGCGGGTGGGCCAGCGGGATATGGTCAGTGAGATAACGGCATATCTGGCGAAGGAGGAGAAAGCAAATTCTTTGCCAGGAAGAAAGGCAATAGGGAATCCGCCCTATGTAGGCATGGTTCACCGCCTGGACCAGCCGGTGGAGGGTATACTGGTTTTTGCCCGGAACAAAGCGGCAGCGGCTGGATTAAGCAGGCAGATTACAGAAGAGCAGATGGAGAAGGACTATTATGCCATAGTCTGTGGACAAGACATCCCGGAAGAGCGCGCGCTTGCGGATTATCTGTTAAAAGACGGCAGGACCAACTTATCCAGAGTAGTGCCAAAAGAAGTGAAGGGGGCGAAGGAGGCCCGCCTGCGGTTTCGCACACTGCAGTATAAAGAAATGGAACTTACAGAAGGCCAGACGTGTCAGAGTGCTCTCGTAAAGATACGCTTACAGACAGGCCGCCACCACCAGATACGGGTACAGATGGCCAATGCAGGGCTGGGACTTCTGGGAGATCATAAATATGCGGATGCCATGACGATCAGCCTGTCAAGACAGATGGGAGTAAAGGACATAGCATTGTGCGCGGGCAGACTAGCGTTCTATCACCCGACGACCGGGGAGAAGATGGTTTTTTCCATTATGCCGGAGGGGAAGGCCTTTGCAATGTTTCGGCAGGCGATAGAGGAGGATATGAAAGAAAATACGTAGAGGCAACTGTTTTATGAAAGCGGCAGGTTCCATGGAATTGCGGCAAGGGTTAAAGCGGATATCTAGTATAAGATTTGAGAAAAGAAAGATACTATCAATAGGGTCAGTTAGAGGGGCAGAGATAAACGATCTGCTTCTTTTTTATGGAATTGTAAGGCTTCCGTCTTGGAAAACCCGGCCTTATAAATGACAGATGGAGCGTAAATGATGTGGAGCAGTGATCAGCTAATAGAAAAACTGTGGAGCAACAGGGTCATAAAAACATGTGTTGTTTCGGTTCTCGTCTATTTTTTCTTTCGTTACCTTTTTACATTGGCGGCCCCTTTTTTGTCTGCCTTTGTGTTGATTACGTTATTATATCCTCTGCTAGAAAAAATACAGCGCAAGATTCCCCTTCGAAAGAAATTCCTGGCAGTGGGTATTGTCCTGCCCCTTTTGTTGCTGACATGCAGTGCGCTTTGGGCCATTATGGTATTGGGGGCGAAGCAGCTGCAGAATCTGCCGGCTCTTTGCGATAAAGTGGGAGCCCAGGTAGAGCTCTTTTTCCACCAGTGCTGTTGCGAGATGGACGGGAAATTCGGCTGGAATGGGCAGGAGATTGAGGGCTATATCATCGAGCAGATGACGGTGATTATGGAAAACGTACAGATACAGGTGGTGCCGCAGATTCTGTCTTCCTCCTACAGCTGTTTTAAAGGGATATTTTCTGCAGTCGGCTTTCTGGCCATTACTTGTATTGCGGTCTTTTTGTTGGAAAAGGATTACGCTAAGATGGTAGAGTGGATGAAATCGGCACAGGACCTTAGATTTATCTGGTCGGTTATGGAAGGGGTGCTTTCTTATATCGTCACTTTTATGAAAGCCCAGGGCGTGATTCTAGTGATTATCAGCCTGCTGTGCAGTGTGGTTTTGAGCGTGGCCGGAATCAGCGGCGGTATTTTTCTTGGTATTTTAGCGGGTGTGCTGGACATGCTGCCATTTATTGGGACAGGGATTGTGTTGGTGCCGCTTTCCGTATGGCAGTTGCTTAATGGAGAGTTTGTGCGTATGACTGTCTGTCTGGTCTTGTATGGGGGCTGTATCTTGACGCGGGAAATGCTGGAACCTAAGCTTATTGGAAAGAGTGTCGGGGTAGCGCCTGTTTATATGCTTTTGGCCATTTATGCGGGGGTCAAGCTGTTTGGGGTAGGCGGGATTATCAAGGGGCCGCTCTCGTTGATTGTGATTTGTGAAATTATGAAAGAGCAAAGAAGTTATAATGATGATACGTATTTGATGAATAACAAAAATGAAGGTGCAAAGCTTTAGGATGATTTAATCTGCTTTACACCTTAAAATTGTACTATTTTATTGTGACTATTCTTTAATTCTGTCAATTTCTGTAAGATTGACGCCCGCCACCGTGAGCAAGGCTTTCAATGTTATATATTCTTCTTTAAGATCGGCATATGTTTTAGGAGCATTTTCTTCTTTGGCCAATAGCATACGTCTTTGTGCTTTTGTAAAATCATCAAGTGCCGCTTTTGTTACTTCAATACCACCTCTTGACTGGCGGCTTATTTCATATATAATCTAAATATTATGGAATGGTGATACAGGAACTGAAAACAGAAAAATATGCTGGTGATAAATCGGTGAAGGCAGTATCAAACAATAAAAATAAAGGTTATGGAAAAATAATCGGGCAAATTATCCTATCTTTGTATTTCCTGATGATGGCAGCAGTTTATCCTTACTATGCGCCCGGCGGATATCTGCGGATTGGAGAGGTGAAGTATGTCTTTTTCCGGAATGTGACATTTCCTGTCCTGGCAGTAATGCTTATCCTTGTTTTGGGCACTCTGATCAGGCGTCCGGGATTGCTTACAGAATACTATCGCAGGATGTCTGTGACGGATTGGTTTGCCTATGGATATTTTATGACAGTGGTGCTCTCTTATCTGTGTTCTTCTTACCAGGAAGAGGCGCTTTGGGGTGCTGAGGGCTGGCATATGGGGACCGTGATGCAGTTGACATTGGTCCTTTTGTATTTTCTCTTTTCTGTGTATTTTAGATGCAGTGCCGGCTGGCTGATGGTTTGGCTCACAGCAGCCGCAGGGGTATTTCTGTTAGGGATATTGAACCGTTATTCTATATATCCCATTGTCATGGAAGGACAGACGCCGGTGTTTATCTCTACGCTGGGGAATATCAACTGGTTCTGCGGCTACTGGTCGGTAACGGCGCCCATGGGAATGACACTTTACTGGTACAGTGAAAAGAGATGGCAGAAGATATTTGCCGGTTTCTATAGTTTTGTGGCAATGTTTGCCGGTGTGGTACAGGGAAGCGAGAGTGCCTATCTGGTATTTGGAGCGGTATTTGCGATGCTATTGCTGTTGTCTGTACGTACTATCCGGCGGCTTTATAGATGGATAGAGTTATGTATGATATTTGCGGCGGGATGTCAGACGGGAAGATTGTTTCGTTGTCTGCCTGGTCTGCAGATGAATTATGGAAGTGCTGTAAATGGGGGCAGCCCTACGGTGTTGGAGAGGCTGACAGATACAAATATTACTTTGTGGGCCTTATGCCTTTTACTGGCAGTATATCTGATGATTAGACTGTGGGTGTGTAAGAAAGGTATAGAGGATAGCGATAAAGTAAGAAATTTGTGTGCGAATAGATTTGGGCGAATCATTTGTGTTATGATTGTAATGGTTATTTTGTGTGTCGGTTTCAGTGGATTGATAGTAAGAGGCGGACTGTTTTATCAGAACGAAGATGCAGTGACATCCGGCCAGGACAGCGGGCAGGCGTTACAGCTTTACGATGACAGGGACAGTGGGCAGGTGTTACAGCTTTATGATGACAGGAACGACAGCCAGGTAATGTTGTTTCGGGAAGATTGGGGTAATGGACGGGGCACAGCCTGGAATTGTAGTATAGAAGCTTATCAGGAATTAGATATGTTACATAAAATGTTCGGCGTGGGGCCGGATTGTTTTGCGGCTTATATTTATCAGCAGCCATCGTTGGCTGCTCGATTGGTGCGGCGATTTGGTACGGAAAGGTTGACCAATGCCCATAACGAAGGGCTTTCCATTTTACTAAATACGGGAGCTTTTGGACTGCTTTTTTATATGGGATTTGTAATCAGCGCCCTGGTGCGGTATAGTAAGAAGGCGGGTAAACAACCGCTTTTGTATGTGTGTGCAGTCAGTCTTTTGGCGTACACGGCACATAATATGGTGAGTTTTCAACAAGTATTGAGTACACCTTATCTCTTTATCCTGTTAGGGATGGGAGAGGGACTGTTTCGGGAAGATAAGGAGAAGGCATGAGCAATAAGTTAAATAAGATAAAAGGCAGTAACGATAATGAGGGCATGGAGATTGTAGGACAGATTGTGGAATATCTGCTGGCGGTGGTGGCAGCGGCTGTTTGCATTATGGTGCCCCTATATGCCAGGGACGGCTATGATCAAATTGGACAAGCTAAGTTTGTTATCTATAAAAATATGTTACGCCTTGGCTTTATGCCGCTTTTGATTTTAGTGGTTGTGTATGGTATTTTTTGGCTGCGGGAAAAGAAAAAGCTACGGTTGTCGGTGACGGATGGCTTTGCATTTGCGTATCTGCTCTTCACCATAGCGGCGGCCGTATTTGGCGGATTCTATGAGGATGCTCTTTGGGGTTCCTTCGGATGGAATATGGGATTGTTATCGCAGGTGAGTTTTGTACTGCTGTATTGGTTATTGTCCCGTTTCGGAAAGTTTTATCGTTCCATGCTGCTTATTATGTGTGCGGTGTCGGCAGTGGTATTTGCGATTGGGGTACTGCACCGTGTAGGGATAGACCCAATTGGTTTCTATCAGGGGCTGACAGACGACCAGATGGCACAGTTTCTCTCCACAATGGGACAGGCTACCTGGTATGCGAGCTATCTGATCGTAGTGCTGCCTGTGGGAATTGCGGTATTTCTTTATGCGCAAAACAGGACATGGAGAATCATAAGCGGGATTTATATGGTAATAGGGTTCTGCTCTTTAGTGACACAAAACAGTGACAGCGCCTACTTTGCCCTGGCTGGTTTTATGCTGGTGTTTTTCTGGGTCTGTGTGGAGAACAGAGAAAGCCTGCGCCGATTTGTGGCGGTATGTCTTTCCTTTTTTACTGCTGGCAAAGTCATGTCCTTGCTGATGCAGGTGAATCCGAACCCAGAGTTGCATTATGATTTTCTGACCCGGCTGGTTTTACAATCTGGATTCAGCTGGGCGCTTTTGGGTATCTGTCTGGTGTTGTATATCGTGTTGTGGCGGAGGAAGGAGAAAGCGTATCCTGTGGAGACAATGCTGTTGGTGCGAAAGCTGGTGCTTGTGGGTACGGGCGTGGTACTTGTGGGATTAGCTGCACTCATTTTTCTTAATACCGGCGGGTTTTTGCCGCAATGGGCGGCGCAGAAGCTTTCCGCAGTATCTTATTTTACCTGGGATGATACATGGGGGAACGGCCGGGGCCGGATTTGGAGCTTTGCCGTTAAGATTTTTCAGGAGGAGAATCTGTTTCATAAGCTTTTGGGCGTAGGGCCTGATTGTCTGAGCAGTTATGTGGCGGCTTATTAC
This sequence comes from uncultured Lachnospiraceae bacterium, assembly GCA_910585555.1. Classification (GTDB taxonomy): domain Bacteria; phylum Bacillota; class Clostridia; order Lachnospirales; family Lachnospiraceae; genus UBA3282. The sequence continues at coordinate 25,589 of CAJUFU010000011.1, forward strand.
AGCCAGGAAGAAGAGCTTCTCTGGGGACAGAAAGTGCTTACCAACGTTCATAATGAATGGTTTAATATATTGATCAATGGGGGAATTCTGGGATTGGTTTCCTATGCCGGTATTTTTATGACATCTATTCGGCGGTTTCTGCAAAAAGATCACAGGGATGTTTTACTCACAGGAATTGCGGCGGCGGCAGTATCCTATATGGCTTATAATTTTTTCTGTTACCAGCAGATTTGTTGTACGCCTTTCATGTTTATGTTGATGGGAATCGGGGAATATCTATATCAAGACAAGCGGATTTTGGAGAAATAGCAGTTGACAAAATCAGTTTCCCCACTTAGAATAAAACGCAAGAAACAGCACAGACTAACAGACTGTGCTGGCATATTACGAACGTGACGAAGAAGAGAATAGTACGGATAAGGAACGTGACAGAGAGAGAATCAGTGGTGGAAGATTCTTACGGAAGTTATCCGGAACCGGCCTTGGAGTCCTGTGTGATAAACACAGCGTAACACCGGCGATAACGGTAGGAGAAGAGAGCTATGTGCTAATTAGGGTGGTACCGCCGAGATTTCGGTCCCTTTGGGGATGAGATCTGGGCGTTTTTTAATGTCAATAGGTAATTTTGAAGGAATTTACCTTTTTAGAGGAAGGAGAGAGAAAATGGCGGACAAAAAATTAGTGGAAGCAATCACATCGATGGAGGATGACTTTGCACAGTGGTACACGGATGTGGTGAAGAAGGCGGAGCTTTTGGATTATACGAGCATCAAAGGATGTATGGTGTTTAAGCCGGCCGGATATGCTATTTGGGAGTTGATTCAAAGGCAGATGGACGAACGGTTTAAAGCAGCTGGCGTGGAAAATGTGTATATGCCCATGTTTATCTCGGAGAGTCTGTTGAATAAAGAAAAGGACCATGTGGAAGGGTTTGCGCCGGAGGTGGCCTGGGTGACGCATGGCGGGTTACAGCCTTTACAGGAGAGACTGTGTGTCAGACCTACGTCAGAGACGTTATTCTGTGATTACTATAAAAATGTGGTACAGTCTTATAGAGATCTGCCTCAGGTTTGTAACCAGTGGTGTTCTGTGGTGCGTTGGGAGAAGGAGACCAGGCCTTTTCTGCGCAGCAGGGAATTCTTATGGCAGGAAGGGCACACTGCCCATGCAACCGCCGAGGAAGCTGAGGAGAGAACACTGCAGATGCTGAATCTTTATGCGGATTTCTGTGAAGAGGTGCTGGCCATTCCCGTGATGAAGGGTCGTAAAACAGACAAAGAAAAGTTTGCAGGCGCTGTTTCCACTTATACCATTGAAGCGCTTATGCATGACGGAAAAGCTCTGCAGTCCGGTACAAGTCATAATTTCGGAGATGGCTTTGCGAAAGCTTTTGGGGTACAGTTTACGGATAAGGACAATACTTTGAAGTATGTGCATCAGACTTCCTGGGGAGTATCCACCCGTTTGATCGGTGCCATTATTATGGTACATGGTGATAATTCAGGTCTGGTACTGCCGCCTAGGATTGCGCCTACCCAGATTATGATCATTCCTATTCAGCAGAAGAAGGAAGGCGTGCTTGAAAAAGCATATGCGTTAAAAGAGAGACTGGGAGCTTTTCGTGTAAAGGTGGATGATACGGACAAGAGTCCAGGCTGGAAATTCTCTGAGCAGGAGATGCGCGGTATTCCCATTCGTGTGGAGATCGGGCCTAAGGATATAGAGGCGGGCAAGTGTGTGATCTGCCGCCGGGATACGAGAGAGAAGATAGAAGTTTCCTTGGATGAGATTGAGGCAAAGGCAGGAGAAATCCTTGATCAGATGCAGAGGGAAATGTTAGAACGGGCACGTACACATAAAGAGAAGCATACTTTTGTTGCCAAAGACATGGAAGAATTCCGCAGGTTGTTCACCGAGGAATCCGGTTTTGTGAAAGCTATGTGGTGCGGAGAGCAGGCATGTGAGGATAAGATTAAGGAAGAGCTGGCAGTTACAAGCCGCTGTATTCCTTTTGAGCAGGAAAATATCAGCGATGTCTGCGTGTGCTGCGGGAAACCTGCGAAGAAGATGGTTTACTGGGGCAGGGCATACTAGGAAGTATTGTATCCGAAATGGGAAGAGATATTTTAAGGATATTTTAAGAATATGGGAAGTGGCGGTTGCTTGTATAATGGAAGAAACTGGAGTATAATATACCCTATTATGAAAACCCCGCTTTTAGGGCGGGGTTGTAAAATGAAAGGGGACAAACTATTATGAAAAAACTATTATCACAGACAGCGAAGTTTTCTTATTTCTTTATGTGCGGCTGGTATCTTTTCACGCTGCCGGTACATGCTTATATCGATCCATCCGCAGTTACTTATATCATTCAGGCTGTTGCGGGTGTGCTGATTGCTCTGGGTGCAGTATTTACGATTTTCAGACATAAGATTTTTGCCTTTTTTAAAAAGAATAAAAAGGATGACGGGGCACAAAAAAGTGCAATTGAATTTAAGGACGTGGACGAATAAGAGGCGGTTATGGGTACATTGATAGATGCAGTGATAGGCGTTTTGGTCTGGTTGATCAATTTATGTTATGGATTTTGCCATAATTATTGGATGGCAATCCTAGTATTTACATTTCTGACAAAGGTGATTTTGCTGCCTTTGTCAGTCTGGGTGCAGAAAAATTCGATCAAGACGGTGCGGATGCAGCCGGAGATGAATCATATCAGTGCTGCCTATCTGGGCAACCAGGAAGCGATTTCCGAGGAGCAATATAAATTATTTAAGAGAGAGAAATACAGTCCCTTTGCGGATTTGATTCCTCTATTCGTCCAGCTGGCACTTTTGATGGGCGTGGTGGAGGCTGTCAAGCGGGGAACGAATCTGACGGATATTCCTGTCAAGACAGGAGGAGTTACTTTGTTGATTCCTCTTCTTGCGGCGTTATCCGCCTTTTTCATGTGTTATGTACAGAACAAGATAAACGTATTGCAGTCTGAACAGGGTGCCTTGAATAAATATGGCACAATGATTTTTTCTGTGGCATTGTCTTTGTATTTGGGATTTTTCGTATCTATAGGCGTGGGATTTTATTGGAGCTGCAGTAATATTTTATCGATTGTCCAGCTGGTTCTTTTAAATATCTGGATTAACCCTAAGGACTATATCGATTATGAGGCGCTAGAAAAGAGCAAAGAAGAACTAAGACAGGCGAAAGCCTTTATGACTTCCAAGCAAAAGGAAGACAGAAAGAGTCCATATCGAGATAAGGAAAAGGCAGATTATAAGAAGTTTTTAAAGACGCCGGATAAAAAGATTGTATTTTATTCGGAGAAAAATGGCTTTTATAAATATTATAAAGATATTATAGAAGAGATTATCAGAAGAACAAACATTGTCATTCATTATATCACCAGCGATCCGGAAGATGAAGTGTTTGGGATGGAGAGCGGCCAGTTTAAACCATATTACATCGGAGAGCACAGAATGATTGTGCTGATGATGAAGATGGAGACGGATATCATGGTCATGACCACGCCGGACTTGGAAAATTTCCAGTTAAAGCGGTCTTATGTACAGAAGGACATTGAATATATTTATGTGCCCCATGATGTCAACAGCGCCAATCTGGCATTTCACAAAGATGCGCTGGACCACTATGACACTGTTTTTACATCGGGGCCTAAGAATAAGAGTGAAATTGCCGAGCGGGAAAAGAAGTATGGATTGCCGGCAAAGAATTTGGTGGAATGGGGTTCCAGTGTCATTGACAATATGACGACGGCCTATGATGCCATGCTAAAGGAAGATGTTGCCGGAGAACAAAAGGATAAGACAGTGCTGATTGCTCCTTCCTGGCAGAAAGATAATATCCTGGATTCTTGTATAGAGGGGATGTTAGATCAGTTGATTGAGACTTCCTATCATATTATTGTGCGTCCGCATCCGCAGTATGTCCGTCATTATGAGGGAAGGATAGATGCTCTGGCGGAGAAGTATCAAGCCTATGATATTGTGTTCCAGAAGGATTTTTCCTCTAATAAGACTGTATATATGGCGGATTTACTGGTTACTGACTGGTCAAGTATTGCTTTTGAGTATTCTTTCTCCACATTAAAACCAGTGCTGTTTATTGATACGCCCATGAAGATTTTGAATCCGGATTACCAGGAACTTACCACGGTGCCGATTGATATAGAACTGCGAAACCGGATAGGTATTTCTATAAAACCGGAGCATGTGGAAGACCAGCTTAGGGATGCGGTGGATAAATTGTTGTTTGACCAGCAATTTTCCACAGATTCCATGCAAAAGATGAAAGAAGAGTATATTTATAATAATGGTGAGAGCGGTAAAACAGGTGCCAAGTATATCATTGAAAAATTAGTAGAACGTTCCAGGAAGTAACAGGAGGATAAGTAAATGGTAAAGAGAAATGTATTATTAAATCCGGGTCCGGCCACCACAACCGATACAGTGAAGATGGCGCAGGTGGTTCCTGATATCTGTCCGCGGGAGAAGGAGTTTGTCTCTATTATGCGGGAAGTGGAAGAAGGGCTTTTAAAGATTGTTCATGCAGACCCGGCAGAGTTTGCGGCGGTTCTGTTCTGTGGTTCCGGTACAATCAACATGGATATTTGTCTCAATTCCCTGCTTCCGGAAGGAAAGAAGATTCTGATTGTCAACAACGGCGCGTACAGCAGCCGGGGAGCAGAAATCTGTGAATACTATGGTCTGCCTTTCATCAATTTGAAAATGCCTTTAAACAGACAGCCTGATCTTTCCGTGATCGAGAAGACACTGCAGGAGAATCCGGATATCGCCTTGGTTTATACCACCCATCATGAGACGGGAACGGGGCTGTTAAACCCAATCCGGGAAATTGGAGCGCTGGTACACCGTTATCATGGGATGTTTGTGGTGGATACCACTTCCACCTATGCCATGAGGCCTATTGATATGGAAGCGGACGAATTGGATTTCTGTATGGCTTCAGCCCAGAAGGGCATTATGGCCATGACGGGATTGTCTTTTATCATCGGTAGAAAATCTATGATAGAGGCTTCAGCTGCGTATCCGAGGCGTTCTTATTATTGTAATCTGTATATGCAGTACGCCTATGCGAAGGAACATGGGGAGATGCATTTTACGCCGCCTGTGCAGGTGATTTATTCAGTGAGGCAGGCATTACAGGAATATTTTGCGGAAGGCGAAGAGAATAAGTGGGCGAGACACTGTCGTATATTTGGGGCCATCAAAAACGGTTTGTCTAAGTTAGGTTTCAGGACCTATATACCCGAGGGGCAGGAATCCGGTCTGGTGGCGGCGGCTCTATATCCTGATGACAGTCATTGGGATTTTGAGAAAGTGCATGACTATTGTTATGAGAGAGGGTTTACAATCTATCCCGGTAAGGTAGAGAAGATGGGCATGTTCAGACTTTGTGCGCTGGGCGCCATTGACCAGGAGGATATTGAGGCGTTTTGGGATGTGTTCGAAGAAGCATTAAAGGTATGTGAAGTGACCACCCCTGTTATCTATCATGAATGAGCAGGTAAGGTACAGGTGTAAAGAGAAGGGAATGGAGAGTGCTATGAAGAAAGTATATGCATGTTTCTGTACGGATGTGATACATGAGGGGCATTTAAATATCTTAAAGAAAGCAAATGAGTACGGGGAAGTCTATGTGGGTGTGCTGACAGATAGCGCTATGGTGGGCTTCAACCGGTTTCCAACGATTTCCTTGGAGAAGCGCATGGAGATTGTGAAACAGACGGGACTGGTCAAAGAGGTGATGGTACAGAAGGATATTATGTACGATCAGATTATGGAAGAACTGCGGCCGGATTATGTGGTGCACGGGGATAACTGGTCAGAGGGTCCGGAAGCGATTATCCGTGAGAATGTGATTGCCAATCTTCATAAGTATGGCGGAGAACTGATTGAGATTCCTTATACTTACAATGAAAATGTAAAGCGCATAGACGACCAAATGAAAGAGAAGCTGATCATGCCGGAATTCAGGAGAAAGAGGCTGCGCCAGTTAATTGCCATGCGGCCCATTGTCAAAACGCTGGAAGTGCATTCCGGGCTGACCGGTCTGATTGCAGAGAAGACGGTGGTGGAAAGTAACGGAAAACTGGATCAGTTTGATGCTATGTGGATATCCTCTCTTTGTGACTCCACAGCCAAGGGCAAACCGGACATCGAATTGGTGGATATGTCGTCCAGAATCCGTACCATCGATGACGTGCTGGATGTGACCACGAAGCCGATTATTTTGGATGGAGATACGGGTGGTCTGGTGGAGCATTTCGTGTATAATGTGAGAACCTTAGAGCGGATGGGTGTTTCGGCAGTGATCATCGAAGATAAAACCGGTCTTAAGAAAAATTCTCTGTTTGGCACCGAAGTAGAACAGACGCAGGACAGTATTGAAAACTTTTGTGAGAAGATAAAAGCTGGCAAGAAAGCACTGCGGACGGATGAATTCATGATCATTGCCAGGATTGAAAGCTTAATTCTGGAACGAGGTATGGAGGATGCACTAAACCGTGCCCGTGCCTATGTGGGTGCAGGAGCTGATGGCATCATGATACATTCCCGCAAGAAATCGCCCGATGAGATTTTGGAATTTTGCCATAAATTCCGGCAGGAGAATACCCAGACACCCATTGTGGTAGTGCCCACATCTTTTAACAGCATTACAGAGGAAGAGCTTGCGGCAGCAGGTGTTAATATCGTTATCTATGCCAATCAGCTGACGCGGAGCGCATTTCCGGCCATGCAGAGTACTGCGGTGGAGATTTTAAGAAACCACAGGGCACTGGAAGTGGATTCCCGGTTGATGCCTTTTAAGGATATCATACGTTTGATTGATGAGATATAAAGGGAGAGAATACTGGTGAAAGAGATAGCAATTCTGATGGCAGCGGGGCTTGGAAGCCGTATGAGGCCCCTGACATTAAAAACGCCGAAACCCTTGATGCAGGTTCATGGGAAACCCATGATCGAGACGGTTATAGAAGGGCTGCTTGGACGGCCTGTGGAAGAGATTTATATCGTGACAGGGTATCTGGGGGAACAGTTTAAACCGCTGTGCGAAAAGTATCCGCAAGTACACATTCTGCACAACCCGGATTATGAGACGAAGAATAATATTTCTTCTATTTATGCGGCAAAAGACGTTCTCGGTACTGCGGACTGTTTTATTTGTGAATCCGATTTGTATGTGGCGGATGCATCCATTTTCCGAAAAGATTTAAAGAATTCCTGTTACTATGGTAAGATGGTAGAGGGATTTTCCGATGACTGGGTATTCGAACAGGAAGATGGCCTGATATCCCGAGTAGGCAAGGGCGGAAGCGATGTATTCAACATGGTGGGGGTTTCTTATTTTCAGAAAGAAGACGCCCGCATCCTGCAGGAAGAGATTGTTAAGGCCTATGAAAAAGAGGAGAACGGCGGTTTGTTCTGGGATGAAGTGGTGGACAGGAATCTTGGACGGCTTAAACTTACTGTGGAAGAGGTTCTGGAAGGACAGATTGTGGAGATAGATACCGTGGAGGAATGGGAGAGAGTCAATGAAAGCATCTAAAGTTTTATTACAGTTGGAAAGCATGGGAATCGACACCATTGCAGGCGTACCGGATTCCACATTGAAGCAGTTTTGCGACGGCCTGCAGACATATAAAGGCAGCCTGCGGCATTATGTGACAGTCAATGAGGGCGCGGCAGTGGGAGTAGCCATAGGGACATATCTTGCTTCCGGAAAGCCGGCCTGTGTGTATATGCAAAATTCCGGTATCGGCAATATTGTGAATCCTCTGGCATCTTTGGTCAACGGGGATGTGTACGGAGTTCCCATGCTTTTTATTGTGGGATGGCGGGGAGAGCCCGGTGTCAAAGATGAGCCCCAGCATGTGTTTCAGGGGAAGATTACCTGTGAATTGTTTGAGACCCTTGCTGTCACTTACAGCGTGATTGATCAGAACACGTCGGAAGAGGAGATGGAGGCCATTCTGCAGGAAGCAGGATTGGTTTTGGAGAGAGGAGAGCAGTTTGCCATTATCGTAAAGAAGGGGACTTTTGAGAAAGAGGCGCCTTTTTCCTGGTCCAATGGCAACCCGATGGAGCGGGAAGAGGTGTTAGGACATATTCTACAGGCGTTGCCCCGGGAGACGGCGATTGTATCTACCACCGGCAAGATATCCCGTGAGTTGTATGAACAGAGTGACAGAATCTATGGCAATCATGAAAATCTCTTTATGACAGTGGGCGGTATGGGACATGCGTCTATGATTGCCCTGGGTGTGGCAGCAAAAAGACCGGATAAAACGGTAGTCTGTATTGACGGTGATGGTGCGGCCCTGATGCATATGGGGGCGATGCCCTTTATAGCGTCCCAGGGGCTTGAAAATTTCTATCATATTGTCATTAACAATATGGCCCATGAGTCAGTGGGTGCTATGCCAACGGGCTGCCAGCAGACATCTTTTGCAGATATCGCCGGTGCGGCCGGGTACAGGGTTGTAGATAAGTTTAAAACCCTGGGGGAAGTAGACCAGATTGGCAAACGTATTTTGGAGGAGAAAGGGCCTGTCCTGTTTGAAATTCCTGTGGCGCTGGGGGCCCGGGCAGATCTTGGGAGACCGAAGGAGAGCGCTAAGGAAAATAAGGAAACCTTTATGGAGTTTTTAAAAAAATGTCAATAATAAAAGGGTAAGGATAAGTGTGATTTATATGCAAAACGAATGGAAGAGTCTGTGGAATAAAAGACATGGTGAATTGGATAAGATGGGGGAAGCGGCTGATAATCGAAAGATATTTCTGGAATTAAAAAGAAGTAACGGATTTGATGTGGTAAATGAACTGACATATGATGCCTTGTACGGACAGTATGCGGAAACGAAGAAGAATCTGTGTCCTCCCAGACTGCAGGGAGGGATTAGAAGTGTGTACGAAGTCGGATGTGGAGCGGGGGCTAATCTGTTTTTATTTGAAGAGGAACAGATTCGAACCGGCGGCATAGATTATTCTGAGGGATTGATTGATACGGCTAAACAGGTGCTGAAGACAGAAGATCTTATGTGTGGGGATGCGGTCTCCATGCCCGTTATGCCCAGATACGACAGCTGCTTTTCTAACAGTGTGTTTTCCTATTTCCCAGAGGAGGCATATGCCTTAAAGGTTTTGGAAAAAATGTATGAAAAGGCGGAATACAGTATTGGGATTTTGGATATCCATGATATTCAGCAGAAGGAAGCCTTCATCAAATACCGTGAAGAAATAGTACCGGATTATCACGAGCGGTATAAAAATCTGCCAAAATTGTTTTATTCCAGGGAATTATTTGAAAAATTTGCCAAAGATCATAATATGGAAATCATGTTTCAGGAATCTGCTATGGAAGGGTATTGGAATAATAAATTTGTATTTCATTGCTACATGTACAAGAAATAGAAAGCTGATATTGCAGAATGCAGTAATAGGAAGTATGGCTGAGGCGATTCTGAAAGAGGAAGGAGTTTTACAGGCAGCATGAGCAGGAGAAAAAAGCGCAGAAAGAAAAAGGGTTATGGCATGATAGTATTCTTAAGCCTGCTGATTATAGCCTGTATTGCAGTCATTATCGGGATTGCCAGTGGCTCCCTCACGAATAAAGTCAAATCCGTTGTGAAAGAAAAGGTGACACAGGAGGTCATGGAACAGGCTGTCCAGAAAGCACTGGAGAGCAGTGGTAATCCCCAGGCGGCCCAAAAGGCGGAAGAAATTATAGGAACGATGGAAGAGGCCGACAAGCAGAAAGCGGAAGAGATTATTGAAAAATACGCGGACAGTGATACCTTATCAGACTGTCTGGAGATAGTAAGCGATGGGGTGAATGAAGAGTCCTTGGAAGAGATAAAGAATTATTTGGAAAACAATGTATCGGCTGATGACCAAGCTCAGTTGGAGGAATTGTACCGAAAATATAGTGAGGGTTATTAAATAATAAAAGATAGTCGTATAGGAAAGTGCATTATGGAGGTGTCTGTCAGTGGTGGCAGGCGCCTTTTTATTGGTGCACAAGGAAGCTTATTAATATAAATGAGGGTTGACATATGTATACCCAAAGGGTAATATTAGGTATACATGAGTATACCGAATACAAAAGAAACAGGAAACCAGACAGAAAATGGAGGAAGAATGCAGATGGTCAGTTTGTCGGATGGAGAATGGAAAATCATGAATTGTCTCTGGGAGCGGGAGAGTACGATCACGGAACTGAAAAATATGCTGCGGGAGGAGACGGGATGGGATAAACACATTGTTATCACAATGCTTTCCAGGATGGAAAAGAAAGGCGCCATCGCACACAGAGAGGGCGGCCGGGCGAAAGTGTTTTATCCGCTGGTGTCTAAAGAGGAAGTTTCCATGCAGGAGACGCGCGGATTCTTACAGAAAGTGTATCGCGGAAGTCTTGGTATGATGGTTAATGCCATGGTGGAAGATCAGGCTTTATCGGAGGAAGAAATAGAAGAACTCTATGATATCTTAGGGCAGGCGAAAGCATCTGCAGATCGGAAAAGAGAGAGGAACTGCTAATACATACTGGCGCGATAAACGGGAGGAAATGCAATGGCTTATAACATGAAAGAAATCATAATCACGGTATCTGTCCTGATTCTATGTATTATGCTGGTCCGGCGGATATGCAGAAGAAAGATTGGCAGCAGATTCCAGTATGCACTCTGGTTTCTGGTGGTGCTTCGTTTGATGATTCCAGTGTCGATACCAGTCAGTCTGCCCATGGCAGGGTTTATAGATATATATCACCTTATCGGGTTAAATACGGATGATATGGTAGAACAGTTGGAAAAACCAATTCAGGTTACAATGAATTCCCAAAGAGGCATCTATCATTTGTTGGCGGATGATGATATCTACACGGCCGATGATGATTTTATGAAGTCCGACGGTCCCAGTGTTGCATTTATGGTGGGGCATCTTCGTTATAGCTGGCTGGATGTATTGGGTACAATATGGACAGGCGGCATGGTTGTGGCAGCGGCGTGGATTTTTGTCACCAATTGGACATTTAGCCGTAGGCTGAAAAAGAACCGCAGGGTGATGGAGCTTTCCGAGCAGGAGGCATCCGCACTGCAAGAGAAGCTGCCGCGAAAGATTGCCGGGATGTATGGCCGTGTTACAGTTTATCTTGTGGAGGACTTAGTATCCCCCTGTCTTTACGGGCTGCCGGGCCGGGAAGCAGTTTATCTACCACCGGAGACTGCAAAGAATACGGACCGGTTATGTCATGTATTAACGCATGAGCTTTGTCATAAAAGGCATGGGGATAGTTTCTGGGGGATTCTCCGGGGGTTACTTGTGACAGTGTATTGGTTTCATCCCCTTGTTTGGGCGGCGGCAGTCCTGTCAAAGCGGGATTGCGAATTAGCCTGTGATGAGACAGCACTTTTATTATTGGGTGAGGAGGAGAGAATTTCTTATGGAGAGACCCTTCTTTCCATTATCACCAAGAAGGGGCGGGTCAATGATCTGCTCTGCAATGCGACGACTATGACTGGCAGTGGAAAAAGTGTTAAGGAGCGCATCGGTGTGATTGCGAAGGAGCCCAAAGTCCTACGCACTGCTGTGGCTTTGACGGCAGTGATAATAGGTGTGGTTTTTGCGTTTGCTTTTACGAAGAGCCATGAAAGTGTCAAGATTATGGTTTTCGGTCAGGACATGGACACTGTGGCAGGAGCGGATATGCAGATACCTCTGCCTGAGAGCATTCGAGGCCTTTGTGGACAGGTGACGGAGAAAGAAAATGAGGATGTAATTATTTATCATGCAGAGTCAAGACAGGAAGTGGGAAGATTTGCCAGAAGGAGTCTCAAAGATACTCTGCAGTTAGTTGATGAAGGACGGCGCGTGGTGCCTATAGGTGATTATGGAGATAATTATCTGTTAAAAGCGTATATGGGGTTTGCCGGAGGCGTTGTGAGTGTGACACAGCACACTTACACACCAGCGGAAGAAGATGAGGGCGTGTTACAGCATGAGGATATTATAATACCTGAAGATTCGGACGAAACAAATGCCGTGCCGGGGACGGACAGCAATACAGAAACCACCCATGTCTACGTGCCGGGAACAGATAGCGATGGGACACAGATTCCGGCCCCGGAGGAGACGGAACACTATACCATTTTTCTGCCCTACGAGGAAGGGCAGAGTCTGGAGGCGGAAGAACTTGCTGTAGAGTATCTCCCTAATGAAGAGATTACCACAACAGTAATTTATCCAGCCAAGGAGATTAACGTAGATGAACTGTCCCATAGGGGATGTTATGTCTATATCAAGGCCGATTACGGTAAAGTGGAGGACAGATATTATCAGGATATGGAGAGGGCTAATGAAGCATTGGAGAAGGCTACAACGGATGTGGTTGTGTTAAGCCTCAACGGGGAGATACGGGAGGAATTGCTGGATGATTTGACAAAAAACCGGACGCTCTATGTGGGAGATAATGTCAAGGTAAGCGCCCTGGTCAATGCGCTTCCGGTGCCGCCAACCCTTAATTTCAGAGGCGACCTTTCTTTGCAGACAGTAAGCAAGCCATATTCTCTTCGGTTTGCATATGAGAAAACCACCAGCAGTATTTCCCAGGAAGACTTGGATATGATATATTTTAATGCCGCTATGCTATTCTATGCGATTGGAAACGTGGAGGAGATTACGATGGATGTCAGACAGCCTTCTGGCAGTGACGTGGAGACTTCACTTTATATTTATCATAGGGCAGATATGGAAGAGACTTTTGAAGGCTTATCGGAGGCAGATTACGAGAATGAAGAGCTGTTCCGGCAGGGACTTTCGGAATTACATGCCGCAGTGGTGGAGCATATCCGCTCGCAAAATAAGCAATAGAAATAATTTTAAAAAAATTTTAAGAAATTATGTAACCTTTTATTAATTTTCCCACTCTAATAATATAGATGTATAAAAGGAAACATCCGACCGGTTTTAGAGATATTTTAAAGATTTCTCAACTATAATAAATGCAGATGAGATTGTCAGTGCCGTAAGGCGCACAGATACCGGTGGCCGGATGAAAGTTACTAAAGAGGGGAATTATAAATGGGGCAGCTACAGAGGGATGGCAGGAGAAGTGCTCGGCAGGAAACCATAGAACTATGGGAGATGGACACAGAGAGGACACGCAGTCCACGGCAAAGACAAAGAAGTCAGCCGCGGCCGGTGAGAGAAGGGCAGCAGAGAAGGACTCAGTGGGAGGGAGAATCCAGACAGGGAAGAAGCAGACAAGAGAGAGAATTCCCACAGGAGAGAAGAGAACGGCAGGCCAGGGAATCTCGGCAAGAAAGACCGTCCAGACAGGGCAGAGAGATACAACAGATTGGTCAGTCACGTGCAGGCAGGGAATCCGGTCAAAGAAGGCAGACAGGCCATCCCCGGCAGGGCAGAGAGATAGAACAGATTGGCCAGTCCCGTATGGCCAGAGAATCCGGTCAGAGAAGACCGTCCAGACAGGCGAGGCCGCAACGGTCCAGGTCGAGTACTTATGGTCAGGAGGAAGATTTACAGTTTGTGTTGCCGGTGGAGTATCCCCAGGCAGGAAATCCCCGGCCGGTGCAGTCCATGAAACGCCGCAGGGTAAGGCGCAGGAAAGAGATTATCAGTAAGGTGGTGGTCTTTCTCTTTGTGGTGCTGTGTCTGGCGCTTATCTATCAGGCGACGGGAGCTGTCTATCGTTATATTCACCGTGATTGGACGAGCGAAACAGTACAGAAAGATGAAGGAATTATAAGTACACTGTCGGACAAATTAAACGGTAAGAAGATAGTACCGCCGGAAATCCTGGAAGATTACCTGGATGTCAATGAATATTCCAGACCTGGGACGAAGCTTCGTAAGGTGAAAAGTGTGTTCGTTCACTATACGGCAAACCCGGGAACGTCAGCCCAGCAGAACCGCAGTTATTTTGCAAATCTGGCGGAAACACATGAGCGGTCCGCCAGCGCACATTTTATTATTGGATATGAGGGGGAACTGGTACAGTGTATTCCGCTTGATGAGCAGGCTTATGCGGTGGCCACTAGAAATGAGGATTCCGTTTCTATTGAATGTTGTTATCTTGCCCAGGACGGTTCTTTTACGCCGGAAACCTACGAGACTTTGTTACATACACTGGCGTGGCTTTTGGAGGAATATGATCTTAACACAGAAGATATTCTGCGGCATTATGATTGCGGCGGCAAGAAATGTCCGCTTTATTATGTGGAAAATGAGGGTGCCTGGGAGCAGCTGTTAGCAGATGTGGAGGCATATGAAACACCAACAGAATAATAGAATATAAGAGAAGCGGAAATTTTTGGAAAATAACTGAAAATTTTCGTTTTTTTTATGATAAGAAGTCTATTTTAAATATCTTCAGTATAAAAGCAGATTATAAATAAATGGATATATTACGATAAGTTTGTGTGGAAATGGGTGCTATTAGGTGATACAATAACTATATATAGGATTTATAGGTTGAGAGAAAGGTAGTGTTGATCATGATGAAGGAATCTGATGTTATTTTTGAACCGGCCGACGACAGATCAGACCGTAAGCATATACTGATCATTGATGATGATGTATCGGTATTGAAGACGCTGCGCTACCACCTGCAGGATACTTACAGGGTGTCTGTGGTCAATTCTGGGAAGGTGGCGTTGGATTTTTTGCTGAAACATAAGCCAGACCTAATTTTGCTGGATTATCTGATGCCTTTGTACAATGGGGCGGCTGTCCTTAAGATTATTCAGAGCAGAGAGGATACGAAGGATATTCCTGTCCTTTTCCTGACAGGACAATCTGACATGTCCACGGTGACAGAATGCCTTGCATTAAATCCAGCGGGGTATATAGTAAAACCAATATCTAAAGAAGCTTTACTTGGGAAGCTGGAAAGTGTTTTGTAGCGTATGGGAAGAGGAGAAAATGAGGTAAAAGAAGGACAAGAAATTGCGTTCACGGCTCCTAATGCCAGGATTTTGATTGTGGATGACAACAGAGTGAGTCTGAAAATGGCTAAGGGGCTGCTCAGACCTTATCAGATGCAGGTGGATACGTCTGAGAGCGGAAGACAGGCTGTAGAGATGGTGCAGGATGGCGCTTATGATCTTGTGTTCATGGACCATCTGATGCCTGAAATGAATGGTGTGGAGACCGCCAAGGCAATTCGGGGGTTAGAAGGAGAACAGTATAAGAAATTGGCGATTGTGGCAATGTCAGCTAATGTAGACCAGGAGAATCTGGAACTGTTCCAGCAATCCGGCATCAATGATTTTGCGGTGAAACCTGTTGAAAGGCATAATCTGAACGAGATTTTATACAAGTGGCTGCCGAAGGAGCTGCTGGTTTTTGAACAAGAAGAAATATCGGATGGACAAGAATCTCCCGAACAAGAAGATCTGTCGGACTGGCAGATGGATGGCATCGACGTGGAGGTCGGTATGGCTTATTCCGACAATGACCGGGCTCTGTACCTTGAGGTGTTGACAGATTTTGCTGACAATATTTTAGAGAATGTAGAACAGATTGAGCGCGCTTTAGAAGACAAAGATATTACCGCATACATTATGGTGGTTCATTCTCTAAAAAGTGCCGCAAGATATCTGGGCGCCGTGACAGTAGCGGATAAAGCACAAGCGCTGGAAGCTGATGCCAAGAGAGGAGATTGGCAGGCTGTGGAGAGGGAAACACCGGAACTTCTGTTAATTTACAGGAAGTTATATGAAAGTATAGCGCCTTATCATCTTGACAGATCTTATACCGGAAAGAGGAAGCGTTTTGACAAAAAGGCGGTATATGAGCTTCTTGTAACATTGGATAAATATATGGAAGAATATGATATAGACGGCGGTGAAGAAATTGTGTGGGCATTGCAGGAGTATGAACTTGGGAAAACATGGTCAGGCCGCAGGGACAGGATTATGAAGGCTATAGATCAGTTTGACTATGATGTCTGTAGGAAAGAGGCGCTTTCCTGGAAATTGGCGTTGGAAAAGGAGACGTAGAGGATGGAAAAAGCCTATAAGCTGGAGTTTGCCGGCGCACAGACCGGCAGCCTGTATTTAAACTGCTGTGGTTTGTCCAGAACGGAATCCATGCATAGTTTCGGGCCTGCCTTGAAACCCCATTATATGATTCACTATATTTTAAGTGGTAAAGGGAAATTTTCCATTGGCGGTGAAGTATATCTTTTGGAAGCGGGGTATGGCTTTTTAATTATGCCCGATGAACTGGTATTTTACCAGGCAGATGAAAAAGAACCGTGGACTTATGTGTGGGTTGGATTCAGCGGCACACAGGCAGGGGAATATATTGAAAATATTGGGCTGTCGGTGAGACAGCCCGTTTTTAAATCAGATGCATCCGAGGAACTTTACCGGATTGTGAAAGATATGATGGAACATAATACCTTTGGCTTGTCCAATGATCTTAGGCGCAACGGACAGCTGGGGGTCTTTTTGTCCGTTATTGCAGAAGGCAGCAGAATAGAGAAGACCAATGAAGCCGACCGGGCTAATGTCTATGTGCGCAAAGCGGTATCTTTTATCCAAAGCAATTACTGCAATCCCATTAAGGTGACGGATGTAGCAGAGTATGTGTGCATTAACAGGAGCTATCTCTATACCTTGTTTCAAAATTCCATTGGGATGTCTCCGCAACAGTTTCTGACCACATTCAGGATTACAAAAGCCACGGAACTTTTGCAGCTCACTGCCCTTCCTATCGAGAGCATTGCACTGTCATGCGGATATCGGGATCCACTGGTGTTTGCGAAGGCTTTTCGGCAAATGAAGAAAATGTCACCCACCAGTTACCGGAAAGAAATGCAGAAAGGCGAAACAAGAAGAAACCGGGAATACCTAAGGCAGGTAGAAGAGTTCATCAATCAAATAAATAAAATAACATTTTGACAGGTTTCTATAACAAAGGGATATTTAAGAATCTGAGAATATTTAATATGATGTACGCGGAGGCAATGAGCAGTGCCAAATCTGCCAGAGATAAATCGACTGCTTGCAGGCGCATTTATCTCTGACGGATTTAATGGGGCGAAGCCCGCGAACAAGTAAACCGAAGGTTTGCGAGTGGCACAGCGGCGGTATACAAAACATTTAACAAAAAACAGGAATAAGGGAAGGAGAGAGGGTATGAAGGAAACTGTATTAAAGAAGTTTGAAGAGGTTTATGGAAGCACGGAGGGAGTCAATGTCTATTTTGCACCAGGGCGCGTGAATATGATTGGTGAACATACGGACTATAACGGCGGGCATGTTTTTCCCTGTGCATTGACGATTGGAACTTATGCGGCGGTTAAGAAAAGAGAAGACAGGAAGCTTCGTTTCTATTCCGTTAATTTTGCGTCTCTGGGGATTATTGAGAGTAGTCTTGACAATCTGAAGCCTTCTAAAGAGGCAGGCTGGACCAATTATCCGAAGGGCGTTATGTGGGCTTTTGATGAGAGGGGCATGAAGATGGACTGTGGACTGGATATTGCACTGTTTGGCAATATTCCTGATGGGTCAGGATTATCTTCCTCCGCGTCTTTGGAAGTGCTGACAGGATATTATTTGAAAGATTTATATGATTTTCAGGTGACCAATATCGATTTGGCAAAGATTGGTCAGTATTCGGAGAACAATTTTAATGGGATGAACTGCGGTATTATGGATCAGTTTGCATCCGCAATGGGTAAAAAAGACCACGCTATCTTTTTGGATACGGCAGATTTGTCTTATCAGTACGCGCCACTCGTGCTGGACGGAGCTAAGATTATAGTGACAAACAGTAATGTGAAACATTCCCTTGTCAATTCAGAGTATAACGTGAGGCGCAGTGAGTGTGAGAAGGCTTTAGAAGAGTTACAGACAGTAGTCAAGATTGCAGGACTGGGCGACTTATCCGAAGAGGAATTCGAGGCGAATAAATCTGCGATAAAAGATGAAGTACGTGTCAGGAGAGCAAAACATGCGGTTTATGAAAATCAGAGGACAATCCGCGCGGTGGAAGCTCTTAAAAGCAATGATTTGAAATTGTTTGGTGAATTGATGAATGCTTCTCATGTGTCTCTGCGGGATGATTATCAGGTGTCCTGCGAGGAGATTGACGTGCTTGTGGAAGAAGCCTGGAAGGTGAACGGTGTAATTGGTTCCAGAATTACAGGCGGCGGTTTCGGCGGTTGTACAGTCAGTATTGTGAAAGATGAAGCAGTGGAGCAGTTTAAGGAGAAAGTGGGCGCGGCTTACAAAGAACGTGTTGGCAAGACCGCTGATTTCTATGTGGTGGAAATTGGAGATGGGCCGAGGAAACTGTAAAGAGCAGCATCATGGAGGAAAAGAAGTATGATTCAGAAAAATATCAGGGAACTAGTACAATATGGTTTGCTTACCGGTTTGATTGAGGAAGCGGATAAAATTTATACAACAAACAGACTTTTGGAACTGTTTGGACTGGATGAATTGGAAGAGTCACAGGAGAAGTTAGAAATTGCGGTGGATGATCTGGAAAGAATTCTTGGCGAGATGCTGGATTACGCTTATGAGAAGGGAATCCTTTCTGAGAATGGTGTTGTATACAGAGATCTTTTCGACACCAAGATTATGAGTATGCTTGTACCGCGGCCAAGCGAAGTGATTGGAACATTTCAAGAGAAGTATGAGAGAGATTCCAAGGAAGCTACCGACTATTTCTATAAACTGAGTCAGGATACGGACTATATCAGACGTTACCGTATTAAAAAGGACCAGAAGTGGGTTGCGGCAACGAAATATGGTGATTTGGATATTACAATCAATCTCTCCAAGCCGGAGAAGGATCCAAAGGCAATCGCGGCGGCTAAGAATGCGAAACAGAGCGGTTATCCTAAGTGTCTTTTGTGTATGGAAAATGAAGGTTATGCCGGCAGAATCAATCACCCGGCAAGGCAGAATCACAGAGTGATTCCTGTGACGATAAATGGCAGTCATTGGGGATTTCAATATTCTCCTTATGTGTATTACAATGAGCATTGTATTGTGTTCAATTCCAAACACATACCGATGAAGATTGAACACGATACATTCTGTAAGCTGTTTGATTTTGTAAAACAGTTCCCGCATTATTTTGTAGGCTCTAATGCAGATCTGCCGATTGTGGGCGGTTCCATCTTAAGCCACGATCATTTCCAGGGCGGCTGTTATGAGTTTGCCATGGCAAAGGCGCCTGTGGAAAGAAGCTTTACGGTTAAGGGTTTTGAGGATGTGGAGGCAGGTATTGTCAATTGGCCCATGTCTGTCATTCGGATTTCTCATCAGGATACGGACAGATTGGTGGCGCTGGCAGATGTAATTTTAGAAAAATGGAGGAGCTATAGTGACGAGGCAGTATTTATTTATGCCGAGACGGATGGAGAGCCTCATAATACGATTACGCCCATTGCCAGAAAACGCGGCGATAAGTTTGAATTGGATTTGGTACTGCGTAACAATATTACGACAGAAGAACATCCGCTGGGGGTATATCATCCCCATGCAAAACTGCATCATATCAAAAAGGAGAACATCGGTCTGATTGAGGTTATGGGACTGGCGGTGCTCCCGGCCAGATTAAAGGGAGAGATGGAGCATCTTGCGCGGGCAATCGTGTCGGGCGCTGACATCAGGGCTGATGAAGAGCTTGAGAAACATGCAGACTGGGTCGAGGAATTTATGCCCGGATACCAGGAAGTAAATGAGGAAAATATTATGGAAATCCTGCATAAGGAGATTGGTAATGTGTTCATGCAGGTACTTGAGGACTCCGGCGTTTATAAGCGGAATGCGGAAGGGCAGGCGGCTTTTGACAGATTTACAGCATCTCTGTGATTGTCGTGAAACTTGTGTTTGGCTCTTTCTACCCCGAATTATGATTTTTTACCTATATTGCAATAGGCAAGCCGTCACTACTCGCGATAGTGGCGGCTATTGACAGAGCTTGTAAGATTTTTACAGGAAGTGACAGATAAAAAGAAGTGAGGCGGAATCTCAAGATTCCGCCTTTTTAGATACGCCCATGGCGCATAGACCGTGTCTGACAATTTCAAAGGTTCTTTAAACAGGGCACTGTCAGACCGATAGAAATGACATAAATAGTTTATAAAAATATGAAAGGCATGGATTCACCATGGCATTAAATTCAGGTCTTTACGGCTCCTCATTCATGCCCAGCATACTGCAAAGAAACTTGTAACAATTTTCTTGTTGTTTCTGATTCATTTTCTGATATACGGCGATAAGATGCTGATATTTTTTGAGATGAAACATATTGTCAGCTAACAAATTGTCTGCATTCAGACGTTCTTCAGAAAGAAATAGAATATAGTCGGTGGTGACATGAAAGAATCTGGACAGGTCAAATAAAAGCAGCCCATCCGGCGTACTTGCGCCACGTTCGATTTTACTTAAGCTTGTCTGGTTGATGCCCAGAAGATTCGCTAAAGTTTGCTGTGACAGATTTCTTTCTAATCGTAATTCCTTGATTCTAGTCTTCATTCGCACACCCTTTTTTGTCATTGTAGTTGATTTCCGTAAAGATAATATTCTAATTTTTAATAACGATAGTCGATATGGAATAATTCTTCGAAATACTTCACGAATTTTTTGTAAATTTAGTTAAAAACCACAAGATATAGTGAAAAAATATTAGAAAAACAATAAATATTGAAAAATAAACGAAAAATTAATTGGTATATGATATAAAAAATTTTAATTTATATATCATTAATTTCTTGTAAATGACGAAAATCTAACTGTGATATACTAATGTATTGACCAGCATGTATTTGGCCAAATGAATTGTCTTAGAACAAATATGTCAGTGCATTCGTTAATATTGGATAATCACAAAAGAAGGAAGCTTGAGAAATCTATGAAAATTTTATTGATGGCAGTCAATGCAAAATATATTCATACGAATCCTGCAATATATAGTTTGAAAGCATATGCAGGCCAGATTGTGGACCGGCAGATTGATATTGTAGAATATACGATCAATCATCGCCGGGAGGAAATTCTTTCAGATTTGTACAGGCGGAGTCCCAATCTGCTGGCAGTGTCCTGTTATATTTGGAACTGGGAGCTGGTTTGTGCACTGCTCAAGGAGATACCGAAGATTCTGCCGCAGACAGAAATCTGGCTTGGCGGCCCGGAAGTGTCCTATCATCCGGAGCAGGTGCTTGCACAGTTTCCGATGGTGAAGGGCATCATGACAGGAGAGGGTGAGCAGACATTTCGGGAACTGGCAAAAGGAAGAGAGGAGCTTTCTGACATTTCTGGTATTGTATACAGACAGGATGGGATTGTAAGGACAAGGGAACGGGAGCCTATGGAATTGTCCAAGATACCATTTCTCTACAACGACCTTTCTGCGTTTGCCAATAAGATAATTTATTATGAGAGCAGCAGGGGGTGTCCTTACCGGTGCAGTTATTGTCTTTCTTCTATAGATAAGACGGTACGTTTTCGTGATTTGGAGATGGTGAAAAGGGAGCTGCAGTTCTTTTTAGATAAACGTGTGCCACAGGTAAAATTAGTAGACAGGACTTTTAACTGTAATCATCATCATGCTTTAGAGATCTGGCGGTATCTTCTGGAACATGATAATGGTGTGACAAATTTTCATTTTGAAATAGAGGCGGATATTTTATCAGAGGAGGAGCTTTCTCTTCTTGCGCGTATGCGGCCGGGACTGATGCAGATGGAGATAGGTGTGCAGACCACAAATCCGGAGAGCCTGCAGGAAATCCGCCGCCATGGGGATATGGAGCGGCTTCGGGAGGTGGTTATGAGGATTCGGCAGGCACATAATATTCATATCCATTTGGATTTGATTGCCGGACTGCCCTTTGAGGATTATGACAGTTTTGCACAGTCTTTTAATGAGGTGTATGCAATGCAGCCCCAACAGCTGCAATTGGGATTTCTAAAAGTATTGAAGGGTTCCCACATGTATGATATGGCGGACAGTTATGGGATGCAGTATCTTTCCATGCCGCCTTACGAGGTGCTTTCTACCAGATGGCTTCCTTATGAAAAGGTATTGTGTTTAAAAGAAGTGGAAGAGATGGTGGAGATTTACTATAACAGCGGCCAGTTTCGTGCTTCCATGTCTTTGCTGCAGAAGGTGTATCCTGATGCGTTCTCACTCTATGAGGCCCTGGCGGCATTTTGCCAGAAGGAAGGTTATATGGCAAATGCCCAGGCGCGGGTAAGCCGTTATCAGGCTCTTATGGAGTTTATGATGACTACAATGCTGGCGGACAGGGAAGATCTTTGCAGGGAGGTATTGACTTACGATTATTATCTGCGGGAGAATGTGAAGAGCAGACCCCCATTCGCTCCGGCGGAAGATGAGGAAATAAGGACAGAATCTAAAAAAAGGCTTCGGGCGTTCTATATCATGGAAGAGGCGGAATATAAGAACCTGCCCGCCTATGGGGGCTATGACAGCAGGCAGATGAGCAAAATGACTCATGGGGAGATATTTTGGTATCCGGTTTGGGAAGAATCCCTGACACCAGAGACAAAACCTTGGGAAGAGCCAGCAATCTTGGTATTTGATTATAGAACGAGAGACCCGCTTACCTATGAAGCCAGGACAGTGTTCGTATAGATGTATTTAGACGGTCTATCGACTGTGAGAGCATGAAAGATACGGAATGGAGAATGAGAGTGACAGATTCTTATGTATGTATAGATTTGGAAACAACAGGACTTGACCCGAAACGGGATAAGATAATTGAGATAGGCGCTGTCAAAGTCGAAGATGGAAAGATTACCGCCCAGTGGGAAAGTTTTGTAAATCCTGGCAGAAGCTTGGAAGAACGGATTGTGGAACTGACGGGAATCTGTGACGAACAGCTTGCAGATGCGCCCCAGATTGGCCAGGTTCTGCCGGCATTTCATGATTTTACAAAGGACCAGGTGATTCTGGGGCACAGTGTGCTGTTTGATTTTTCCTTCCTAAAAAAGGCCGCCGTGGATGGGCGGATGAAGTTCGAGAGATGTGGGATTGATACCTTAAAGATTGCGCGCAAGTATTTGCAGGAACTGGAGAGCCGCAGTCTTGGCAGTCTCTGCACATATTATGGGATTCCCCACAGCGCGCACAGAGCGCTTGCGGATGCCATGGCCACAGTGGCGCTGTATGATAAGCTTACAGATCATTTTTATGAGAAAGAAGCCAAAGAAGGGGATAAAAGTCTGTTTCTTCCCAAACCCCTTCTCTATCAGGCAAAGCGCGATACACCACTGACCATTCCGCAGAAAGAGCAGTTATATAAGCTTACGGACAAGCATAAACTGATATTAGATTATCAGATTGAGAGCTTAACCCGCAGTGAGGCTAGCAGGAAGATTGATCAGCTTCTTGCAGAATACGGACGATAGGATTTCGCATGGCCGAATTCAAAGATTCTGCGATGGGGTAGAGACTGGAAATCTTTTCCGGCGTATGCTGCTTTTGATAAATATCACATAACAAACGGTAGGTGGCGCTCACATCTGTGCCGGTGGACACGGAAAACTCCAAGAGCTGACAAGCTTCTGCCATATAACCGGCGTCATAAAGTGCCTGTGCCCATTGCTGTAAGGTTCTCACTAAAAGGGTGTAATTCTGGTCGTAGGAAGTCAAAAGTTCAATATTGGGTGCGCCGTAGCGCAATTTGAGATCTGTGTTGGAGATGCCTGTAAAATTTACAATGGGGCTTTCCGACAAGGAGAGGATGATCTGCCGGTAATCCTCGATTTTGGGAACCGCTGGCAGAAGGTCCATCGGGAAGATTTCCATGGGCAGTTTGATATAATCAAGGTCGTCTAAAGATTTGCGTCTGGTGCGGTTGGCGGCTTCTTCTTTCTGCCAGAAATCTCTTTGCAGGGCGGCCTGTGTCTTTTTGCCTTTGGAGACGGCGATTGCGATTATGAAACCAAGTACGAGAGTGCTTGCAAAAAGTATAAAATTCATATATAATTCCTTTCAGTAAGTGTGGAGGGTTTATGGAATGTTTAACAGGAAAACAAGGAAGATCATATCTTCCATCATTATTATTATTTTGGTTCTTGCAATGGTTATTCCGCTGATTGTCAGTGCCTTGTAAGACACAGAACCAGATTCATTTTATCACAGTTTCTCCGGGCAGGCAATTCCTGCGGGAGCGAGGGGTTTTTATGAAAAAAGTATTCAGAGCATTATGTATGATATCTTTGGCAGGGCTGTTTATTGGTATGCCGGTTCAGGCCAGAGAAAACGTCATTCATCGAGGAATTTATGTCAATGACATTGATCTTACAGATAAATCGAAAGAAGAGGCAAAGGAAGAAATCGAGGCATATGTTGCCTCTTTTGGAGATTCACAGATTACATTACATGTGGAGGACGAGGGGACAATTACGGCTTGCGCTGCAGATTTGGGGCTCAAGTGGGGAAATGAAGAAATTCTTGAGGAAGCCACAAGCTTTGGTCGAGACGGAGATATTCTCCGCTGTTATAAGGAATTAAAAGACTTAGAGCATAAAAATAAAGTCTACACGGTCAGCTTTGACTTTGATCAGGATAAGATTCGGAGCTTGATTGAAGAAAATGCGCCGCAGTACAATCAAGAGGCTGTCAATGCTACGCTCACCAAAACGGAAGAGGGGTTCCAGATTTCGGAAGGCCAGGAGGGCAGAGTAATAGATACAGATGCCTCCGTGGATTCCGTATATGGATATTTGACGACGGATTGGGATGGAAATGCCTGTGATGTGGATTTGGTAGTCAAGGTGGATGAACCGCATACAACGGCGGAGAGTCTCGCCATGGTGAAGGATGAACTTGGTACATTTACTACCAGTTACTCTTCTTCCGGCGGGTCCAGAAGCGCTAATGTGGCCAATGGCTGCAGTTTGATCAATGGCACCACACTGTATCCGGGTGAAGAGTTCTCCACCTATGAAGCGGTGGCGCCCTTCTCGGAGGCAAACGGTTATTATATGGCCGGTTCTTACTTAAACGGACAGGTGGTAGACAGTCTGGGCGGCGGTATCTGCCAGGTATCCACCACATTATATAATGCGGTTCTGAAGGCGGAACTGGAAGTGACAGAGCGTTATAATCATTCCATGATTGTCACCTATGTAGACCCGTCTGCTGACGCCGCAATTGCAGAGTCTTCCGGCAAGGATTTTAAATTCAAGAATAATCTGGAATATCCGATTTATATAGAAGGATATACCACACCGGATAAGAAGATTACGTTTACAATCTATGGTGTGGAGAGCCGGGACAGCAACCGTGAAGTAACTTATGAAAGTGTTGTCCTGGAAAAGATTACACCCGATACGGAAGTGATTTATACAGATGCATCCCTGCCTCTCGGTTATTGTGTGGTGCAGTCTGCCCATGTGGGATATAAAGCACAACTGTGGAAGGTTGTGAAGGAAAACGGTGTGGAGGTAAGCCGTGAACAGGTCAACAGCAGTTCCTATATGAAGGCGCCCAGAAGCGCTACCGTAGGAGTGGCCACGGAAGACCCGGGAGCCTATGAAGCTATTATGGCGGCTGTGGCGACTAACAGTGTGGATGAGGTCAAGGCGGTGTCGAAGGCTTATAAGGATGCCCAGGCAGCAGCGGCGGCGGAAGCACAGGCACAGGCCGATGCAGCGGCAGCGGCTGCTATGGCACAGGCGGGTATGATACCGGAGGTGCCTCCGGCAGAAGTACCGGCAGAATAAGCGTTTGGATATAGTCAGGCTGGAGAATATGAGACTAGGTAAAATATCGGAGAACGTTTTGAAACGTTCTGTCTTAAAAAAGATAAAGACACACAGAACAGAAGTGGTAAGTGGCGCAGGGATAGGGAAAGACTGCGCCATTTTGTCGCACCCAGAGGGCGTGGAGGTTGTACTTTCCACCACACCTGTGACGGCACCGCTTGCAGATCTTAGCAGCTATGCAATTCCCATGGCGCTCAATAATGTGGCGGCAGCAGGGGCAGAGCCGGTAGGGGTGCTGCTCACTGTTCTGCTGCCGGAAGAGACCCAGGAGGCGGAACTGGCACAGCTGATGGAACGGGCCGAAGAGATTTGCAGTCTGTGGCAGGCAGAGATTCTGGGAGGGCATACGGAAGTAATACCGGTGGTCAGAGAACCTGTGATGACGGTTACAGGAGTGGGCCTAAGAGATGCCCTGCAGTCAGATAGGCTGTCGGGAATCGGACCTGGGCAGGACATCGTGGTCAGTAAATGGATTGGGTTAGAAGGGACGGTCCGGCTTGCCAGACACTATCGGAAAGAGCTCAGTAAGAGATTTCCTTCCCGCATGATAGAGGATGCGGCCCATTATGACAGATACTTGTCGGTCATACCGGAGGCCGCCACCGCCGTGAAGTCCGGCGTTTGCGGTATGCATGATGTCTCAAGGGGCGGAATATTCGCCGCTTTGTGGGAGATGGCATCTGGGGCAGGCGTTGGACTGAACATTGATCTTAAAAAATTACCTGTGCGGCAGGAAACCATAGAGATTTGCGAGTACTTTACCCTAAATCCTTATGAGCTTTTGTCGGGCGGTTGTCTGATCATGGCGGCACCAGAGGGTGAGAAGCTGGTGAGAGATCTTGCCGGGGCAGACATACCTGCAGTAGTAGTCGGCAGGACCACTGGCGGCAATGACAGGGTATTGTATAACGGGGAAGAAAAGCGTTACCTGGATATGCCTAAGACAGATCAGATTTATCATAAATTTTAGTAAATGAAGGAGGAGTAGATAGTCATGAGAGAAGAATTGTTGGCGATTGTGGAGAGAAACAGCCGTATTGATTTAAAGGAATTGGCGGTCATCCTGGGCGTCGAAGAAATTGATGTAGTCAATGAGCTGGAAGCGATGGAGAGGGAAGGGATTATCTGTGGATATCACACCATGATTGATTGGGAAAAGACCTCCATCGAGAAGGTTTCCGCTCTGATCGAGGTGCGTGTGACGCCCCAGAGAGGACAGGGATTTGACAATATTGCAGAGCGCATTTACAAATATCCGGAAGTGACATCCGTATACTTGATCTCCGGAGGATATGATCTGCTGGTCACTCTGGAAGGTAAATCCTTGAAAGAGATTTCCGGGTTTGTATCGGATAAGCTTTCAACCCTTGAATCTGTTTTAAGTACGGCCACACATTTTATCTTGAAGAAGTATAAAGATCACGGTACAATTCTGGCTAAAAAATACGAAGATACTAGAGAGAAGGTGACACCGTGAGAGACATGTTATCAAAACAGGCCGTCAATCTGAAACCTTCGGGTATTCGGAAGTTTTTTGATATTGTCAGTGAAATGGAAGATGCGCTTTCTCTGGGTGTGGGCGAACCGGATTTCGATACACCGTGGCATATCAGGGACGAGGGTATTTATTCTCTGGAAAAAGGGCGCACTTTCTATACGTCTAACAGCGGCTTAAAGGAACTGCGGGAAGAAATCTGCCATTACATAAAGAGAAAGCAGGGTGTCACTTATGACCCGCTGCATGAGGTACTGATCACAGTGGGAGGATCTGAGGCAATCGATATCGGACTGCGGGCTGTGGTCAACCCGGGAGACGAGGTGCTGATTCCCCAGCCAAGCTTCGTTTCCTATGAGCCTTGCGCCATTATGGCGGGCGGTGTGCCGGTCATCATCGAATTAAAAGCGGAAAATGAATTCCGTTTGACAGCGCAGGAGCTGGAAGATGCCATCACGGACAAGACCAAGATTCTGATTCTTCCTTTTCCCAATAATCCCACCGGTGCTATTATGGAGCGGAAGGATTTGGAGGAGATTGCAGAGGTTATCAGAAAACATGACATACTCGTTATGTCTGATGAGATCTATGCAGAGCTTACCTATAAGGACAAGCATGTTTCTATCATAGAGATGGAGGGTATGCGGGAGAGAACCATTCTGATCAACGGATTTTCCAAGGCTTATGCCATGACGGGATGGAGGCTTGGTTATGCCTGTGGTCCCAGGGAGATATTAGAGCAGATGGTGAAGCTTCATCAGTTTGCTATTATGTGTGCGCCTACGACCAGCCAGTATGCGGCAGTGGAAGCGCTTAGAAACGGGGATGCGGATGTAGCGGAAATGCGGACAGCCTACAATCAGAGAAGACGTTACTTGATGCACGCTTTTCAGCAGATGGGTCTGGAATGTTTTGAACCTTTCGGGGCATTTTATGTATTCCCTTGTATTAAAGAGTTCGGGATGAGCAGTGAGGAATTCGCCAATCGGTTTCTGGAAGAGGAAAAGGTGGCGGTGGTGCCGGGCACGGCGTTCGGTGACTGCGGGGAAGGATATCTTAGGATTTCCTATGCGTATTCTCTGGATAATCTGAAAGTGGCAATCGGGAAACTGGCAGATTTTGTGGAAAGGATTCGTGCCCAGAAGAAATAGGTATCGTATGAACATCATTTTACACCAGCCGGAGATACCGGCAAATACAGGAAATATCGGCCGTACCTGTGTGGCAACAGGTACGGCGCTCCACCTGATTGAGCCTTTGGGGTTTCGGTTGGATGAAAAGTCCATCAAACGTGCCGGGATGGATTACTGGGAACATTTAGAGGTAACCCGCTATATCAATTTTCAGGAGTTTCAGGAAAAGCATCCCCAGGCTAAAATCTGGTTTGCCACCACGAAGGCGAGACGTGTCTATTCCGAAGTTACCTTTGGCTTCGATGATTATATCATGTTCGGCAAAGAGAGCGCCGGAATCCCGGAGGAGATTTTGGTGGAACATGAAGAATCTTGTATCCGGATTCCTATGCTTAGTGAGATACGCTCATTAAACCTTGCCAATTCTGTGGCGGTTGTGTTGTATGAGGCGCTTAGGCAGAATCACTTCGCAGACATGCAGTTAGGAGGCGAATTGCACCGTTTATCTTGGCAGGAGAAATGAAATGAGGGGAAGAAATTGCAAGAAGCAATTCCTTCCCCATTTCATAGTAGGTATATCGCGAATGACTGTTCAGTCGTCATCCTCAACCTCGGATTTGGGCAGTGAGAAGATAAACTCTGTTCCTACGCCCTCCGTGCTGATTACGTTAATATTTTCACCGTGGGACTGGATGATTTCTTTTGTGATGGACAGGCCGAGGCCTGTTCCTTTCTTATCCTTTCCGCGGGACAGATCTGATTTATAGAAACGATCCCATATGAGCTTCAGATCGTCCTTGGGAATCCCAATACCGGAGTCTTTGACGCTGACAAAAATTTTATTGTGCTTCTCGGTTGTTTCCAGTTTGATTACCGAATTGTGATGGCTGAATTTAATCGCATTGTCCAGCAGATTATAAAGAACCTGCTGGATTTTATCCATATCTGCGACCACATACATTTCATCGCCTGTGAGCACCAGTTCAATGCCAATCATCTTCTGGCGGCAGGTGCCCTCAAAAGAAGCGGCCACGCTGCGGATGACGGTGTTGATTTCAAAGTCCGTTTTATTCAACATAATGCCTTTGGTATTCAGGTTATTGAGTGTCAGCAGACTGTTGGTCAGCTTGGTGAGGCGTTCCGTTTCGTTCAATACGATGGTGAGATATTTTTCATACTGCTCCGGCGGAATCGTGCCGTCAATCATTGCCTTGAGGTATCCGCTGATGGAAGTCAAGGGGGAACGGAAGTCGTGGGACACATTGGCTACGAACTTTTTCTGATCGTCTTCGGAACGCGCAATTTCGCTGGCCATATAGGACAGTGTGGCGGCCAGATATCCCATTTCATCCTCGCTCTCTACCGTAAACTCATAATGCATATTGCCGCTGGCATACTGCTCCGTTGCCTCGGTGATCTTGCGCAGAGGAATGTACACAATCTCTGTGAAGAAGATCAAAATAATCAGCGACAGCAGAAAAAGAATGATCAGCATGAGGTAAGAGATATTAAGGAGTTGATTGGATTCTGTCTGTATGCTTGTCAAAGGAGCATGGATGACCACATACCCTTTTACTTTATAATTGGAGGTGATGGGTGCAAATACGCTCAACATTTCCTCGTCAAATGTCCGAAAGAAATCACCTTCGGTATAATAGGAACCGGCGGTGATTGTGGGATCAAAATTTTCTATGACGACTTCATTTTCCACATCCACAGGTGAGGAAGAATCCAGGACCATACGGCCGGAAGGATTAATTATCCAGATAATGGCATTGAAGTAAGAGTCCAGGGCGTCCAGCTGTGTCTTGACTGCTTCCAGAGAGGCCTCCGAGTTATACAGATCGGTGGCATAGGTATTGGCAATCAGCGTGGCCTCTCTGTAGAGGGCATCGGCTTTTTCCTTGGTCAGGTGATTGATGGTCATATCGGAGACAAAAGTCGCCACAACCACAAAGCCAAATAATCCGAAGATGATGTAGGCAAGTATTAATTTGAGGTATAGTGTTTTTCTCATAATTTACTTCTTACCCCTTGGATTCAAATTTATAACCGATTCCCCATATGGTGGCAATCCGCCAGCTCTCATGATCGTTAATCTTTTCACGAAGCCGTTTGATGTGTACATCTACCGTGCGGGTGTCCCCAATATATTCATACCCCCAGATTTGATCTAAAAGCTGTTCCCTTGTAAAAACATGGTTAGGGGAAGAGGCCAGGAAATAAAGAAGTTCCAGTTCTTTTGGCGGCATTTCGATGGTCTTTCCCATGTAGATGACAGAGTAGTTGGTCTGATTAATGATCAGATCAGGGTATTCTACGCTCTTGACATCAGATGCTTTGGGCTGTTCGACTACCGGCTTATAGCGGCGCAGTACGGCTTTCACACGGGCCACCAGCTCCTTGGAGTCAAAGGGTTTTTCCATATAATCATCGGCACCAAGCTCCAATCCCAGCACCTTATCAAATACCTCGCCCTTTGCGGAGAGCATGATGATGGGCAGAGAAGATTTGGAACGGATTTCGCGGCAGACTTGATACCCATCGATACCGGGAAGCATCAAATCCAAAAGCATCAGGTTCGGTGCGAAGCTGTCTACTGCCGCCAACGCGGATTCTCCGTCATTGACGATCATAGTCTCGAAGCACTCCTTCGTCAGATAAAGAGAAATCAGTTCCGCAATGTTATTATCATCATCAACAATCAATATTTTCTGTCTGTTAACCATACTATTCCCTCCTGTGTGGAATGGTTCTATTCTTTGAATTCAGCAATTGTTACGCCTGCATCTCCTTCTCCGAATTCACCCAGTCGATAACTTTTCACGACCTTATTCTTGCGGAGATAGTTTTGCACTGCAGTCCGCAGAGCGCCGGTGCCTTTACCGTGTACAATCCGCACACTGGGCAGATGGGCCAGATAGGCGTCATCCAGGTATTTATCCAGCTCTGAAAGGGCCTCATCCACGGTCTTTCCTAAGAGATTGATTTCTGTGGAGACTGTGTAGCTTTTGGACATTTTCAGTCTGCCGGAAGAGGTACGCTGCATCTTGTTTGTTTTGATGGTCTCTTCTTCTACTAATATAAGATCGTCCAGGGAGACTTGGGAACGGATAATGCCGCACTGCACGAACAGTCTGCCGCCTTTATCAGGCAGAGAACTGACCGTACCTTTTAAGCCCATGGAGACAATCTTAACGCTGTCTCCCAATTTGATCTGATTGGGTTTCAAGGCTTTATGCGTAGACTTATCCTTTTTCAATGCCAGCTTCTCATTCTTCTCGGAAATCTTATCCCGCACCTTCTGCCGGGATTTCTCCAAGTCTTTGATAGAAGAAGCGCTGCCGGCCTTCTGGAAGGTACGGATGGTCTCATCTGCGATTTCCTTAGCATTTTGTAAGATATCCCGGGCTTCTTCGTTGGCTTCCCGCAGGATGCGTTCCCGGGATTGATCGATTTTCTCCTGTTTGGCCTCCAGCCGTTTTTTCAAGGTTTCTATTTCCTGCTTGTAAGTCTCTATTTCCCGCTGCTCTTTCTCGATGGTGAGCCGGCTGTTTTCCAGATTCGCAAGTAAGTCCTCGAAACTTTCCTTATCTTCTGTGATATGCCGCCTTGCCTCCTCTATAATATGCTCCGGCAGGCCCAGCTTAGAAGAGATGGCAAAGGCATTGCTCTTGCCGGGGATGCCAATGAGAAGCCGGTAGGTGGGCTGCAGAGTCTCCACATTAAATTCACAGCAGGCATTTTCCACAAAGTCCGTAGAAAGGGCATAGACCTTTAATTCGCTGTAGTGGGTAGTGGCCATGGTGCGGATGCCCCTGTTGTGCAGATAATCCAGCACAGAAATAGCAAGCGCAGCACCCTCCGTGGGGTCAGTACCTGCGCCTAATTCATCAAAAAGGCAGAGAGAATCGGTATCGGCTTCCTTTAGGATAGATACGATACTGGTCATGTGGGAAGAAAAGGTACTGAGACTCTGCTCAATGCTCTGCTCATCGCCGATATCGGCATATACTTCCCGAAAGATAGAAAGTTCCGAGCGGTCCAGCGCCGGAATATGCAGGCCTGCCTGCCCCATCAGGGTAAGAAGCCCCACTGTTTTCAGGGCTACCGTCTTACCGCCTGTATTGGGCCCTGTGATAATGAGCAGATCAAAGTCCATTCCTAAAAGGATATCCACAGGAACTACCTTTTGCTTATCTAAGAGAGGATGCCTGCCCTTACGGATGTGTATCCGGTGTTCTGTGTTAAAGACCGGTTTGGACCCATTTTGCTCCATGGCAAGAGATGCTTTGGCAAAAATAAAATCCAGGGTGGTCATGGCCTTCTGGTTATTTGCCAGGGCGTCCGTGTAGGCGGATGCCTGCGCGCTCAAGGAGGCCAGAATTGCTTCTATCTCTTCCTGCTCTTTCAGGGCAAGTTCTTTCAGTTCATTGTTTAGATTGACCACTGCAGCCGGTTCAATAAAAAAGGTGGAGCCGGTGGAGGACTGGTCGTGCACCATTCCCGGCACCTGTCCTTTGTACTCTGCCTTGACAGGGATACAGTAACGATTGCCGCGCATGGTGACAACGGCATCCTGCAGGTAGGTCCGGTAAGAACCGTTGATCATGGAATTAAGCTGGGTGTGAATCCGGTCGTTGGTGATCATCATACTTCGCCGAATATGCTTTAGAGCAGGGCTCGCATCATCGGCAATCTCTTCCTCGGACAAAATACATCGCCTAATCTCGTTGCAAAGAGGCGTGAGGGGTTCCAGACTGTCAAAAAATATGTCCAGAGAATCACCCGGTATATCGTCTCGGTCTTTGCGGCCATAGGTTTTGATACGGCTTACATTCTCAAGAAAAGATGCGATATTTAACAGCTCGGAAATGGACAGTACACTTCCCACTTCCAGGCAGCGGATGCTCATTCCCAAGTCCTTGTTGCCCCCAAAAGAGGTGGAGCCTTTGGCAAACAGACGGCTTAAGGCATCTGCAGTCTGTGTCTGCGCCGTCTCAATCTCTGACGGGTCGGTCATAGGCAGGAGGGCAGCAGTCAGCTTTTTCCCAGGCTGTGATGTGGCCTTTTCAGTAAGCCGGTCGATGATCTTGTGATATTCTAAAACACGCAGTACTTTGCTGTTCATAGTAGCCTCGTTTCTAAATTTAAATCTACAGTTGACACAGAAATATCTTACCATAAATGAGAGCGAATTACTATGATTTTATCATAGCGGCCGTTTTCCTGCGGCGGTAAAAGCTCACTGCGCTTTCCCATCGTGCCGCTTGTCACAAAGGAGTCAATATGATAAAATAGACGGAGATTTGAAAGGATTACTATCGTTGCAGTAGACAGAAACAGAAAGGCTAAAACCTATGTCTGAGCAGGAGAGAGAACAGGATTTTGCAGGGAAAGAGCCCGTCAAAGAGCAGGCGGAATATACATTGTCCGTACAGCCTGATTTTATGCGGGAAAAGATAAAACAAAAACCGGTCAATAAGCGAAAGCTCTTAAGGAGAACCTTAATCACTGTGGCGATGGCTGTGGTGTTTGGCCTGGTAGCTTGTGTGACCTTTTTGATTCTGGAGCCTGTGATCAGCAATAAGCTTTATCCTGAGGAGGAGCCGCAGGAAGTGGTATTTCCGGAGGAGACTCTGCAGGAAGAGATGAATCCGGAAGATATGCTGGTCAAGGATGAGGAGGAAGAAGAGCCCCAGCCTGTGGAGGTGGAGCTGGAAGATGAGCAGATTGAAGAACTCCTTTCTCAGGTAGAGTTCGGCTTAGAAGACTATCAGTCACTTTATAATGAACTGATGAAATTGGCGCAGAAGGCCAATTGTGCGATGGTCACCGTGGCGGGGGTCACTTCTGATGTAGACTGGTTTAATAACATTTATGAAAATGTGGCGTCGGCTTCCGGTGTAATTGTGGCCAATAATAACAAGGCCATACTGGTGTTAGTCAGTGCAGGCACCCTCAATGGCGCGGAGACGATAGAGGTGACATTCTGCGATCAGACACAAACAGAGGCACAGATCGTCCAGAAAGATGCCGCAACGGGACTGGCAATTTTATCCGTACCGCTGACCGCTATCAGCGAAGAGACATTAGATGTGATAGAGATTGCCCAGCTAGGCAGTTCCAGTACCAGCAATCTGCTGGGGACGCCGGTGATTGCGCTGGGAAGTCCTCTGGGAACCAGCGGTTCCGTCTGCTATGGTGTTGTGACTTCTGCAAGCACAGTCATGGATATGCCGGACGCTTCTTATAAAAAGATTACCACAGATATTTATGGAAGCCGTAATGCCACAGGGATACTGATCAACTTTAAAGGAATGGTAATCGGTATCATAGACAACATGAATACCAGTAACGATATGGGCAATCTCTTAACAGCTTATGGCATTACAGAATTGAAGCAGACGATAGAGCAGATGTCTAACGATAAAGAGAGAGCCTATCTGGGTATACACGGGGCGGATGTACCTAAGGAAGCGCTGGAAGACCCTGAGATGAATATACCGCCGGGCACTTATATCAGAGAGATTGAAATAGATTCTCCGGCTATGGAAGCAGGAATCCAAAGCGGTGATGTGGTGACGCAGGTGGGAGGGACTCCCGTCAATAATTACAGTGAGCTGCTGAATGTCCTTCGTGTGGCTGAGCCGGAGGAAGTATACACGTTTACATTGATGCGGCAGGGACATGAAATGAAAGTGGATGTGACATTTGGACATCCGCCGGATGGGAATTAATGGATAGAAAAGGTGTTTGACGGCAGATTTACCTGCCGCACATGGGCGCCGGAATGGAGAATACATGAAATATATCAAGGATTTAAAGGAAAGCGACAGAGTATTTGATATTTATCTGTGTAAACACAAACAGTCGGCGGTTACGAAGAATGGAAAAGCCTACGATAATGTGATTTTGCAGGATAAGACAGGAACGGTGGATGCCAAGATTTGGGATCCTAACAATGCGGGAATCGAAGATTTTGACAGCCTGGATTATATCGAAGTCTACGGCGATGTGACCAGCTTTCAGGGGGCACTGCAGGTCAATGTAAAACGGGTCCGTAAGTGCCGGGAGGGAGAATATGACCCGGCGCAGTATCTTCCGGTCAGCAAATTTGACATTGAAGAGATGATGAAAGAGCTGCTGGGATTCATTGAAAGTATCAAGAACCCTTATTTACATAAACTGATGCGGGCGTTTTTCGTAGAAGATACGGCGTTTATTCATGTCTTCAAGCAGTCCTCTGCGGCCAAGACGGTACACCATGGATTCGTTGGCGGTTTGTTGCAGCATACCCTGGCGGTGACAAGATTATGTGATTATTTCTGTACCCAATATCCCATTTTGAAAAGAGATCTTCTCCTTTCGGCGGCAATCTGTCATGATATTGGTAAGACCAAAGAATTGTCTCTTTTCCCGGTAAATGATTATACGGAGGACGGGCAGTTTTTGGGACATATCGTAATCGGCAGTGAAATGGTGGGAGAAAAGATCAGACAGATAGATGGGTTTCCGGCAGTCCTTGCCAGCGAATTAAAACATTGCATTTTAGCCCATCATGGTGAATTAGAGTTTGGCTCTCCTAAGAAGCCTGCTATTGTGGAGGCGGTAGCGCTCTCCTTTGCTGACAATACCGATGCGAAGATGGAGACTTTTACAGAAATTATGGAAAACAGTAACGATAAGGGATGGGTGGGATTTAACAGACTGTTCGATTCTAACTTGCGCGGGACTATTATGGAGTAGTGTGAGAAGAACCTCTAAAGCTCAGCAGCAAAGGCTGCTTCGCTAAGAAGTTCTAGGAGTTGCGTTGCAACTCCGTCTCACACTGGAGAATGCCTGAAATGCGGGCATTCTCTGGGACGAACTTGTTCGTCCGCTGATTATGAGTCACAGCATAGTTGTGACATGGCGGTTAGTGTAAGAAGAACTTCTATTAAATTGTTTATTTTAATATGAGGAAGCCTATGGAATATAAGAAGAATGATATTGTCACGATAACCATAGAAGATATCGGAAATGACGGTGAAGGGATTGGTAAGATAGATGGATATACCCTTTTTGTCAAAGATGCCGTTATCGGTGATGTGGTGAAGGCAAGGATTACAAAATGCAAGAAGAACTATGGGTATGCGAGAGTAGAGAAGGTGGAAACGCCTTCTTCTTTTCGTGTAGAGCCAAAATGTATGTATTATCAAAAATGTGGGGGCTGCCAGATACAGGCCATGAGTTACGAGAGGCAGCTTAACTATAAACAAGATAAAATACGGAATAATTTGCTGCGTATTGGCAGTTTTACAGAAGAACAGATGGATGCAGTCATGGAGCCGATCGTAGGTATGGAAGAACCTTGGCATTATCGAAATAAGGCGCAATTCCCCGTGGGGTATGATAGAGAGGGGAATCTTGTCACCGGTTTCTATGCAGGGAGAACCCACGATATTATCGCCAATACAGACTGTGCACTGGGAGCGCCCGAGAATAAGCTGATTCTGGAGGCTGTACTGTCATATATGCGTAAGAACCAGGTGACAGCTTACCGGGAGCAGAACGGTGAAGGATTGGTGCGGCACGTGTTGATACGTACAGGGTTCCGGTCCGGAGAGATTATGGTGTGTCTTGTGGTAAACGGAAAGAAGCTTCCGGCAGAAGAAAGACTGGTGGAAAAGCTTCGCGGGATAAATATAGCAGGCTTTGGAGAAAGCGGACAGAATAAAAGGATTACAAGCATTTCTCTCAGTGTCAATATGGATAAAACCAATGTGATTATGGGAAAGGAGATCAGAGTCCTTTGGGGCAGCAGATGTATACAGGATACACTTTGCGGTCTTACGTTCTCTATCTCGCCGCTTTCTTTCTATCAGGTGAACCCACGACAGACAGAGAAACTATATGGACTGGCTTTGGAATATGCGGACTTGACGGGCAAGGAGACTGTTTGGGATTTGTACTGCGGTATCGGAACGATTTCCCTTTGCATGGCCAAGAAAGCAAGACAGGTTTATGGCGTGGAGGTGGTGCCCCAGGCCATAGAGGATGCTGTGGAAAATGCGCGTATTAATCAGATAAGCAATGTAGAATTTTATGAGGGAAAAGCGGAGGATGTATTGCCCGCTTTTTATGAAAGGGCCGGACGGGAAGAGGAAGTAAAAAGTAATTTGGGGGAATCAGAAGATGATGGAGCCGGTGATAAGCTGCATCCGGATGTGATAGTGGTTGACCCGCCCCGTAAGGGATGCGATGAGAAATGTTTGGAAACGATGCTTAGGATGCGGCCTGAGAGGATTGTCTATGTAAGCTGTGATTCTGCCACCCTGGCGAGGGATTTGAAAGTGTTGTGTGAGGGTGGGTATGAGTTGCGGAAGGTGCGCGGGGTGGACCAGTTTGGAGGGACGGTGCATGTGGAGGTTGCCGTGTTGCTATGTC
This sequence comes from uncultured Lachnospiraceae bacterium, assembly GCA_910585555.1. Lineage (GTDB taxonomy): Bacteria > Bacillota > Clostridia > Lachnospirales > Lachnospiraceae > UBA3282. The sequence goes on from CAJUFU010000011.1 coordinate 63,465, forward strand.
GCGCAGATACCTAGAAATCCTTGAATTTACGCAGTTCTTCGACCATTTCGTATTTACTCCGAATAAGGAAAATGCACTGGAAAAGGAGTTGAAAAGGGAAATTCCTGTGAGTGTCGGAATAGAACTGGTAGTGGTGGATATGTCAAGAAACGTTGATTTTATAGGCTAAATCGCACTTTTGGCTGTAAAGTAGCTGAAAGTGCTTTTTCGTGCCTAGAATCGCCAGTATAAGGATACCAACTAAGTAGTTATTTGCTGAAAGGGAAAGAAACGGAAGGAGTTTAAGAGTATGGAAAGCATTATAAAAGTTGATAAGGTAATAAAAAAATTTGGTTCAGATACTGCTCTTAGTAATGTTTCCATAGAATTTGAAAGAGGAAAAATCTATGGAATTGTTGGAAGAAACGGTTCTGGAAAAACTGTCTTATTTAAGACGATCATAGGGTTTTTAAAGCCTGACAGCGGCAGGGTAATTGTTGACGGTAAAGAAGTCGGAAAGGATACAGATTTTGCCGATCATATAGGAATTATTATTGAAACACCCGGTTTTCTTAATTCTTATAACGGATATAAAAATCTGGAGTATCTTGCAAGCATTAAAAATATTATTGGAAAAAAGGAAATAATGGAGAGCATGGAACGAGTTGGACTTGATCCGCACAGTAAAAAGAAAGTTGGAAAATATTCTTTAGGGATGCGTCAAAGACTTGGGATTGCTCAGGCTATCATGGAAAATCCGGATATTCTGATTCTGGACGAACCAATGAATGGTTTGGATAATCAGGGGGTAGAAGATGAATTCTTCTAAATTTAAGGGATGAAGGAAAATCTATTATTTTGGTAAGCCACAACAAAGAGGATATAAAAGTGCTGTGCGATCAGGTGTATGAGATGGGTTATGGGAAGCTGACGATTTTCAAAAATGCCAAACATACACCAAAAAATGTTTCAAATTTTTAATTGCGGTATGGCAACGTGTCAATTGACTTTTTAGTATCAAAATGATAATATTTTCATATATCAACGCAGGAGGGTG
>CAJUFU010000012.1:0-14771 GCA_910585555.1 uncultured Lachnospiraceae bacterium
CGCTGTAAAAAGAATCCTAACTGCAATGTTGTCCTTATCTAAATGACATTGGAAAATTCCCTCTGCCTTTCCTTGCAGCTTATCCAATACCGCCGCAACCAGTATCGCCAGGGGATGCTGTATACAGATAAATTCCACTGCCAGGAACAGTGAATTTTTCAGGGAACGCCCAAACGCGCTGTCATGGAACAGCTTCCCATAATTTTCCAACCCGATCAGTCTGGCCTCCCCCATTCCTGTATAATCTGTAAATCCGTAATAGACACTCAGACAGATCGGTGCCAATACTGCAAACATGAAAACCAATACTCCCGGCAGAACGAGACTGAAAATCACCGGCTTATTGCCGTACAGCTTTCTCATAGAACTCTCCTTTCCCGCAGACCTCTACTGCACATCTGATACATTCGGCAAATAAGAAGAGGATGCCCAAAAAGTATCACTCTTTCGGAACATCCTCTCCTTCATTACGCAGTTACTTCTTCATTTTATTTACATGCCGCGCCAATCGTTGCGAGGAAGTCCTCCACGCTTGTGGAACCGTTCGATACACCCTGAATCTCACTTTCAATGGATGTCTTAAAGGCAGAAGGTCCACAGTCATTGATCGGTGTTCCTGATATGCTTTCTGCATCTTTCAAAATATTCATCACCTGCTTTTGCAGTTCCGTCTCATTACCCGTCAGATACGCTGTCTGGTCTTGTGCAGACAAACCTACCCCTTTCTCCCATCCATATTTGGAAAGTTTATCCGGCTGATACATATAGTTTAAGAATTTGATTGCTTCTGCCTGTACTGGCGAATTTGCGGACACCGCATAACCGCCGCCGTTCCATGCAGCGATCACATTTGCGCCGCCTCTGCCGCCTTCTACCACAGGCATGGTAAAGGCACGGATGTTGTCTCTGATCTCAGGTACGATGTCCTCATTCAAAGCCATGGAACAATCCCAGCTCCCCATGCAGTACATTGCCGCCTGCCCATTTGTAAACAGATTCATGGTCGTCCCGTAATCCTGAGAATCATATCCAACCTGAAACATGTCTGCCGCTGCAGAATCTACCAGAATCTGGGTTGCCTCTTTAATCTCAGGCGCTGTGAAATCTCCTGACGCTACCGCTTTGCTGACAATGTCCGCATAGTCTTCCCCTGCAACCTTCACCAGGATATCTGTGAGGAAACATGCCATCGGCCAGCCATCGCCGCCATCCATGGCAATGGGTGTAATACCAGAAGCTCTGATCTGCGTGCACAAATCCATCAGCTCATCATAAGTCTCAGGAATCTCCCACCCATTGTCTGCAAACATTTTCTGGTTATAATAAAACAACATGATATCCGTATTTCTTGGAAGACCATAAAGCTTATCCTCTTTCTTGAAGCCTTCTAAAGAGCCTGCAATAAATCCATAGTCAGTATAATCATCCACATTTAATTCAGCCAGTACCCCTGCGTCCAATACTTCATCGAGAAATGCCGGCTGTCCCCAAATACTCACCACATCTGGCATACCATCCATGGCATATGCTTTAAACTTTGTCTTGTAAGCCTCCTCATCCAGCGCTTCCACTTCAATGGTAATATCCGGATTTTCTGCCATATACTCATCAATAATCATCTGTTCCACCAGTCCTTGTCCATTCTTACGATCTGGCAGATTAGAGAACAACCTGATGGTGACTGCCTCCCCTTTGGCTTCATCTGCTCCCGCTTTCCCATCCGTATCCTGCGCACTGCTATCTTCTTGCGCATTGGTCTGGCCTTCCACAGGCGTTGCACCACTATCTGCGCCGCCGCATCCTGTTAGAAGCGCTGCCGTCATTGCCGCTGTAAGCATTGATGCTATGAATTTTTTCTTCATTTCTTTTCCTCCCGTTTTTCGATGTATTTCTATGATGGTCTTATCTTATCATCCGCAAAAGAGCATTTACAGATATCAAAATTTTAAAATGGTGTAATATTTTCGACAAAGAAAAAGCATCACGCAATAGCTCCTCTCTACTATTCCGTGATGCCTGTTTCCTTCCTTTCCATTCTATTGTCTCAATATCATCCTTCTTTGTGAGAAAGAATAAAGTCAATCCCCATCAAATACCCCTCTAATCCCTGCCCGTAAATCTGCTGATCGCAGGCCGGTGCCGTCACGGAAACTTTACGGAACTCTTCCCGCTCCATAATATTAGAAATATGGACCTCCACCTTCGGCACCGTGATGCTGGCAAGGGCATCCCGGATTGCATAACTGTAATGGGTGTAAGCGCCCGGATTGATCACGATGCCCTCTGTACCATCCGCATAAGCATCCTGAATCCGGTCAATGATCGCCCCTTCATGGTTACTTTGAAATACCTCAATGGTACAACCCTCTTTTTGCCCTTTCTCTGCTATCATATGAAGCAGATAGTCATAATCCTTTGTACCATAGACACTCTTCTCCCGAATCCCCAGAAAATTCAGATTGGGTCCATTGATCACCAACATCTTCATAACTGCACTTCCTCCCTCTGATTAACACTTCTTTCTTATCATGCAATCTCTTTTTCTATCTCACACAAAATCTGCTCAAAATCCTTGCCGTCCACATCTATGACGATGTCCGCCGCGTCCTGATAACAGCTCTCCCTTGCGGCAAGCATGGTGCGAATCTTTGCAAGCGGATTATCTCCCTGCAAAAGCGGTCTGGCAGTATCGTGTTTTACCCTCTCATAAATCGTTTCCGCAGTTGCCCGAAGATAGATTACCTGTCCCAATGTATGCAAAAGCTTCCTGTTCTCTTCCCGTAAAGGCAGGCCGCCGCCCACCGATATGATTTGGTTACTGGTATGTTCCAGAAGCCTGTTCAGACACCTGGTCTCACTGTCCCTGAAATATTCCTCACCCTCGGCGGCAAAGATTTCCGCTATGGACCTTTGTTCCGCTCTCTCTATCTCCTTGTCCGTATCTATGACAGGTTTACGCAGCCGGTAAGACAGCCGAAACCCCACCGTAGTCTTTCCCGCTCCCATAAACCCGATCAATATTACGTTTCCCATGCTCTTTCGTATCCTCTCTAAAAACGTTCTCCTGCTTTATACCGGACATCCTTTAGTCCGTGCGGGTAAAATGTGCCTTCAATTTCTCATAGACCACCTGCACATCCGCCTCCGGCACGGTCACCTGATTCCACAACTCATATGCAATGATTCCCTGATACAAAAGCATCTTAAGGCCATTGTACGCTCTGCCCCCATTTGCCTTGACCAGCTGCATAAACCTGGTCTCCCAGGGACTGTAGATCAGGTCAAATCCTGTATGAATCTTTTCATAAAATGTCTCATCGGCAATAACCACATCTTCCACATGGGGTGAAAGTCCCACCGACGTACCCTGAATAGCCAGATATTGTCCCGCCGGTAAATTCGCATATGCCGCAAGAAGCATGGGTACGATCACTTCTCTTCCCGCAGCATGGTTCACTTCACGGGCCACCGCCTGCGCCTTATCAAGTGTACGGTTTAGCAGATACACTTTAGCCGCACCCTTCACCGCACAAAGATACGCCACCGCCCTGGCGGCGCCGCCGGCTCCTAAAAGAATGATCTGCTCCCCTTCTATCCGGATACCCTCACCGGTCATGGCACGGTACAATCCTTCCATGTCCGTATTGTAGCCTTTATACCCGCCCTCAGTCCTTACCAGTGTATTGACTGCGCCGATATTTCGCGCTAGTTCGTCCACTTCCTGCAGGCTCTCTATCACCTGGCTCTTATAGGGAACTGTCACATTTAGCCCCAGCAGATTCAGCGCATAGGCACCTGCCACGGCCTCCTTAAGCCTGCCCGCTTCCACCAACAGAGGCACATACACCATATCATGTCCCAATGCCTGCGCCAGGGTGTTGTGTATCATGGGCGACAGGGTATGTTCCACCGGATTGCCGATTAAGCCGCAGATTCTTGTCTTACCGTTTATTTTCATAGGATTCTCCCTTTCGATGCCGTTTATAAAAGAACAGTACAATCCACTCCAACCGCCGTTTTAACACAATCTGTATCTCTTCTTTTGGGTGAATGGGCTTTACCAGGAAAGCCTTGATTCCTGCCTTTTTGGCTCCCCAGACATCCGTAAAAAGCTGATCTCCCACAAAAAAAGTGGTGCTTTCATCCGTTCCCATAAGTTCCATGGCCTTTTTGTAGCTTTTCACGGAAGGCTTGCCCGCTTTATAGATATACGGGGAATGCACTTTATCATGGAACATCTTAACCCGCGGTTCTTTATTATTCGACAAGAGCATACTCGCAAGGCCAATGTTTCTAAGCCGCACAAACAGGGCTATGCTCTTATCATCTGCCGGCGCCCCATGGGTTACCAGGGTATTATCTATATCAAAAATCACGCCCCGGTATCCTTGTTCATATAGTCCTTCATAATCTATCTCATATGCAGAATCCAGATATACATCGGGATAAAAACGTTCTAACCATGCCATAACCTATGTTCCATTCTCCTCGTTCCAGCTTTCTACCGTTCGGTAAAATTTCCTATATCATAATAACAAAACACCCTGCATCTTTGCAAGGTGTTTTCATAATTCACTGCCGTTTCTCAGTTCCCATATCTTGATGGCACAAAAGTAAGACAACAGCAACCTACTTATCTAACACGCTCTTAAGTTCATCCATAAACGTGTTAATGTCCTTGAATTCCCTGTATACGGACGCAAATCTGACATAAGCTACTGCTTCTAAATCCTTGAGTTTATTCATTACCAGTTCACCGATTACCTGACTTGGAATTTCCTTTTCTTCCCGATTAAAAATCTCTGTCTCCACTTCATCCACCAGCTGGTTGATCTGGTTGGCGCTGATGGGTCTCTTGTGACATGCACGAAGGACGCCTGCCTCAATCTTTGACCTGTCATAGGTCTCTCTGTTGTCATCTTTCTTAATGATAATGAGCGGTATCGTCTCCACCTTTTCATAAGTGGTAAACCGTTTATCACACTCGTCGCAGACACGTCTCCTTCGTATGGAGCTGTTATCGTCAGCAGGTCTGCTGTCAATCACTCTGGTGTTCTCATGACCACAAAAAGGGCATTTCATCAGGATATCCTCCTTCACATCAACCGTAATATCATATGACTCAATATGACTATTATAGACGATATAATAATTTATGTCAACTATTTTATGGAAACTATATCCCTCTCAATTAAAGTCTGATACCTAGATTCTATAACCTGAAAAGTTCCGTTTTACAGGCAAATATCCACAATGATGATGTCCGGACCTATCTGCTTAATATCCTTATAACAGATGACATAATCTGGGTCACTCCCAAACAGACCACACCATTTATTCTCTCCCGGAATAATCAGTTTAAAAATCTGTCCGGTACATTCATCAAACTCAAAATCATTCACCCTGCCAAGTTTTTCACAATTCTTCAAGTTAATGACTTCTTTTTTCTTTAATTCCGAAAATAACATAGGAACCTCTCCGGGCTTTTTACTTATAGTATGTTCCTGCCCGAAAAAGGTTCCTATTCTATCTGCTTCCCGCGGCCTAATCCGCTGTCACATATTCCGCATAGACATAACCTTCCGTATATCCGTCCTCAGACAAAACGACCTTATACCATTGGCCGTCCTCCACAACTTCCAGATACTCGTATGTCTCCCCTGCCTTCGCCATCTTAATGACAGTGGTCCCTGAAGTGGACGGATTATCCCGGATTCTCACATCGCTGTCTATTGTGAGAGTGCCTATAGAAGCGCTTTCCGGAGCCGATTCGGTTTCTTCCTCCATCTCCTGGTCCTGCTCCTCTTCCTGTTCTCCTTCCGCTTCTTCTCCGGATGCTTCCTCCTGCATCTGTTCCTTTGCCGCCTTTTCATAATTTTTAGGCACGTAGCGTCTGTACAGGTTAAATGCCAAAAAGGCTACAATGACCAAAACAACACACCCTATGACAGCCGTCATGATGGTCAGGATATCAACACCTTCCTCCTCATCATCGTCATCCCAATCTTCCTCTTCCCAGTCATCATCTTCCTCAATCTCCTCCCGATAGACCGGTCTTCTTTTCTTGGGCGGCGGTGCCGGCTGGGGCCGTCTTCTCTCCGCCGGCGGCTGGGGACTTTTTCTTCTAGCCCGTTCCTCCTGAGAGGAACGTCTCCTTTCCACATCGGTTGTCTCAGGGCGTCTCTTTGATACATCGCTCTTTTCGGGACGATTCTTTGCTGCGTCGCTCTTCTCAGGACGTCTCTTTGGCGTATCGGTCATCTCCGAACGGCTCCTTGCCGTACTGCTCCTCTCCGCCTGGGCGCCGGAAGAAGACTTTTTGGAAGGGGTTGTCTGGGAAGCGGCATTTTTCTTTGGTGCACTTCCAGACGCCCCCTTTTGCGGTCTGCGCTCGTTTCTGATCTCAGCCGCCGTCTCCGAAAGTATATTCCGCTCTATCGCTTCCATCGGTATATCCGCAGCATCACGGGAAACTTTCTTCCCGCTCTTTTTCTCTCCCACCAGTCTGCCGCATTTGGGGCAGAATTTATTCTCCTGTCGAAGCAGTGTGCCGCAGTCCGGACAGCGCCTCTTCTTTATCACTCTGGCGCCGCACTCGGGACAAAACTGATCCGACTCCGTCAGGCGGGCACCACACTCTGTACATACCATATTCCCTCTCCTCCACAATAAATCTGACTATCGTTTTGTCCTTATAACTTTACCAAAAAAATCCCTTTTTGTAAAACCATATGCCAAAATTTTTCCTTAAGATTTCATGAATAATTCCCCGGCAATCGTACATGCTTGATAGAAAGACAAATCCTCACTCAAAAATTTAAAATACGAAAGGCTGGGTAAGACTATGATGCAAGGTAAAGTAGAAATCTGCGGGGTAAATACCTCTAAACTGCCGCTTTTGAAAAATACGGAGAAAGAAGAGCTCTTTAAACGCATTGAGGAAGGCGACTTATCGGCCCGCAAGGAATACATCAATGGCAATCTCAGGCTCGTTCTAAGTGTCATCAAAAGATTTCATTCCAGCAATGAAAATGTGGACGATCTTTTTCAGATCGGCTGTATCGGCCTGATCAAGGCCATCGATAATTTTGACAGTTCCCTGAATGTAAAATTTTCCACCTATGCCGTTCCCATGATCGTAGGGGAGATCAGACGATATCTGCGGGATGCCAACAGCATCCGCGTTTCCCGCTCCCTCAAGGATACCGCCTACAAGGCCATCTACGCCAGAGAACATCTGACCAGGGCCAATTCCAAAGAACCTACCGTCACGGAAATCGCTGCCGAAATCGGCGTTCCCAAAGAAGACATCGTCTACGCACTGGACGCAATCCAAAGTCCTATGAGTCTCTACGAACCTGTCTATACGGACGGCGGCGACACGCTCTACGTGATGGACCAGATCAGTGACAAGAAGAATCGGGAGGAGGTCTGGGTAGAACATATCTCTTTAAGTGAAGCCATGAAAAAGCTGTCCGACCGGGAATATGAAATCATTTCCCTGCGTTTCTTTGAAGGGAAAACACAGATGGAGGTGGCGGAAAAAATCGGTATCTCCCAGGCACAGGTATCCCGTCTGGAGAAAAACGCCTTAAAAACCATGCGTCTTTATCTGACCGCATAAAAATGGGCCGGCATACACACCGGCCCTTCCATATTACCTATTTAAATCTGGTAGTATCATACGTTATCGTGATATCCTTACCGCCATAGAGTTTAAAATAATTCTGTACTATCCGGTTTGTCACCGCACGTACATTCTCTTTTTCCGTCCCCATCAGCACCACCAGAAATTGAGAACTGCTGTATCTGGTCCCTACGTCCACTCCCCGCAGAGATTTACAGATTGCCTGTTCCATACACTGCATGGCAGTCTCCATACGCTCTAGCGGAATCTCGCTTCCATCCTGGGAAAACAGCGTAAAGAGCAAAATCTGCATCTTTTGTTTACTCCGGTCGGACATATGCTGTACGAAATCAAACATATGGGCAAATTCATCGTAGTCTACCTGAAACAACCCCTGGGAGCCCTCCCGGCTGCGCATGATTTTAATCACCCTGTCCAAATCATTTTTCGCCTGTTCCGATGTGCGTATCAGACCCGTGCCCTCATAAAATCCATATCTCTGCTCTTCATTCTGCTTCACATGATAAAGCGCTTTATCCGCTCTCTGATAGAGTTCTTCAAACTCCCTTCCGTCCACGCCGGCTATGCTGATACCGATGGACAGCTCAATCTGCTCAAGAAGTTCTACTTCCTCCTTCTTTTGGGCAAAAGCCGCGAGAATTTCCTGCACCTTATCCACGGCATCCTCTCTTCTTTTGATACCCTCTATGTAATACATAAACTCGTCGCTGCCTGTTCTGCAGACCGTACCCTGACCGCAAACCTCCCGCAGTACATCGGATGTCACCTTCAATACATAGTCGCCCATCAAATGCCCATGCTCTTCGTTAACCTTCTTGAAATGATCCAAATCCAAAATCATCAGACAGCCGCCTGCCGTACGCAGACCTGCCATGATCTCCTGCTCCCCTTTGCGCTTGCTTAAAAGTCCCGTGAGATAATCGGCAGGTGCTTCAAGCACACTCTCCGTACCCATGGTCAGGCCCACAATTTTCTCACTGTCAAAGATTGGAGAAGCCAATTCGTCCTCCGGCATCCAGACTTTCTCCAGGGCTCCCTCTTTGATCAAACTGACAAAAATATCCACCAGCTCCGGATCCCATTGGGTTCCCTTGCCTCTTTCCAGTTCTTCCATCACCACATTGTCGCTGAGCCTGCGCCTGTAGACACGATTGCTGGTCATAGCATCATAGGAATCCACCAGTCCGATCACACGGGCCACCAGCGGAATCGACTCACCCTTTAATCCTTCCGGATAACCTTTGCCGTCGTAGCGTTCATGATGATACTTGGCACCCACATTGACATTGGGAAACATCTTAAAATCTTTTAGAATCTCCGCCCCCATGATCGTATGCCCCTTGATCAGCCGAAACTCCACGTCCGTCAGCTTAAAGGGTTTATTCAAAACAGCATCCGGCACGCCAATCTTGCCTACGTCATGCAGCATGGCCACATAATAAATATTCTGAATGTCCTCCTCCGACCAGCCAAGACGCTGGGCTAAAATCTCAGAGTAGGCGGCAACCCGCAAAGAATGTCCCTTCGTATAGTCATCCTTTGCATCCACCGTATTGGCAACCGTCATGATCGCCTGAATCGTGACACGCTCCATTTCCTTGGTCTTTTCATCCAGCCTGCGCTGTAAGTCCTTCCGGTATCCGTCCAATTCGATCGTACTCTTGATACGGCTCATCATGATCTGCGGTTCAAAAGGCTTTGTGATAAAATCGTAAGCCCCTACCTTAAAGCATTTAATCTCCGTCTCCGTACTGCGGTCTGCCGTCAGAAAGATAACCGGCAGCTTGCGCCAGCGTTCATCCTTCTGCAGAGCCTTCATCACTTCAAAACCATTGATTTCCGGCATATTGATATCCAATAAAATCAAATCCGGAACATGTCTTTCCAGATACTTATAGGCCTGCCTGCCGGAATTGACGGCCACCACCTTATACGCATCCCCCAATAGATTCTGCGCCGTCGATAGCGTCAGCCTGTCGTCATCGACAATCAATATAATCTTCTTCATTTGTCTACCCGTCTACCCCATTTTCAAATCAACTGCCATTTAAATTAACTTACGTTTATTATACTGTGAATCATTGTAAAAAGCAATTTAATTATCCTTGCTCATCTCCTTTTTCAGCCGCCTCATAATCTTTTTCTCCAGTCTTGATATGTAGGATTGTGAAATGCCGAGTAACTCCGCTACTTCCTTCTGGGTCAGCTCCTTTCCGTCCACGCTTCCCAGACCAAACCGCAGTCTGATAATGGTCTGCTCTCTCTCCGAAAGCTTTGCGATGGCTTTAATTAAAAGCTTCCGCTCCACCTCATTTTCCAAATCCTTGTAGATCACATCCTCATCCGTTCCCAGAATGTCAGAGAGCAGAAGCTCATTGCCGTCCCAGTCTACATTCAGGGGTTCGTCTATGGAAACCTCCATCTTATGCTTACTGTTCCTTCTTAAGTACATCAAAATTTCATTCTCAATACAGCGGGACGCATAGGTTGCCAGCTTTATATTTTTATCTGGTTTAAAAGTATTGATAGACTTGATCAGCCCAATCGTGCCGATGGAAATCAAGTCCTCCACGCCCACGCCTGTGTTATCAAATTTCTTCGCAATGTACACCACCAGTCTTAAGTTATGCTCTATCAAAATGGACTTGGCTTCGTCCTCATACTCCGTACCCAGGTCGCTTATGATTTCGTTTTCCCTCTCGCTCTCAAGAGGGGGCGGCAGCACCTCCGTTCCGCCTATGTAATGAATATCTCCCTGCCTTGTCATAAGCAACTTGTTGTCCCTGTGCACCATTTTGAACTGAACCCTTCCAGGGATTGCCACTTTTAGAACCATTTTTATTCCTCCTAGTTTTCTAATAACCGGGGGTGCAATATCATCTGGTATACACTCTCTTCCGATATTCCCGTATCACAAATCGCAACAATAACGTGTTCTCTCCTGATCTCTTGTCCCTCTTCTTCTATAATCATTTCAGGCACTTCATAGGCATTCAGAATGCCGTTGTCCTTCCCCACACTCCTGTAAGGAACCGCATGATATTTCTCCGGCATAAAACAAGACGACATACACCGTGCGATTTTCTTACTGATCACACTGACCGGCGCACCGCTCACCGGGTCTGCCAGATGATCGCCTGTGTCCACAAAGGCGCGCACCCTGATCTCTTGCGCAAGTGCCGGCACATAAAAACGCACGGTCCGAAGGCTGTTACGGCCCTTTGACATAACTTTATAAAGTACTGCCGCAAAAATCCGATAAGCCAGATACCCTATCATGATTGTTAAGAAAAGATTGCCCCTGCCTCTTAGAATCACTCTCAACCGGTTCAGAATCCATATCATGACACTGCCTAAAAAAAATCCACAGCCAGCCATCACCAGACTACTATGAATCAGCTTTCTTATACTGTGTATCCGATATGTAATATACATCATCCCCACACTAACTGGCAGAGCACTCACAAAGATCCTGCCTCCCATACTTCCAACCGGCAGCATGAGCGTCAGACAGCTTAATACCGCGCCAAACACTGCTCCCAGACATTTCCTTCCATGCGTGGCAGTACATCGAAGGAACCTGCCGGCCAAAGACAACAGATACAGGTTCGTTATAAACTGCAGGATGAAAACACTGTCAATATATAATTTGTAATACACCTCTCACCTCCGTGCCTTGAGAACATTATAAAAAAAAGAAGATGCATATTCTGTCACAATCGGGGAGCATTTCCAATATTTTTCCAGACACATACCAACAAAAAACCACAGGATATGCTCCTGTGGTCTTATTTAATATTCACTCGTTCTAACCGAGGTCGCAAAGCGGTCCTCGCGAAGATAATTCCGAAGGAATTTTCTTCAGATAATCTCCGAAGGAATTTTCTTCAGATTATTTGCTTTTTAAAAAGTCAGGAATCTTCAAGGATTTCTCCTCCACCGAACTTCTGATATCGCTGGTCCTGTTAATACCGCCAATCTGTTTTAAGGACGGCTGCTGCTTAGCCTGTCCTCCGGTCTTAGCTGCCGTAACAGGCTGTTTCAAACCTATGCTCTGGGTTGCAAACGCACTAAGCCCTACCCCTGCGGAAGCGCCGGCGCCGCCCTTACTCTGTAAGGAAGTGGGGGTTATGTATCCCGCCTTGAAACCGAGACCGCTGCTTTGTCTTGCCTTCTCCTCGATTCCGGTTGCTATGATCGTCACATTACAGGTATCCGACATGCTGGAATCATACATCGCGCCAAAGATAATATTTACCTCGTCACCGGTAAGGTTCCTTACATAATCGGATGCATCGGATGCATCCGCCAGAGAAATATCGCCGGAAACATTGATGATAACATGCGTCGCGCCGGTAATGGTGGTCTCCAAAAGGGGACTCTCCACTGCCATCTTGGCTGCCTCGCTGGCCTTATCGTCTCCTTTGCCCGTACCGATACCGATATGCGCGATACCCTTGTCCTTCATGACCGTCTGCACATCCGCAAAGTCCAGATTGATGATTGCAGGCATGTTAATCAGGTCCGTAATGCCCTGTACGGCCTGCTGTAAGACTTCATCCGCTTTCTTTAACGCATCCGGCATGGTGGTACGCCTGTCCACAATCTCTAACAGCTTATCATTGGGAATGACAATCAGCGTATCCACGTTGTCTTTAATCTTATCAATACCGGCTAACGCATTGGTCATACGGGCCTTCGCCTCGAACCGAAACGGTTTGGTCACAACGCCCACCGTCAAAATTCCCATATCTTTTGCCAGTTTTGCCACCACCGGTGCCGCTCCCGTACCGGTGCCGCCGCCCATACCACAGGTGACAAACACCATATCCGCACCCTTTAACGCCTGGGCTACTTCCTCAGAACTTTCCTCCGCCGCCTTCTCGCCAATCTCCGGCTTAGCGCCCGCTCCAAGTCCCTTGGTCAGCTTCTCGCCAATCTGCAAAAGTGTGGGGGCTTTACACAACTGTAACGCTTGTTTATCGGTATTGATACCAATAAACTCCACCCCGTCTATCTCTTCATCTATCATTCTATTCACAGCATTGTTGCCCGCACCGCCGACACCGACTACGATAATCTTCGCTGCAGACTCAGCATCATTCGACTTAATCTCAAGCAAGGTGATACCTCCTCCTAATTATATACATCCAGATAAACTCATATAGATTATCATATAATTATTTTCCCAAATTCGCAACCTATTTTTTTGCTTTTATGGGTTTTTGTTATCATTTTCCTAAATTTAGTCCTGTTCAAAACTATAGGTCGTAGTATCCTCACTGTATTCACGCATATCCAAAGTACCGCTTTTACCCACAAGACTAGGTAAAAGATACTGCAGAGTCATGATCTTTTCGTCAATATCCTGGCTGTCGCCTATAGCAATCTTCGCATCTCCAAATATGAGTGTCACCTGGTAATTACTGTCAAAGTAAATCTTGTCCGCCGAAAGCGAATACTTGGACAACTGCTGGGAAATATTTAAGATCTCATCAAAAACCTCCGGTTTTTCCACCGGCAGCGGTTCATGCAAGATCACATGATCGAAGCTTAATCCCGTTACCTGTGGAATTCCGGCCGTCTTCTCCTGCGAGGTCTCCACCACAATGCCGTCTTTGTCAAAATACACATAACGTCCCAGATAGGAGACATAACCCGCAAGCGCCTTTTCATATACCATAATACGCACCGTATCTTTTGCCTCAATCGACACATCCATGGTCTGGATGAACGGTATATTGTCAATTCCCTTATCCCGGTATTTTAAGGATAAAAACAGAGAATTATGACCATATCTGCCGCCCATGACCATCTCCATGATTTCCTCGTTGGTGTAATGGATATTACCCTCCACATACACCGTAGTGATTGTGTAATTTTGTACAATATAGATATAACCGCCAATAAACAAGGCCAGAAGAACCAAACAGACGCTGACAAGTATCCCGATTCTTTTGGACCGGCTGAAACGGATTTTTTCCTGCTTATCCTTGTTCTTCCTTTTTTTTACCGGCTGTATATCATTGTTCTTTACAAGCCGCAGATTGGGATTCTTTTTCTTTACTTTTTTGACAGTTTTTTTGTCGCTCATTTCCAAACCTCATGGCATGACACAAGTGTCATGCCAGTTCAATATCCGCCCCCAGCTGCCGAAGGCTTAAGGAGATGTCCTCATATCCCCTGTCAATAAAATGACGGTTCGTCACGATACTGGTGCCCTCCGCCGCCAGGGCCGCCGCCACTAAGGCCGCCCCGCCCCGCAGTTCCTTTGCCTCCACAATGGCACCGTGCAGACCGTCTGCAGGACGAATATAGGCTTTGGCTCCCTGTATGGTTATGTCCGCTCCCATCCGGCGAAGTTCCGGCACGATTCTATACCTGTTCTCAAATACCGTCTCCCGAATCCAGCCAACGGACCCAGAAAGCACCATCGCCACCATAAAAAGCGACTGTAAATCCGTAGGAAACCCCGGATAACATGCTGTCACCAGTTCTTCTTCCAAGGGCTTTAAGGCTCTGCCTGACACCAGTATCCCGTCCTTTTCACAGACCACCTCTGTCCCCATCTTTCTGGCACAGGCAAGCACGCTCTCCATATGGCTACAGGGCGCATCCTGCAAAAATACCTTGCCGCCGGCACACATACAGGCCGCCAGATAAGTGCCTGCCACAATCCTGTCCGCCGGCACACGAAACCGTACGGGATGAAGCTTTTGTACCCCTTCGATGCGCAGCCGGTCCGTGCCGGCCCCTTCAATCTTTGCCCCAGCGCTCTGCAGGAAATCGCACAGAACCTGAATCTCCGGTTCCCTGGCCGCCGGATGGATGAGGGTGGTGCCCTGGGCCAGCACTGCCGCCAACACCAGATTCTCCGTCACCCCCACACTGACAAAGGGCAGTTCATGTACAGCACCTGTAAGCCTCCCTGCCTGTGCGCAAAACCCCCTCTCGTCCTCCACGATCTCCACCCCCATACGGCGCAGGGCGCGCAGATGAAGATCTATAGGTCTTTTGCCGATCACACAGCCGCCAGGATATTCCATACTGACGCTGCCTGCCCTGGCAAGCAGGGCCCCCAAGAGCATGAGATCGGAAGAGCACACGTCTGAACTCCAGTCAC
>CAJUFU010000012.1:14781-61146 GCA_910585555.1 uncultured Lachnospiraceae bacterium
GATGGAGGAACGCATGACCCCCACGGAATCCGCCGGCATATCACACGAAGATAACTGCCCTGTATCCACCCGCACAAGGGTTTCTTCTCTTGCCACTTTACAGCCCAGACACTCTAACAGACGCAGCATATGAAACACATCAGAAATATTCGGGCAATTCTCGATTTCACAAGTACCGTTTATCAAAAGGGTCGCCGCAAGGATTGGCAGCGACGCATTTTTTGACCCCTGTATCTTAGTCTGTCCATGCAGACAGTTACCACCATAGATACGAATAGCGTCCATATGATTACCTCAAATCTATAATATGACCTATTCTATCTATATGGATTTACGACCAAAAATTATCTTGTCCTTATAAATCTTTCAACCTTATCCCCTTCGCCACACTTAGGACTAACCCAATCTCTATCAAGAGGAACATGACCGAAGACCCTCCATAACTGATAAAGGGCAGGGAAATTCCCGTGTTGGGAATGGTGTTGGTGACCACCGCAATATTTAAAATAACCTGGATGGAAATATGTCCCATCACACCCACCACAAGCAGTGCACCGAACAAATCGGAAGCATTGTTGGCTATGATCATCAGCCTCCAGATCAAAAGCAGGAACATGACAATAACGGCAATCCCGCCAAAAAGCCCCAGTTCCTCACAGATAATGGAGAAAATCATATCATTCTGAGCCTCCGGCAAAAAGCCTCTCTTCTGCATACTCATCCCCAGGCCTTTGCCCAGCACGCCGCCGGACCCAATGGCATAGAGCGCCTGCAGGGTCTGAAACCCCTTGCCGCTGGCATAAGCTTCCGGATCCAGCCAGGCTAAAATACGGGCGCCGCGGAAGTTCACGCTGTCCGCCTGAGACTGCGCCATCTGTACCACCGCAAAGACCACCACTGCCGCGCCCGCAAGCGTTGCAAGCCCCAGAAGAATAAACCGCTTATAATCCGGACAGGAAACAAACAGCATCAGTACCGCGATACCCATAATAATGATGGCGGAACTTAAGTTATTGGTAATCTGCCAGATCATCACCGCAATGGGCGCCGGCACCAGAAGTACTGTCCAGAACCCTTTTCTGGTTCGTATCCGCTTGCCCATCGTACAGATCAGACTTGCCAGAAACAATATCATACCCACCTTGGCCACTTCCGCAACCTGCAGGGAAATGCCTCCTATGTACAGCCATCTGGTGGCACCGCCGGACTCATGCCCAAAAGGAATGATCAACAAAATCAACACCCCGGAAACGATATAGGCCAGCGCCGCAAACCGTTCCCAGAAATGATACGGGATATTGGACACCACCATCATCACCACAAGTCCCAGGATTGTGGCAAAGAGCTGCTGTTTCAAATAATGGGTGGAATCTCCATAGTCCAGATTCGCCTCATAAGAACTGGTGGAAAATACCATGACCATACCAAACCCTAACAGGAACAGTACGATAAACAGCAGACTGTAATCCATAAAACTCTCACTCTTTGGTTGTCTCCTGCGTGAAGAATTTCTTTGTGCCACTTATTCTTACTCCTCCAATTGCTCCACAAACTCTTTAAACATCCTGCCCCTGACCTCATAGTTGGGAAACATTCCCCAGCTTGCGCAGGCAGGCGACAGCAACACGGCGTCTCCGGGCTTTGCATTTTCCACGCAGAGCCCAAAAGCTTCCTCGAAGGTATCTGCCAGTATCACATTTTCCATCCCATGCCGTTTCGCGCAATCCGCGATTTTTTCCCTGGTCTGACCGATCAGCACGAAACACTTGACTTTATTGTCAAAAGACTCTATCCATTCGTCATAATCACTCTGCTTATCATAGCCCCCGCCGATTAAAACCGTGGGCTTACACATAGCCCGGATTCCCTGGATTGCCGCATCGGGATTCGTACCTTTGGAATCATTGTAATAATCCACGCCGCCTTTGGTAGCGACAAATTCAATCCGATGCTCTACCGCCTTAAACTGTCTGACCACCGAGAGAATGGTTTCCATAGGCACCCCAAAAGCCTGTGCGATGGCGATAGCCGCCATCACATTTTCCACATTACAAGTACCCACCAGATTCATATCATGGATGTTCAAAAGTCTCATGGCCTTTCCATCCTTGGCCTGCCAAATTTCATCCCCATCCTGATAAAATCCCTCCGCAAGCTTCCTCTTGGAAGAAAACCAGACCACCCTGGCCGGACACCGGCTGCCGATTTCTCTGGTATAGCTGTTTTCAAAGTTCAGCACACAGACCTGTTCCTTCGTCTGGTTCCTGGTGATGGCCTCCTTTGCCGCCGCATACTTTTCCATCGTATGATGGCGGTTTAGATGATCGGGCGTGATGTTTAAGACAGCCGACACATCCGGTTGAAACTTCTCCACCGTCTCTAGCTGAAAACTGCTGATCTCCGCCACCGTCACTGTCTCATCTTCGGCATCTAAGGCCGTCAGCGTATAGGGATTGCCAATGTTTCCCACCACATCCACGTCCTTATAACAAGCCGCCATAATCTCTCCCACCAAAGTGGTGGTGGTGGTCTTACCATTGGTGCCCGTAATTCCTATCACGCGTCCCTTTCCCAATTCATAGGCTAATTCAATCTCTCCCCAGATTTTGATGCCCTTTTGGCGAAACTTCTCCACAAACGCCGTGTCTGTGGGCACACCCGGACTTAAGACTACCAAATCTATACTGTCCGCCGTCTCTTCGGGCAGTACGCCTATCAAAATCTCCGCTTCCGCTCCCGGCTTTAATTTCTTTCTGACCTCTTCCAAAGACAGCTTATCATTTTCATCAAATACTACCGGCAGCGCCCCTGCATGGCACAATGCCTCCACAGCCCCAATCCCGCTGATACCGGAACCTACCACTAAAACTCTTTTTCCTTGTAACTCCATTGTCTCTACCTTTCCGTCTCTCTGCTCTGTTAAACCCCCATCAGCGCCACCAGACAAAGAAGCGCCGTCACGATGGAAAACACTGCCACAACCCTGGTCTCCGACCACCCGCAGAGCTCAAAATGATGATGAATCGGCGCCATCTTAAAAATTCTCTTTCCGCCCGTCATCTTAAAGTAAGACACCTGCAGCATCACAGATACCACTTCCAACAAGTAAATAAATCCTACGATGGCGATGAAGATGGGCATCTGCATCATATACGCCGATGCCGCCACAAAGCCGCCCAGTGCAAGGGATCCTGTATCTCCCATAAACACACTAGCCGGATGCACATTGAACAACAAGAATCCCAGCAGCGCCCCTACCACCGCGCAGGTAATAGGCTCTATACCGCTTCCCGTTCCGATGGCAACCACAGTAAAAAAGGTGGCCACCAGCACCGTCACCGAACTTGCCAGACCATCCAGACCATCCGTAAAGTTCGTACCATTTACTGTGCCGATCACGATAAAGAAAAGAATCGGAATATTCCACCAGCCAAAATCCAGATAAACACTATCCACAAAAGGCACTTTCATAGCCAAAGACACATCCGTATACCGGCGAAGATAAAACACAAATATCCCTGTCACAACAATCTGCAGGGCAAATTTCTGCCATGCCCGAAGGCCCATGGAGCGTTTTAATACCACCTTGATATAGTCATCCAGGAAGCCGATCAGTCCAAATCCCAGAGTCAGAAACAAAATCGGCACGATTCTCGGATACTCCTTCACAAACAAGAGAGAAGTAGCTACAACGCTGACCAGAAATAAAATACCGCCCATAGTGGGTGTACCATTTTTCTTCAAATGACTCTCCGGCCCTTCCGTTCTCTCCGTCTGCCCCACCTTAAGGCGGCGCAGGAAAGGAATCACCAAAGGTCCCAGCACCACACTGATTGCAAACGACAACATCACCGACAACAAAATTGTACCATTCATATCTATCCATTAATCCTTTCCATGACTCCCGTCTGTACTTCCTGTTACATTATAATCTATCTTTTCCAAATATGGAAGAATATTCTCAAAGAGCTGTCTGACCACCGGCGCAGCAATCTGTCCGCCATAATATGTGCCTTTGGGATTGTTGATGATAGCCACCGCCAACACCTGGGGATTGTCGGCCGGTGCAAATCCCAAAAAGGACGCGATATATTTACCGCTTCCCCGGGGCAGTGTCTGGCTGGTAGCCGTCTTGCCGCCAATCCGGTAGCCTTCCACCGCTCCATTCTTACCGCTTCCTTCCGCCACCACCTGCTCCAAAATATAACGCATGGTCTCAGAAGTCTCGGCTGAAACCACATTTTCCCGTACCGGATAGGTAAAATGTTCCACCTGCGTGCCATCCCCATTGGCAGTCTTTACCGCAAAATGGGGTGTGATGCGTCTGCCGCCGTTGATGATGGAGGAAGCCGTGGTTGCCAGCTGAATCGGCGTAATCTGGAAAGACTGCCCAAAGGAGATGGTTGCCAATTCTACCGGTCCGATATTCTCCATCTTATGCATGATGGTTCCCGCCTCACCGGGCAGATCGATGCCCGTTTTATCCAAAAGGCCGAACTGCCGGAAATAGGAATAGTAACGCTCCACGCCGATGCGCAGCCCTACCGTGATAAAAACAGGGTTACAGGAATTCATCGTCCCCTGCACGAAGTCTTCTGCTCCGTGGCCGCCCACTTTATGACAGCGTATCCTGCGGTCCTCCACCATAATAAATCCCGGACAGTTAAAAGTATCCGTGGTCTTTACCATACCGGACTCCAACCCTGCCGCCGCCGTCACGATCTTAAAGGTGGACCCCGGCTCATAAGTATCATTGATACAGCCGTTTCTCCACATAGCGTTTAACAGCTCCTGCTTCTTTTCCTGAGAGAAAGCCGCCGAATCCATACCGTTTGGCAGTGTGTATGGGTCGTTCAGATTAAATTCCGGCACATTCACCATGGCCAGAATCTCACCGTTTTGCGGATTCATGACCAGTATGGAGACGCTGTCCGCCTCCTTGGTCTCCATGGTCTGTATGGCAAGCTGTGTGGCATAGCTTTGGATATTCATATCCAGACTGATATAGAGGTCCTGCCCGTTTACCGGCTCTACCCGCTCCTCTCCTTCTTCCGAAAGCTCCACGCCCTTGGCATCCGTCACCGTTAAGATGGTTCCCGCCTCACCCTGCAAATATTCCTCATAAATCACTTCCAGTCCAATAATACCCTGGTTATCGCCTCCGGTAAACCCTAACACCTTGGATGCCAGTGTATCATAGGGATAATAGCGTTTGTAATCCTCATCCACCTTCACCCCGTTCAATTCATAAGATCTGATCACATCTCCAATACTCTTATCCACATTACTTCGGATTTTTTCTATGGAAGAATATTTCTCCACCCGTTTTTTCACATACTCTTCACTCAGCTCCAATTCCTTACACAAAACGTCAATGACTTCCTCCGGGTCCGTAATCTGACTGTGAATCACCGAAATCGTACAGACCGTCTTGTTATCTGCCAGAATCTTTCCGTTGGCATCTATAATCCGTCCTCTGGCTGCCTTGATGCTCCGCTCTCTCTCATGCAGCTCCTTTGCCTTCTGGGTATAATATTCGGATTGAAAAATCATCAGATAAGCGAGCCTCCCCGCCAAGCCCGTAAACACGATAAAACACAGGAAAAGGACAGCCACAGTCTTACTCCGGTGATAGGTTTTATGTAAGTAAGGTGTTTCTTTTGCCATATAGAAAACCTCACAAAAAGGTATTAATATAATTTATTACCGTTTTTATGAGGTTATTCTTATTCCCTTCTATTCTGTTGCCGTGGGCTCACTGCCTCCCGGCGTATCCCCTGGCTCTGTGCCTTCTCCGGTGCCCTCAGCGCCTTCTTCACCCTCTGTGGCGTCATCTATTAAACTGCCGCCGCCCATCACAGTACCAAGCTCTGGATCCACAAAATTACCGGTAGCAGGGTCGATCAGATAGCCGGTGGCCGGATCCTTCGGGAAATCTCTCCAAGCCTCACGATCTTCTGTATCTTCTTCCGTTTCCTCTTCTGTTCCTTCCTGTTCTTCCCCTTCCTGCGTCTCTTCTTCGGTCCCCTCCTGCGGATTGACGAGGTTGCCCTCCTCGTCCAGTTCCTCCGTCTGGGCGCCTTGTGGCGTCCGAATCTGAATCTGCAGTTCTTCTAACTCTTCCCGCTCTTTATCTGTCAACTCTTCCGTCATGAAGATATTCAGATAGGGAAGTACCTCCGTCAAAATATTGCGCACAATCTTGGTGGCATACTTGGCATCATCCTGAGGGTATGCATTGGGCCTGTCTACCACCACGTAAATCACAATCTGCGGATCATCTGCCGGCGCATACCCTAAAAAGGATACCACATACTCCTTATTACCACGGGGAAGTGTCTCCGCCGTACCGGTCTTACCGCCGATTATATAACCGGCCGGCCTGGCCGTGTGACCGGTTCCATGTTCCCCTGTCACCACCGTATTACAAAACTCCCGTATGGTTTCGCTGGTAGTGTTGGAAATTGTCTGTTTCAAAATCCTAGGTTCCACATTTTCTATGGTGGCCCCATCCGCTGTTGTTATTCTGCTCACCACATGGGGTTCATAATAATAACCGCCGTTAATCAGAGAGCAAAAGCCCGCAGCAGTCTGAATCATGGTCACGTTAAAACTCTGTCCGAATGAGTTGGTCGCAAGATCTGTAGGTCCAATATTATCTTTATTAAAGACCATGGTGTCCGTACGCGCTTCGCCCGCCAGATCAATATTCGTTTTCAGTCCGAAGCCAAACAGATGCTGGTAATCCACAAAACGTTCCTTCCCCAGCGCAAATGCTACATTCATCAACACCACATTACAGGAACGCTCAATCCCTTCCTGTACACTGATTCGACCATCTCCATAGATCTGGTGGCACTTGATATCATGATCGCCCACATGAAGCTTTCCTTCACATAGATAGGTCTCATTGCCTGTAATCGCCCCGCTCTCGATAGCCGCCGCCACGGTAAAGGGCTTGGCCACAGAGCCTGGTTCATAAGAATCCACAATACAGTGATTCTTCCAAAGGGCATTCAGATGCTGATACATCACCTGATCGTTCATGCCACGGATGGCTTCCTGGGTCACACACTCAGCCGGTTTTACCTTTTTACCATCCTTATCTAAAAGCGGCATACCGATCAGATTCTGCTCATTTCTGGTATCATTTAAGTCAAAGACAGGATAATCCGCCATAGCAAGCACATTTCCTGTATTCACTTCCATAATAATACAACCAAGCGTCTCCGCACCGTTACCTGGTCTGACACTGTCTTTATACTCCTCGTTAAACGCTTTCAGATACTTCTCCACGATTGCCTGAATATTGGCATCGATGGTGGTCTGAATATTATACCCGTCCTTTGCCGGGACGGTGGTGCGCTCCAAAGTGGAATCATCGTTCAGATAACCGTATTCCCGCCCGTTGGTTCCGCACAGGATATCGTTGTAGTACTCCTCTAAGCCGTATGTTCCCACATTATCACTGGTGGTAAACCCGATCACATCACAGGCCAAAGACCCGTTGGGGTATTCCCGCCTGTACTCATCCTCAAACCAGACCCCCTTGATATTTTTACCCTGTTCCGGGTCCTTTTGCAAATCCTCAAAGGCCACTTTTTTCTCATACTCCACCCGCTTGGCCATCACGTAGTAAGCAGAGTTGGGATGTTCCGCAATATAAGTTCTGACCGTGTTGGTATCAATGTTAAAGATTTTTTTCAAGGCACTTAACGTAGGTTCCAGATTCTTCTCATCCTGCATCAGCAGATTGGCGTCCAAAATGACATTATATACCTTATTGCTCACAGCTAACACCGTGCCGTTGGAGTCTACAATTTCACCACGCTTAAAAGGTATTGTCGTAGAGTCATATTCCTGCTGCGACAATACCTGCTTTTTGTAGTCCTCCCCATTATCCCTGTTGATCAGAAATAACCGGGCGCTGAGTCCCGCGAAAGCTGCCAGGATAAACATAAACAAAATCAGCAGCTTCTTCTGCATTTTAATGGTAAATCTGTTAATGGTATTTCTACGATTACTCAATCCATCACCTACTTCATCCTCACATATTATCTCAATGAGGGATTTCCGCCATCTGCTTCACATAATCACTGCTCTCGCTGGCAAAAGATATAATCTGTCCCTGGGTCGCATACTGCATCCCCAACTCCTGGATTGCAACCCGTCTGATTTCTTCCAAATCGATACTACTTGATATTCTGCTGTATTCCTCATCATTTTTAACCTTTAAATCATTCAGCTCACGTTCCAGTTTAGAAATGTTTTTCACACTGTTGGTGATATCAGACTGCAGGCCCACATAATAAATTAAGATCATGCCTGTTGCTGCCAATGCGGCGCACAGAAACATCACATAGCCCACACTCATGTGCTTTGCTTTTTCCCGGTTCTTTCGGATGGTATTGTTATTCACCTTACGCCGTGGACGTTTCCTGATCTCCTCCGTCACGTCTGCTTTTCTGACCGTATTGCCCTGCACATAATACTGGCTGCGCCTATTGCCACCACGATTATGGTCCGCTCTTCTGTTCACATTTCTCTGTGTCGCTGCCATTTTTGTTATTTCCCCTCTGTCTTACTAAATACGCGCAATTTAGCGCTTTTGGCCCTCTTATTTGCCTCCATTTCCCCTTCTGAAGGCAATATAGGCTTCTTCGTTATCACTCTGCCCTGAGAGACTTGTCCACACACACACACCGGAAAATCCGGCGGGCAGGTACAAGGATTCTCGTTCTTACGAAAGGCTGATTTTACAATCCTGTCTTCCAGCGAGTGGAAGGTGATAATACAGATTCTTCCTCCCGGTTTCAACAGGCTAATCAGGTCATCCAGAGAATCTTTCAAAACTTCCAGCTCCCTGTTACATTCAATCCTGATTGCCTGGAAGGTTCTCTTCGCCGGATGTCCTCCCACGGCCCTCATTTTGGCCGGTATCGCCGTTTTGATAATCTCACACAACTGTCCCGTTGTCTCTACCGGCTTGTCCTTTCTGGCTGCCGCAATGTGCTTCGCTATATTTTTGGCAAACTGTTCCTCGCCATAATCTCTGATAATCCGGTACAATTCCGCTTCCGAATAGTCGTTGATAATTTCTTTCGCACTCAGACGCTGTCTGGTGTCCATCCGCATGTCCAACGGCGTATCATACTTATAGGAAAATCCTCTCTCCACATTATCCAGCTGAAAAGAAGATACCCCCAAATCCAGAACAATGCCATCCACGCTTTCCACACCAATCTGCCTTAAAACCTCTTTCATATGACAGTAATTGTCCCGTATCAGTGTGACGTGTCCGCCGTACGGTTCCAGACGTTTGCCAGCCGCTTCCATGGCATCCGCATCCTGATCGATACCGATCAGTCTGCCCGCTCCTTTGAGCCTTTCTGCAATCTCACTTGCATGTCCGCCGCCTCCCAGCGTACCGTCCACATATATCCCTTCCGGTTTTATCTTAAGGTTCTCTATCGTTTCCTGCAGAAGCACCGAAGTATGTTTAAATTCCATCTGCCGTCTTCTCCTAGATTCCGAGGCCAAGTTCTGCCATATGTTCTGCAATCTCGTCCATGTCTTCGCAGGCCGCCACGCCGTCAAAGCGCTCCCTGCTCCAAATCTCTATCCTGCTTCCCACGCCGATGAGGACCACATCTTTATCTAATCCTGCAAATTCCCGTAAAACATTGGGCACTAAGATACGTCCCTGCTTATCTACTTCCGCTTCTGTAGCGCCTGCCAGAAAAAATCTCACAAACTGTCTGGCTTCTTTATTGGTAATCGGAAGAGTCCTCAGTTTCTCCTCGAAAGCAGTCCATTCTACATTATCATACACAAACAGGCATCCGTCCAGTCCTTTTGTTACCACGAAAGACTCTCCAAGAGCCTCTCTGAATTTTGAAGGAACGATCAGTCTGCCTTTTGTATCAATTGTGTGATTGTATTCTCCCATAAACATGTGCAATCACCCTGCCTCAATGCATCGGCCGTAGCAGCCGGTCTGTGTATGCTTTTTCCGAAAAAGGAAGCGGCCTGCCACGAAAAGGGGAGAAGCTGTCTGGTGTTTTGCCACCACTTTACTCCACTTCATACCACTTTTCACCACTTCTATACTAATTTTATACTAATACAAGGTGTATTGCAAGGAAAACTTGGAAAATCCATCGACGAAAATTTCACAGCAAAAACCCCCTGTACACTGTTAAAATGTACAGAGGGTTCTGTCCTCTTCTTCTCACGAATCTCTATGTCTCCGCTCTGCGGAATCGCAAAATCCCCGCAGTTTTCTTCCTAATGCTTACTGCTTTCCATGGTTACGGCAGGGGTTATCTTCTTCCCAAGATGCCGCCTGACCATAACATCCGTCACAAGCGCCCCCACAAAAAGCACAATGGCTAATACCTGCGACACCGCTATCGTAGTGTGGGGAATAAAGAGCGTGTCGGTCCGGATGCCCTCAATCCAGGCCCGCCCCAGACCGTAACCGCCAAGATAAACAAGGGCCTGCTCTCCCTCAAATTTCTTATACCGTCTGTAAAAAAGCATCGCAAATAATAAAATCAGATTCCAAAGACTCTCGTATAAAAATGTGGGGTGGACCTGAATATAATTCGTTCCCTCCACCATATTGGCGGCTATCTTTTCAGAAATATCACTGGCCCGGACTGCATCCACTGGCAGACGCATGGCTAACAAGGAGTCCGTATATTCTCCGAATACTTCTCTGTTCATAAAGTTGCCCCAACGGCCGATCACCTGCCCGAGCACCAGCCCGGGCACACAGATATCCGCTATCTGCAAAAAACTTTGCTTTTTTATCTTACAGTATATCCCCAGTGTGGTAAATGCAGCAATCACCGCGCCATAAATGGCCAGCCCGCCGTTTCTCAAATTAAAGATGCCCAGCAGATTATCTTTATACCTGTCCCAGGCAAAGACCACATAGTAAACCCGTGCCCCCAAAATAGAAAAGATAATCGCATAAATCGCAAAATCCCATATCACATCCGCATCAAACTTTTCCTTCCTGGCCACATAGGATGCCAGAAGCACGCCGCACAACACACCGATTCCTATGATCAAACCATAATAAGCTATCTCAAAACCAAAAATGCTGAAACTCTTCGGCACATTTTCAAGATATATTCCCATATGCGGAAACGCTATATCCATCTTGTCCATCATATCCTGCATTTCAGACCTCCTCGTCTGACGCTGCTATTCTTAGCAAGCTGACGCTGTCACACATTAAACCGGAACAGAATCACATCCCCATCCTGCACCACATACTCTTTGCCTTCCATACCCACAAGGCCTTTTTCCCGGGCCGCCGCAAGGGACCCCTGCTCCAGAAGGTCCTTATAATTGACCACCTCAGCCTTGATAAATCCTCTCTCGAAGTCGGTATGTATCTTACCCGCTGCCTGGGGTGCTTTCGTACCGATTTTAATCGTCCAGGCTCTGGTCTCATCCTCTCCCGCCGTGAGGAAACTCATCAATCCCAGAAGCCTGTAGCTTGCCCGAATCAACTTCTGCAGTCCCGACTCTGACAAGCCCAAATCTTCCAGAAACATCGCTGTTTCCTCCTCGTCTAACTCCGCAATCTCCTGCTCAATCTGGGCACAGATTACAAAAACCTCACTGCTGCCTGCCTGTGCAAATTCCTTCACTTTAACCACGCCCGCATTGGATGCGCCGTCATCCGCCAAATCATCCTCCGCCACATTGGCCGCAAAAATCACTGGTTTATCCGTCAGCAGATTATAGGACGCCAGAAAAACCTGCTCGTCTTCATCCTCCGCCTCAAATCCCTTCGCCAGTTTTCCTTCCTCCAGATGTGCTTTTAACCGCTCCAAAAGCGCCAGCTCCTTAGCCGCCGTCTTATCCATCTTAGCAGTCCTGGCCACCTTTGCAATCCTTCTCTCCAATATCTCCATATCCGAAAAGATCAGCTCCAGATTAATGGTCTCAATATCCCGCATAGGGTCAATGGACCCATCCACGTGCACGATATTGGAATCCTCAAAGCAGCGCACCACATGGACGATAGCATCCACCTCACGGATATTGCTCAGAAACTGATTTCCAAGCCCTTCCCCCTGGGAGGCGCCTTTTACAAGACCGGCGATATCCACGAACTCGATGGTGGCCGGAGTCACCTTTTTGGAATGATACATGTCCCCTAAAAGTTTCAGCCGCTCATCCGGCACCGGTACGATGCCGATGTTGGGGTCTATGGTACAAAATGGGTAGTTGGCAGATTCTGCCCCCGCTTTTGTGAGCGAATTAAATAAGGTGCTCTTGCCTACGTTGGGAAGTCCTATTATGCCGAGTTTCATTTCTTTATATATCCTCCTTAAAAAGCTTGATTTTATGCGTTTATATAATCGAATCATGCATTGAAAAAAAGTCCAACACGATTTTATATTATATCATGCCAGACTCTTTTTCATCAACAGTATTTTGCAAACTTCATTAACTTGCACCCTGTTTTGCTTTCTATTAACTTATTGATTGCCTACTCTTTGATTTCGTCAATATCCGTTAAGTTTACGCCCAAAGAATTTAAAACCGCTTTTAAAGACTGGATTCCCTATCGCGTTTTAACTGCTCCCGAAATGCCTTTTTCAACATATCTATTTTCTTCGTTAAATCACTCTGATTTAGCTTCCCCATTTTAATTTCTCTGCAGACTTCAATGTATGCCTTGCCTAATGCAGATGTTATAAGTCCTGCCGTACCGGCAGAAATAGCACCGCCTGCAATCGTTCCTGCCCCCGGAATTAACTTTAAGAGATTTGACGCTACCGTCTTTCCAATCACAGTTGTACCACTGACTCCAAGAGCCGCCGCTGCAAGAGATTTCAGCGTTTCCTGTTCCACTTCGAATCCAAAGACATTATTAATCGCCAGCATCATAGCTGCCTGCTGTGACACAAGCAACGGCGCATCTGCAAAAGGGATGGGAACCGCACCTGTGGCCCCGGCTGAAAGCGCAAACCCTAATACAATTTTATCAGCCTTTTCCACCATCTCCTGGTATGCACAAGTATTCTCTATGACTTCCTCTTCACAACCAACCGTATCCTTTGTTTCCATCTCTTTCCTTCCTCCTTACAAAACCTAAACAATATCCGTTTTATAATATAATAACGGTTTTTAGTCAACAATAGCATTTTCACTTTCAAGATATTTGTAAATCGCTATACAATACTGCAAAAACCTCAGTTCATTGGCTGCACTTAAATTTTTTCCCCATTGTATACCGTTCTCCACAAGTTCCTTAACCTGTGCCAAAGCTGCAAGTGGCGCTGTGGCCACTGCCGCCAATACATCTGTGATCAATTCTTCCTTCTTGTCAAAAATCTCCTGGTTTTGATAACAGTCCTTTAGAACCGTATACTTTACGCTCTTGACACCTTTGGGGGTTCTAATTGGATGTTTTTTATGAATGGAATCGGCAAGACAAACTAAATCATCAATCTGCTCATCTTTTAATGGCCGCACCAGCAAAATTGTATTAGTGCTATAGGATATATACCTTATTCCAAGCTGATAGCATTCATCTGCGCAATCCCAGCGTTCTCCTTTAATCTTCAAATACGTCTTATATAATTTCTTTGCTTCTTCCGCCTCTCCCAGCATGATGATATGTGTACCACTTTGTTCATATTCATTCCTTCTTTGTATGTACTCCTTCCATACAACTTTACTGGCATAAGGCAGATGATAATCGCCTAACTTTTCTCTGTTCTCATCCAGGACTCCTTTGAAGTATTCCGCCACATCCTCAACGGCCGGCGAATAGACTAAAAGAAGCGGCCTCTGATAAAATGTCCTTGCCTTTTTCTTTGTTTCCTCGTAATCTTCCTTTTTCCGTTTCTGTTCTTCCTTTTGCTTTTCAAGAAAGTCCTGCATACTTTCTTCCCGATTCCATTCAGGTTTCCAACTGGATAAATCGGCGCCTTTCGGCGGCAGCTCCAGTATGTATTTTTCCTCCGCAATATTATGAAGCTCCTCATATCCCATTTGGGCTTCCTTAC
Source organism: uncultured Lachnospiraceae bacterium (assembly GCA_910585555.1). Classification (GTDB taxonomy): domain Bacteria; phylum Bacillota; class Clostridia; order Lachnospirales; family Lachnospiraceae; genus UBA3282. The sequence continues at coordinate 28,821 of CAJUFU010000012.1, forward strand.
TCTGCTTTGCGTTTCCTTTATAAATCTGCTTAATATATAATGCGCTTAATATCTGTGTATTCATAGCCTCATTGTAACTGTTGTTTACTAATTTGTGAAATGCCTTTACCGCATTATCATCATCTCCAATCCTAAGATAAGAGAAGGCACACAACTCAATTACATCCAGTGCATTTCCAGCATATCTTTCTGCAATGCCAAGCAGTTCCTTTGCCCTGCCTGGACCATCGTTCTGCTTTACATCCAACAACTCCAAATATTCTAGTGCCCAAGAAGCTGTCAGCAAATCATGCTTCAACAGATTAAATTTATTCAATCGTTCATATCTTTCAAAGTTTTCAATCGCTAAGGCCTTATATTTAGATTTCACCTCTTCACGCAAGTCACTTCTATAAATACTATTTGCCGTACTGCCAATCTGATACCAAAAAACAGGATACGCATCAAACTCAGATTTCATATCATCCAGTTTATGATAACGTTTCACAGGATTGTTTTCCATCAGCGCCTCATTATACATAGAAATCACCTTTTCCGTTAAACGATATCTATTGGGAAATTCATATGCTTCGGCCAATTTCCAGGCTGTTTCAAACAATTGTTTCCGTAACGCATTAAAGTGCTGTATCCTGTTTATTGCAATCTGCCACTTCGATTCTTCATAGCCAAGTTCATATTCCGCCTTATTACGCCGGTAGTTCATATACCCTATTCCAACCTGTGTTGCCAGCGCTATTCCCATTGCAGTGCGGTCGGAAGTGGCAAAAATGGCTCCCACGTTTGGCACAGCAGACCAAACCGCATTCTTTAATTGATGCTGATACCTTCTTTCCATGATCTTTCTATCCCCATCATTCATCCGGGCATAGGTAATCTCATCCAAGATTTCTTTCAAAATGTCTAAAAGGGCTTGATTCTTCGGTATATTTTCCAGATTAAGATTATTTATGATAGTATCGTATTCCTGTTCCAGAATATTTAAATCATTATAGTCCACAATCTGGGAAACGGAAACTGTACATAGATTAAGAGCATAGGCCGCTTTCAATTTTTCATCTTCATTGGTAATCATATCTTGCTTCCTCCTCTAAACTAGATCTCTATCATCATGACAATCGGCAGATGATCTGAAATATGTTTATCATAATACGAAAAATCTCCATCGCAATATTTATTCACTGCATCAATTGCTTCGAAGGACACCTTTACAAATCCTGAAAGCTCAGGACTATAAGTAAAATGATCAAAATTATTTGCAAATCCGTCTTCCATCTGTTTCAATGTAGTTAATTGCTCCTGCACTGTATGGATATGAATATTTCTTCTTCCTTCCTGATAAGAATATATTTCTGTCAAAACACATTTTTTATCTTTCGTCTGCACATTTGGATTAAAAATATTTAAGTTATAATCTCCCATCGCTACTGTGTAAGCGACTCTGTTTTGTCCATATCTTCTCTGGCTGACGGAATATACGCACTGTATAAGGGCCTCAAATTCCTTGATTCTCTTTTCAATTACCTTATCATTATTGTTTGGTCCCTTCGATAGGATATGTATATTCAAAAATCTCAGTTCAAAAAAACCGCCATAAAGTGGCTGTAATCGAATATAATACGGTGCCCTTACAAAAGTTGAGTCGTCAATACACCGTACATCACTTCTTGAAACGATTCTCGGCTCTCCAAATTTTGTATCTTCCAACAATTTAAATTTTCTTTTATTCCATAAATATGCATATCCCTCACCGCGCCGGTCTTTTGTCTCTTGCATTTTGTCAGGATTTCTTGACTCAGTGGGTATATCCCAACAAACGTCCCAACCATATAACTCACGGCTCACAAAATCTTTCACGCCCTTCCCTTCGCTCAGGATTTCCTGCAATCCGACCACATCCAATTCTTCTTCCACAATAATCCGGGCTATTTTCTCGAAGTCTTTCCTTGCATCGCTATTCACATTTGCCGTCCAATTTTTCATATTGAAAGAACCTATCTTATACTTCACCACTTTATCCCTCTCTCAATCTGATTCGCCAGATTCTCTTTGGCCTGTGCCGCGGCTTATGCATATTCTCCGTTTTCCTCTTGCTGTAAATATAGGATACCTCAATGTTATGAAAGGCCAACAACTAAATAGTTATTGACCTTTTGTATCTTCCTCTTGTGCTCCTTCCAGCTCTTCTGAGGCTTCCCCTGTATCCTCCGCCTCCTCTTGTTCCACTTCTACATTTTCTCTTCGAAACCGCATGAAATCCTCTTCCTCTTCTACTTTTTCATGCTTCTTAAACTTATCCGCGTCAACAGCCAGCCTGCCGGAGTCCAAATCCGACACAATAAAATAAACTGACATGATAATCCCCAAAATGGATAACAAAAGACCCGCAACCGGTAATTTCTTTTCCGTAAAACAATCTGCCACTCCAACAATTCCCAAAACAAGTCCTATCACACATAAAAGTAATCCTATGTACCAATAAGAGCCTATTAAACCAGTGATTCCAAAAACAAGGGAAAAAACACCCACTATCTCCATAAATTCCTCCTAATGATAATTTTCCATTATTTTACCATATTTTATGGCTCTTGTCGATTATTAGTAAGCACGGAAGCAGCGATTGTCTCACATGTCATCTCTATCAAATCATCGGCATGGGCATCTGATACAAACATTGCCTCAAACTGAGACGGCGCCACGTAAATTCCTTGTTCCAACATTCTGTTAAAATATCCAGCAAAGGCTTCCTTGTCACACCGGCAGGCATCCTCATAGTTTTCCACGCTGCCTGCTCTTTCCCCAGAATCCTGTGTAAAAAAGGCACAAAGCAGTGACCCGGCCCGGTTCACCGTCAGACCAATGCTTTGAAAAGCCTCCGCCAGCCTTTTGGCCCGTGCGTCAATCCGCTCATAAATTCCCGTATCTTCCATCAGAATCTTCAAGGTCTCAATCCCCGCTGTTACAGCTGCCGGATTGCCTGACAGCGTCCCTGCCTGATAGACTTTCCCCAAAGGCGAGACGCAGGACATGATATCCCTGCTGCCTCCATAAGCCGCCAAAGGCATACCGCCGCCCACAATCTTTCCGAAAGTATACAAATCGGCATGGACCCCCGTATACTGAGACGCGCCTCCCAGCGCCAGCCGAAACCCTGTGATTACTTCATCAAAAATCAACAGCACACCCTGCTCTTTCGTGATACGGCGCAAGTCTTCCAGAAACCCTTTTTTCGGCGGCACTACCCCCATATTGGCCGCTACCGGTTCCACCACAATGGCCGCCACCTGTCCGTGGTTTTCTTCTAACAGAGCCCCCACGGATTCTATATCATTATAGACTGCCGTCAACGTACTCGCCGCATAGCCTGCCGGGACACCGGCGCTGTCCGGCACCGACTGTGTCATAAGGCCGGAACCAGCCTTCACCAAAAGCCCGTCGGAATGTCCGTGATAATTTCCGGCAAACTTGATGATCTTCTCTCTTCCCGTATACCCCCGCGCCACACGCACAGCGCTCATGACTGCCTCTGTCCCGGAGCTGACCAGGCGTACCATCTCCACGTCCGGGACACAAATATTTATCAGTTCCGCCAGCTCCACCTCCCCCGCAGTGGGCGCTCCGAAAGTCAGTCCTCTGGCACAAACCTTCTGCACCGCCTCCACCACCCTTGGATGGGCATGTCCCAAAATACCCGGCCCCCAGGAACAGACATAGTCAAGATACCGGTTTCCGTCCACATCATAAAGCCACGCCCCCTGTGCCCGCTCCACAAAAAAGGGATGTCTTCCCACCGCGCCAAAAGCCCTTACCGGAGAATTGACGCCGCCGGGAATCCGTTCCTGCGCCCTGTGAAACATTTTTTCTGATTTATCCCACTTCATATTTTCCTCCCTGGTCTCACGCTAACCACTTCACAGCGTCCAGCGCATGATAGGTAATGATAATTTTCGCACCGGCCCGCTTCATGGCTGTCAGATTTTCTAACACAATCCTTCTCTCGTCAATCCATCCATTGGCGGCGGCCGCCTTCACCATAGCATACTCGCCGCTCACATTATACACGGCAAGGGGCATATCCGTAGTAAGCGCCGCCTCTTTTAATACATCCAGATAGGCAAGAGCCGGTTTGACCATCACAATATCCGCTCCCTCTTCTATATCTGCCCGGATTTCCCGCAACGCTTCCTTGCCGTTGGCACAGTCCATCTGATAGCTCTTACGGTCTCCAAATCCCGGTGCAGAGTGGGCCGCATCCCGAAAAGGCCCATAATAGGCGGAAGCAAATTTTGCACTGTATGCCATAATCGGCGTCTGGGTAAAACCTGCCCGGTCCAATCCCTCCCGTATGGCTGCCACACGGCCGTCCATCATATCTGAGGGTGCCACCATGTCCGCCCCGGCTTCCACAAGACTCACCGCCATCTTCACCAGATAGGGCAGGGTCTCATCGTTTAGAATCTCCTCACCACACACCATGCCGCAGTGGCCATGGGAAGTATATTCACACAGACACACATCCACCACAATATACAGTTCCGGATAGTGTTCTTTGATAAACCGTACCGCCTGCTGTGTAATCCCATCCTGGGCATAAGCCTGGCTTCCCTCTGCATCTTTATGCTGGGGAATGCCGAACAGCATGACACCTCCAATGCCTGCCTGACGCACCTGTTCCAAAATATTCTCCAGGCAGTCAATAGAATACTGAAAAACACCCGGCATGGATTCCACGGGATTTTGTATCTTCTCCCCCTCGATCACAAAAATAGGATAAATAAAATCCCTGGGGTGTAACCGGGTCTCCTGCATCATAGAACGGATTCTCTCATCCCTTCTCAATCTTCTGAATCGATACATACACTGTCTTCCTTTCCCATCTGCCTGCACAAACATGCTGCAACGCCATCCACACTTGCCTCCCCGGCAATAAGCGGCGGTGTGTTTCCATATTTTTGTACTTCTCTTCCACACGGTTCTCCCATGCAGACATATTGACTCTTCGTATTTTGCAGCCCCTTCTCTGCCAAGCCTTCAAAGTACGCTCTGGCGCCAAGAGCCGAACCAAAGACCATATAATCCGGCTCTTTTGTCAGCACCGCATCCCGCTTTTGCTCCTGCACCGTAAGCGCATAAAGGGCAAACTCTCCATACGGAATTCCCCTTTCCTGAAAGATAAGCGGCAGGCTGTCACTTCCCTTACTGGCCCGCAGGAAAATTGCCGGGCACATTGCTTCCTGTTTTGCTTTACAGGTCTGCGCCTTCCCAGATTTACCTTCCTTCCCGTCTGCCAGGATTTTATCCGCAAGTCCCTTCGCCAGATGTGCAACATCATAAACCGCCGGCATATAGTCTGCATAGATGCCGGCCTCTTGTAGCGCCGCCGCCGTCCCCGGACCAATCACCGCGATTTTCTTATCGTACAAGGAACGCAGGTCCCGACTTTCCTCGCGCATTTTTTGAAGGAAAACCCCAACGCCGTTGGGACTGGTAAAAACCAGCCAGCCATAGTCTGAGAAATCCGGCAGGGCTTCCTTGGCCGGCACGATTTCCATAAAACTCATATCCCAGGTGGAAATCCCTTTTTCACAAAGTACAGACGAAAGTTTCCTGGCAAAATGCTCTGTTCCGGTCACCCCCACTGTCGTGCGCGGCCCCAAAACAGCGCCGCCATGTTCTGCCTCTGCCTTATTCGACTCCGGCTTCTTATGGAAAGCCCCGTCGCCACGCTCCATAAGCAGTTCCAGTTTCGCCACCGAACCGACCACAATCACTGCGGGAGACGTAAAGCCCTCTTTCGCAGCCCTGGCAGGCAGTTCATACAACAAGGCCCTTAACACTCTCTGCCGCCTGGTGGCCCCTTCCATGATAATGGCGCAGGGGGTATTCTGATGCTTTCCGGCCGCAAGCAGTCCTGATACAATTTCCGCAAGATGCCGCATCCCCATCAAGATGACCAAGGTGCCGTCAAGCTGTGCCAGGACGTGAAAATCCATCTTTAGCCTGGGCTGACCACTCTCGTCCGTGACTGTTCCCGTGACCACAGTCACGCTGTCCGAGAGTCCCCTGTGGGTAACCGGAATACCGGCCGCCGCCGGTGCCCCAATGGCCGATGTGATACCGGGTATCTCCTCACAACAGATGCCGGCCTGAGAAACCGCCATAAATTCCTCCCCGCCTCTGCCAAACACATAAGGATCTCCGCCTTTGAGCCGCACCACAGTTTTGCCCTCCCCTGCCTTTTTGATCAAAAGGGCATTGATCTCAGCCTGCTTCATGGCATGGCTGCCGCAGCGCTTGCCCACATATATTTTTTCACAATCCGGCCTGGTCCACTGCAGCAGCTCTTCCGACACCAGGCTGTCATACACCACCACTTCACATTCTTGCAAAACGCTAAGCGCTCTATACGTCACCAAGTCTGCACTGCCGCAGCCTCCGCCCGCAAGATATACTTTTCCTTCCCGCAAATTCCATTTTCTCCTTTTTCATGCCCTGCCTGCTGTCTCTTTCCATGCATATTGGCTTAACTTATGCGCCTTTCACCATCTGCGCCGCCTGCCAGGCCAATTGTCTGCCTTCCTCTACACTGGCCGGGCAGGTGAGGCTTACCCTGTTCCCCGCGTACATCACATCTAAAAGCAGCCTGTCTGTCACACACGGCGCAGTCCTGCACCAGGCCGCAACGGCCTCACTGCAATCCGCCGAAAGCTGTCGAAGCACTTCCCGTTCTATGAGATAACAAAGTTCTGTCTCTAAATCCGTCATCTTCCTGCAGATTTTTGCCGCCTCTGAGCCCTGCACCGCCTCCACCGCAATGATGCCCTGACAGGCCGCCGGCAGAAACAGTTTTGTGGAAAGGGGATAGAAATCAAACACCTGTTCCTGGTCAAGTCCAATACCCAGACGGTCCAAACCGGCTTTCGCCAGCAGGATACCGTCGTAACCGCCTGCTTTTAATTTGCCCAGCCTGGTATCCACATTGCCCCGGATTTCCTCACAGATCACATTCTCCCACGCCATCGCGGCAAGCATCTGCCGGCGTCTGCTGCCGCTTCCGATGCGCAAAAGGGGTGAAACCTTTTGGGAAGCGTCCTGTTCCTGCCATGCGTCCGCCGCCATCCCTGGACGCTTACACCCAGCCTGAACTTTCCCTCTTGAAAGCGGTGTCCTGCCGCCCTTTGGCACCACCAGCACGTCCCGCACATCGGCCCGCTTGGGTGTGGCACAGATCGTAAGCCCATCCGCCAGCTGCATGGGCAGATCTTTGGCTGAATGTATGGCCAGATCAATCTCTCCGTGCAACAGCGCCTGCTCGAACTCCGAGGCAAAGACGCCCTTCTCTCCAATCTCGTAGAGCGGTCTGTCCTGGATTTTATCTCCCCTGGTATGTAAAATCACAAGTTCCGTGGCAAGATGGCTGTCAATCTTCTCTAATGCCTCCTGCACCAAAGCGGCCTGCCGCAAAGCCAGCTTACTGCCTCTTGTCCCAATCCTTATCATATTCCGCTGTCCCCTTTTCCAGGCAATCGTAAAATATCTTCTCAAACAGCCGCTTCCTGGCCTCTTCCTCCAATCCCATCTGCAGCACGGCAGGCCGTATCCGCCCCAATAAATCAATGATATCTCCTATGCCCTCCGGCAGCATATCTGCAATCTCCTGTCTTACCCAGGAAGATGCTGCCGGGCTTTTGCCCTCTGTTACAATCCCCACAGTAAGAGGCCCCTCCTTCACCAGGGCCGGAAATAGAAAGGTGCATTTATCTTTGTCATCCACCACATTGACCGGGATACGCTCTGCTCTGCAATACTGCGCGATACGCCCATTTAATCCTTCATCATCCGTGGCGGCAATGACGAAATCCGCATCGGACAAATCTTCCATCAAAAAAGCGCGTTCTATAAACTGAAGAGAGGCCGCCGCATCTTTTTGCAGCAGCTCTCCTTGTCTTCTCACACACGCTTCTATCACAGGTGCAATCACCGTCAACATCGGACCGAACATAAGCAGCTTTTCTACCTTTCTGGCTGCAACCTTCCCGCCGCCCGCGACGACGCCCCGCTTGCCCTCTAACTCCATAAAAAACGGAAAATATCCCATGTAAGTTCCTCTCTTACCATCCCTGTGCCGCCAACGCCTGAAGAACCTTCTCAAAAGAACTGCTGTCCAGCCTGTCCCGCAAAAGATACAGCATCTTTTCCCCGGAACAGTCCCCATACCGCTCTTTCCAGTCTGCGTCCTTCTGGGTAAACCGGTGAAATGCCAGCGCCTTACACAGCTTCTCTAACTCCTCGTTCAAAATCTCTTCCGCATCCGCAAAGGCCTGCTGTTTGCGCCTGTTGTTGTCTTCCGCCAGTTTTTTGATGTCATCCAGCGCTACCAGACGGCAATGTTCCATCCTGCCAATTTCCACGTCCAAATCCGGCGGCATGGAAATATCCAGAAACAATCGTTCCTTGGCGGAACAAAGCGCCTCCCTGACACGTGCCGCCGTCAATGTATAATGGGGACTGGAGGTGGCCGATATGACCACATCCGCCTCCTCTAAACTATCATAGCGATCCTGGTAATCCACATGCGCTACTTCTGCACCGCCGCTGAGGCAGATGCCATTATGGGAACGCACCGTAGCTATAACGCGGATGTTTTTCTGGTCTAACAGATTCTTCAAGATAAGGCCGCCCATCTGTCCGCTGCTGCCCATCAAAAGCACTGTCTTATCCTTCTTTGGCATACGCGTCACTTCACTGACTGCCAGCGTAGCCACGGAAACCGCCGTTTTGGAGATCACGGTTTCCGTTTTCACCCGCTTGGCACAAGAAAGTGCCGCCTGGAAAATGCTGTTCAGTTCATATCCGGTATACCCTGCCTCTTTCGCGTATCCATAAGCATCCCGCACCTGCCCAAGAATTTCATCCTCGCCAATCACCATAGATTCCATTCCACAGACTACACGGAACAGGTGATGCAGTGCCTTTAGCCCCTGATATCTTCTGACCAGCCCCCTGACCTGTCCGGGGGTGCTTCCCCCATTCTCCGCCAGCACTTCCTCCAATGCCCGGAAAGTGTTTTCTTCTCCCTGCACGTAAACTTCCGTGCGGTTACAGGTGGATAAGAGCACGCACTCCTGCACCTTTGCGGCCGCCCGGATTTTCCGCAGAAAGCTTTCTGTCTCGTCCTTTGGGATATAGAACTTTTCCCGCACACCGGCTGCAGCCGTTTTATGACTGATACTGATACACTCCATCTCTTTTCACCATGCTTTTAGCAGGTAGCGCCGCCCTTCAGATGCAGGCTTGCCCCAATAATCTCATCCTTGCGTGCAAGCAGATCGTCCGAAAGAAGCTGTGCCTGCACATTTTCAAATCCAATCCTATTTATAGTATCCGCAAAACGCTCTCCCGTATGTCCCTGTTCACGGAACAGTAAAATCGCCTTCTCCAATACGGAAAGTACTTCTTCCTCGTCCAGGAATATCTTATCTAACTTCTGCCCATGCGCAACTCTCTTGCCCCAGCGTCCGCCGATATAAACCCGGTATCCGTACTGGCTTTCCTCCGATGCCTTAAAAGGACATTTCCCCACACAGCGTCCGCAGTTATTACATTTATCCGGGTCAATCACCAGCTTACCGTCCACCACCTGAGATGCTCCCACCGGACATGCCAAGGAAACCTGACAGATCTTACAGCCATGACATTTCTCCAAAGCGATCACAGGCACTCTCTGCCCCACAATGCCGAAATCATTCAAATCAGGCTTCACACAGTTATTGGGACAGCCGCCTACCGCGATCTTGAACTTATGAGGCAGCTTTACAGATGCATAGCCGTGGAAGAAACGCTCATGTATCTTGTCAGACAGTGCGTAGGAATCCAACAGACCATATTGGCAGGTCGTTCCCTTACATGCCACCACCGGACGCACCTTAGAACCGGTGCCGCCGGTCTCTAAACCTTCTTCTGCCAGGAAAGCCCGTACATCCTCAATCTTATCAAAAGGCACACCAACGATTTCCATGGTCAGACGGGTGGTCATGGCCACATCGCCGCTTCCAAATCTCTGTGCCGCCTCTGCAATCTTTCTATGCTCCGCCGCCGTAATCTTACCGTTTCTGGTGATCACCCGGACATTAAAATTATCTGTTCCCTTATTGTGCAGACAGCCAAGTGCCTTTACGCGGGTAATCTCCTCTGCCGGAATCGTCACCACACCCGGTTTATTCTCCACCTTCACCACATTGAAGAAAGAAGCCCCCTCCAGTACTTTCGTGTTGGTGTACCCATAGCGTTTCAGCCTGTTCTGCAACAGATAAGCTCTCTTACCCTTCGCGCAGACCAGTAACAGCTTCTCGTCCTTTGACAGTCCGGGCACTTCCCCTTTTACTTTCAACAAATCCACATAGACCGCACCGGCAATCGTAGGACCTGCGGGATTCACATCCACTACCCGGTATCCTTCTGCCGCACCTTTTAGGTATTCCGCCGGTGTGAAGCTGTCCATATCCCCGTTTATCTTATTCAAAAGCATATGTACGGCCTGCACAAAAGGATGAATTGCCGTTGAGAAAGGAGGGGCATAGGACAAATCCAGACAGGTCATCTGTTCCAGTGTGACTCCAAACGTGACTGCCATCACACCGATATCCGTCACTTTATCTACCGCACCAGGGCCTAACACCTGCACCCCTAACAGTTTATGTGTTGCCAAATCGGCTACCAGCTTAATGGCAAACCATGCGCTGCCAGGATAATAATGTGCCTTATCGTCCGTCACTGCCAGCACACAGACAGGCTCATATCCTGCCGCTTTCGCCTGTTCCTCGGACAGACCGGTTCTGCCGCCCGAAAGCCCCGGCAGCTTCACCACGCCAGTCCCTAAAACGCCCGGATAGGTCACATCCCGGCCGCCCAGCGAAAGGGCCAGCGTCCTGCCTTCCATATTGGCGGAAGACCCCATGGGAGACCACTGTCTCTCCCCGGTAAGGCGGTTTTTCACCATGGCGCAGTCTCCGGCCGCATAAATATCCGGCAGATTAGCCGCCATTTTATCATCCACCAGAATCGTTCCCTTAAACATTTCTATGCCTGTATTCTGCAAAAATCCCGTATTGGGACGGATACCAATGGAGAGCACCACCACATCCGCGGGAAGCAGTCCTTTATCTGTCTGCACGCCCTGGGCTCTCTCCTCCCCAGTCACCCCTTCCAGCTTCGTAGCTGTCATCACCTTGATACCCTTCTTCGCCAGATGCCGCACTGCATAATCTGCCATCTCCGCATCAAATCCCGGCATAATCTGTGGCGCCATATCGATCAGAGTCACTGACAGACCTTTCTCCAACAGGTTCTCCGCCACTTCCAGGCCGATAAAACCGCCGCCCACTACCACAGCACGTTTCACGCCCTCTCTGGCAATATACTCTCTTGTCTCGATGGCATCGTCCGGTGTGCGCATCACAAAAACCCCCGGCAGATTCAAGCCCGGCAGAGGCGGCACTATCGGAGAAGCCCCCACAGCCACGATACAAGCATCATACTCATAGACTTCCTCCGCCCCTGTGCGTAGATTCTTGGCCGTTGCCTTCTTTGCATCCGGATCAAGCGCCACCACTTCCCGCTGTGGATAAACCATGGCACCGGTCAGGGCGCTGTATTTTTCCGGTGTATTCACAATCAACTGCTCTTTCTCCGGAATCGCTCCGCCCACATAATAGGGCAGTCCGCAGCCCGCATAGGAAATGTCTTTTCCCTTGGTAACAATTGTCACCTCCGCCTCCGGATTTACCCTCTTAAATTTTGCGGCCGCCTTTGTTCCTGCCGCCACACCGCCAATCACTAATAATCTCATATCCTGCCTCCTCTTTGTTCTATTTGTTATAACATATGTGCTCTCCCCAAATAACGTTTTCTAAAATTTCCTTCTTTCATCATGCCACAAAAGGGACAAAAAAGCAATGTAATCTATGCAGCGTAAAAATCCGTTGTCAATGAATTTTTCACCGACAACGGATAAACTCCAAGCATCCATCCTATGATATTGCTATTGTATATCATAACCTGACTGCATGGTCAATATCGTTTCACTTCTTTCAATTCCTGATACAGCAACCTGTAATTCTCATACCGCACACTGCTGATTTTCCCCGCTTCCACGGCATCCTTGACACCGCAGAAAGGTTCGCTTATATGAGCGCATCCCCGAAACTTACAGGCCGGCTCATACTGTAAAAACTCCGGATAATATCTTCCCAGTTCCTCCTTTGTAATCTCCGATATGGCAAGGGATGTAAACCCAGGTGTATCCACAATATAGCTCTCTTCTACAAGGGCAATGATCTCCGAATGTCTGGTGGTATGTCTGCCCCGCTCTATCTTCTCACTGATGGCTCCCGTCTGCATATTTGCCGTGGGAGACAGCCGGTTGATCAGGGAAGATTTCCCCACACCGCTGGGCCCTGCCAGGGTTGTGGTCTTTCCATGCAGCAGCGCTTTCACACTCTCTATGCCCTCATTCTCAAGAGCACTGATAAAGAGCACATGATATCCGCAAGTCTCGTAAGCCTTGCGCAAAGAATCCTTTTCCTCCAAAGTGGCGATATCCTGCTTGTTAAAACAGATAATTGTGGGAAGGCTCTGCCTTTCCATACGGATTAAAAAGCGGTCTAGCAGATTGAAATTGGGATTCGGTTTCACAATGGCAAACAAAATTAAGGCCTGGTCCACATTGGCTACCGCCGGTCTAAGAAGCGCGCTCTTTCGCGGCAGAATACTTCGGATATTGCCAAGCATTTTTTCCCCATTCAGCACATCCAAATCCACATTATCTCCCACCAGCGGCTTTACATGCTCTTTCCTGAATATTCCTTTCGCCTTGCACTCATAGACCCCCTGTCCTTCCACATGGACATAGTAGAATCCGGCAATCCCTTTGATGATCTTTCCCTGCATACGCTTTCAACTTATCTCTTTCACAATACTTTTTCCTTATCCGCGCCTACTCCTCCACAAAGGTAATGGGCCGGTGTACCGTCTTCGTCTCGGAAGAGCCCGGGATTGTCACCACCTCTCCTGTCTCCGGATCTGTAGTGGTGGTCTCCTGTCTCTCCACCGTAAACGTGAAGGTAATCACCCCTGTAGCGGACCTGATGCCTGTATAGTTGGCCGCCACCGGAAAAGAATTCGTCTGTGTATTTAAAATCGTCGTACCGTCTGCCGCCGTGACAATCACAGTGACCATCATGCCGCTCTGATACTCCGCGTCCTCTGTGGGCGGCGTAATGCTGTCCGAATACCGATAGGTGCCCTGGGCGGGACCGGTGCTGACCCGCAGATCTATCGGGGTTCCCTTCTCCACATAGGAACCCACGGAATAACTCTGATAACAGACTTTATCTATCAGCGCAGGGTCCTCATTTTGCTCCTCTGTGACATTGCCCACCGGAATACCGCTCTCCGTCAGAAGGGCTGTGGCATCCATCTCTGTCATGCCGATCACATTGGGGACTCTGACCTTATTCTCCTCCGAGCCCTGGCTCACCCGTATGATAATGGAAGACCCTTCCGGCGCCGTAGTGCCCGCCTCCGGCGACTGGGAAATAACATAGCCGCTCTCTACCGAAGCGTCATAGCTCTCCACCGCATTGACCACAAAACCCTCTTTTTCCAGCGTTGATGTGGCTTCCGACTGCGACTTGCCTGTCACTGACGGAACGGTTATCCCTTCTGTCTCCTGGGCCACCGTGAGAATAACGTTACTGCCCATATCTACCATAATACCGTCCTGCACGCTGGTACGCAGCACAGTGCCGGCCTTATTCGATGTTGATACCTCATATTGTATCTCCGGTGTCAGGCCCAGTTCCAAAAGCTCCCGTTTGGCTTCTTCCACATCCATCCCCACCACATTTACCATTTCCACCTGCTGTTCTACCGCTTCCTGGGGTTTTTCCGCTTCTTCCGCCACCATCTCAAACACGCCAAGCGTCCTGCCCACAAAGAATATCACGATTCCACCGATCAGGAGCGCGGCCACCACTGCCAAAATCGTGGTAACCTTCTCCATTCTGGGATCATAGTCTTCCTCATCGTCATCCCAGTCTTCGTCGTCCTCGTCCTCGTAATCCTCATCTTCCTCGTAATAACGCGCACTGTTCCTTCTAAGCCGCATCGTCTCTTCCATCGAATCCCGGCTGTCAGACTGCCGCTTGATCTGCACCATATCCCGATCTGTGATCATCCTGGTAGATGCCTCCTCATCCGGGTCAATGACTTTGACAAAGTCTTCATCCGGATTGATCAGAGACTGCTTTAAATCTACAATCAGTTCCGCCATGGACTGATATCTTCTGTCGGGACTTTTCTGACAGCATTTACACACAATGTGTTCCACGCTGATGGGAATCTCCGGCACATAATCCCTTGGAGAGGGAAGTTCTTCCTGTATATGTTTAATCGCAATCGCCACCGTGGTCTCACCGTTAAAGGGCACACGTCCCGTCAACATTTCAAACATGGTGATACCTAATGAGTAAATATCGCTCTTTTCATCGCTGTAGCCGCCTCTGGCCTGCTCTGGCGAAGTATAATGTACAGATCCCATCACATTGGAAGTGATGGTGTTGCTGGTGGCTGCCTTAGCAATGCCAAAGTCCGTCACCTTAACTTTACCTTCTTTGGATATAATAATATTCTGCGGTTTGATATCACGATGGATGATATGATTGTTATGGGCCGACTCAATGCCCATGGACACCTGGATGGCAATGCTGACAGCCTCCTTCACAGAAAGTCTTGCTTTCTTTTCAATATACTTTTTCAGGGTGATTCCCTCAACAAGCTCCATCACGATATAGTAGACATCCGCTTCTTCTCCCACATCATAAACATTGACAATGTTGGGATGCATCAGTCCCGCGGCCGCCTGTGCCTCCACCCGAAACTTGGACACAAAATTGGCATTCTCGCTAAACTCCTGTTTCAGCACCTTCACCGCCACGAAGCGGTTCAGCTTATGATCTTTTCCTTTATATACGTCTGACATACCGCCGGTCCCGATCTTTTCCAAGATCTCATACCGATCGCCTATTATCATACCTATCTTAATCATGTTTCACCTCGTCTGCCAACAGTTCAATAACAATCACAGAAATGTTGTCTTTGCCGCCATTTTGATTGGCTGTTCTTATCAATTCTTCTACCCTGTCCTCAAGATTCCCACCGCCTTTTAATATCCGGCATATCATCTCGTCCTCTACCATGTTAGTCAAACCGTCAGAACAAAGTAAAACCATATCTCCTGTCTGTAATTCCACATGAAAAAAATCCACTTCCACATCACGTCTTGCTCCAACAGCCCTCGTGATAATATTTTTATCCGGATGATTCCTGGCCGTCTCTTTGTCAAGGCCGCCCATGCGGACCATTTCCTCCACTAGTGAATGATCTTCCGTAATCTGCCTGATCTCATCCCCTATCACATAGAGTCTGCTGTCGCCCACATTGGCAACTTCCAGGTATCTGCCGATAAAGGTAGCTGCCACAATCGTGGTGCCCATACCACTCAAGGCTCTGTTCTGTCTGGCACACTTTCGCAGTTCTTCATTGGCGCGGGATATGGCATTGTTCAGAATCTTCACAGAATTTACTTCAAAGGACCTCTCAATTTCCTCCACCACAGTCTCTACTGCCAGCCTGGAGGCATAGTCCCCCGCATTATGTCCTCCCATCCCATCAGCCACTATAAATACATTGGGCAGATTTCCAACAGGAGTCTTCGACAAATAAATATAATCCTGATTCAGTTGTCTTTTTTGTCCGATATCCGTCAGCGCGTAAGACCTGAGCACAGTGTTATCCTCCACCATATTTTACCAGTTAATAATATTAGCATATAAGCATCAAAAGAGCAAGCTAAAACGCCCGCCGCCTCTATTTCTGCCCTCTGATATAACAATTTACTCCCTAAAAAACTGCCTCTTATACAGTTTTGCTCACCCTGCCTAAAATATTCCGCCACAGGGTTACTTTTCCAGGAATCTGCGTCGAAGCTGCCCACAGGCTCCATCAATATCCCGCCCCATTTCCCTGCGGACTGTAACATTGATACCACTCTTTATAAGCCTGTCCTGAAAAGCCGCCACCGCCTGTTTCTCTGACTGCACATAATGCCGCTCTTTAATGGGATTTACCGGAATCAGATTCACATGACAATTCAAACCTCTAATCAGTTCCGCAAGCAGCCTGGCATCCTCCCTGGAATCATTCACCTGCCGCACCAGACTGTATTCAAAGGTAATCCTTCTGCCGGTCTGTTCAAAATAGTAAGCACAGGCCTCCATCAGTTGTGCCAGAGAATAGGTATTGGCAATGGGCATCAGTTCTCTTCTCTTTTCGTCTGTTGCCCCATGCAGTGACAAGGCCAGCGTAATCTGCAGTTTCTTCTGGGCCAGCTTTCGCATCTTCGGCACAATCCCACAGGTGGACACAGTGAGATTCCTTTGGCTAAGATGCAGACCATTCTCGTCCGTCAAAAGAGTGATAAACCGCAGCAGATGATCAAAATTGTCAAGGGGCTCCCCTGTTCCCATAACCACCACATGGGAAACCCGCTCTCCGCTTTCTAACGTAACCGCATAAATCTGGTCCAACATTTCAGAGGGCAGAAGATTCCGCTTCAGACCATCCAGGGTGGAAGCACAAAACTTACATCCCATACGGCATCCCACCTGGGAAGAGATACAGACAGAATTACCATGCTTATAATGCATCAGCACAGTTTCCACCACATTCCCATCTGCTAAGGCAAACAGATATTTCTTTGTGCCATCGTTTTTTGATTCCTGTACCTCCAACAGCTGCAAGGCCGTATACTGAAAACCTATCTTGCATTTTTCCTTAAGGGCTGCCGGAATATTGCTCATCTCATCATACCCCCGGACCAGCTTCCGATGCATCCATTGGTAAAGCTGCACCGCCCGAAAGGGCTTCTCGGAAAGGTTCTCCATCTCCGCTTTTAACTCTTCCAATGTAAGAGATTTGATATCGATTCTATCGTTTATCTTATCGCTCGTTTCCATTTATTTCTTCCTGAACTTTGCCATAAAAAATCCATCCGTCCTATGCACGCCCGGCAAAAGCTGCAGGGTCTCCTCCTTGCTATCCTGCCATAATATCTTTGGCAGAAATTCCGCCATGCTCACTTTCTCCATGGCAAACTCCTGACAAATCCACGCCGCCATCTTTTCATTCTCTGCAGGGTTCATGGTACAGGTACTGTACATCATAACACCGCCAGGTTTTATATAATGTACCACATTGGTGATAATCTCTCTTTGCAGCCGGTTTATCTCCTGTATAGACTCCTGGGTCACCCTGTATTTGATATCCTGCTTCCTGCCGATGACTCCAAGCCCTGAACAGGGAACATCGGCAAGCAGCACATCCGCCTTACCCACAAGCGAGGTATCCAATATGCGCCCATCCTGCACCCTGATGCAGACATTCTCTACACCGAGTCTTTTCCTGTTCTCCTCTATTTTATCTGTCTTATAGCTGGTCACATCACAGGCAATCACCTGCCCTGTGCCCGCCAGTTTATCAGCCGCATGTAAGGCCTTGCCTCCCGGCGCCGCACAGACATCTATCACCGTATCTCCTGGGCGGATGCCCGCCGCTTCCACCACCAGCATGGAACTGACATCCTGTACCGCAAAAAGGCCTTCCTCATATCCCGCCATCCTGCGGATGCCATCCGCTTTCTCTATCTCGGCCGCGTATGGCAGATAGGGATGACGCAAAGCCCGGATGCCCGCCTTTCTCCATGCACTGATCAGCCGCTCAATCTCCTCATCTTTCAAGTTTTCCCGCAGCCTAATGCCTACCGGCTGACTTTCCAGATAGGCCTGCAGAATTTTTTCACAGGAAGCCTGACCGTAAGCCTCCACAAAATGTTCCACCAGCCACATAGGCATGGAATAATACACTGACAGATATTCCAGACAGGACGTTTCCCGGTCTGGATAAGTGATTTCTTCCCGTCCCCTTGCAATATTTCTAAGAACCCCGTTCACATAGCCCTGCAATGCCTGAAACTTCCTCTTCTTGGCAAGCTTTACCGCCTCGTTGCAGACCGCCGCATCCGGCACATGCTCCATAAACAAAAGCTGGTATGTACTCATGCGCAAAAGCTCACGGATAAGCGGCTTCATCTTATGCACGGGAGTCTTGGAATACAGATTCAACACATAGTCAATCTGTATCCTGCGCTCAATGCATCCCTCACTCACCCGTTTGATAAAAGCCTTCTCCCGGCTGTCCAGATAATCATATTTATCCAGCACAGCCGTGATCAAAATATTGCTGTATTCTTTTTGTCCGGATACTTCCAGTAATATATCCAGTATAATCTCTCTTCCGTTCATATCAGTCATTGTCCCGTCTGCCAAACAAAAGTACCAGCCTTAGTAACTGCAGAATTGCCGATGCAGCAGCCGCCACATAGGTCAATGCCGCCGCATGTAATACTTTCCGGCAGCCACTTACTTCATCCCGCTCCATCATCCCGTAATCGCCAAGCATGGCAAGGGCACGGCCGGAAGCATTAAACTCCACCGGCAGTGTCACCACCTGAAAAAGTACTGCCAGCGCAAATACCCAGATACCAATCTGAATCAACATCTGGTTCATGCCCAGGACGGCCCCCAGAATGATTAACGGAATCCCCGCCCTGGACCCAATGTTGGCCGCCGGCACAAGAGCAGAACGGATTTTCAGTGGCCCATACTCCCGTTGATGCTGCACCGCATGACCGCATTCGTGAGCAGCAACCCCAATGGCCGCAATAGACGTGGAACCATATACGGCATCAGAAAGCCTCAGTACTTTATGGGCCGGGTCATAGTGATCTGTCAGCCTTCCGCCCACATGCTCAATCCGGACATCAAAGATGCCGGACATTCCCAGAATCTTCTGTGCCGCCTGCGCTCCTGTCATCCCTGTACGGCTTCGCACTTTTGCATATTTACTGTAGGTGGAATTGACCCGCATCTGTGCATAAAGGCACAGAACTGCCCCAATTAACACCAACATATATGTGGGGTCAAAATAATAACCATAGTATCCGTAATGTCCCATATTATCACCCTTTCCGTCTCATTTTACGTCTGGCATCCGCAATGTGTTTTCACCCTTTCAGCCACCCAGATGCTCCCCTGGCTTCATCGGGTATCCCAGCAGGAAATCCCGCACAGACATACGCTTCTTACCCTCCATCTGTACAGAAAGTACTTTCAGAATCCCATCTCCACACTGCACATAGAAAGCATCCTTCTCCACACGCACAATTCCGCCTGGCTCCGCCTCCAAAGGTTCCGCCAAAAGCTCCCCTGGCAGCACCGGTTCTTCCTCCCAAATCTTAAGGTTTTTCCCGCGAAATACCGTATAAGCCCCAGGCCAGGAAAGCAAGCCGCGTATCAGGCAGTCCAACTTTTCTGCCGGCATGTTCCAGTCTATCTTTCCCATGGATTTATGCAGCATCTTCGCATAACAGGATTCTTCGTCATTCTGTCTGCGGGGTGTCAGCTTTCCCGCCTCAATCTGGGGAAGTGCTTCCACGATCAATTCTGCTCCCGCTGCCGCTAATTTGTCATGGAGCGAGTCTCCGGTTTCTCTCTTGTCAATCTCCACTTCCTTCTGCAGCAGCATATCTCCTGTATCCAGTCCCTTGTCCATCTGCATGATGGTGACGCCGGTCTTTTTCTCTCCATCGATAATCGCCCACTGAATAGGCCCTGCCCCTCTGTATTTTGGCAGAAGAGAGGCATGAATATTCACGCATCCGTACTTTGGCATGGCCAATATCTCCTCTGACAAAATCTGGCCGAAAGCCGCCACCACAAAAATATCCGCCTCATACTCCCGCAATATCTTCACGGCCTCCGGCGCCTTTATTTTCACTGGCTGGAACACCGGAATCGCATGTGCCATAGCACAAATCTTTACCGGCGTCATCTGCAGTTCCTTCCCCCTGCCCTTAGGCTTATCCGGCTGGGTCACCACCGATACTACCTGATGTCCTGCCTCTATAATCTTCTCCAGCGCACCCACCGCAAATTCTGGCGTTCCCATAAATACAATCTTCATCTTACCAAACCTCCGTGATATCCCGCAGGGATATCTCAAATGCCTGCCCTAGTCATCGTCCTCATTCTCCAGATCTTCCGTATCCATAAGGGGCCCCTCTACCTTCTCCACATAAAGATGTCCTTCCAGGTGATCTAGTTCGTGACAGATAGCTCTGGCCAGCAGTTCAGTCCCTTCTATTTCAAAAGGGTTCATATTCTCATCATAAGCCACAGCCTTAACATAATTGGGTCTTTTTACATGGCCTGTCTTACCCGGAACACTTAAGCAACCTTCATATCCTTCCTGCTCTCCGCTGGTTTCTAAAATCTTGGGATTAATCATTAACAGAGGATCCTCCCCCGTGACGTCAATGACTACGATTCTTTTTAAAATACCCACCTGAGGCGCCGCAAGTCCCACCCCGTTGGCTTCATACAGGGTCTCAAACATATCGTCGATCAAATCCTGTACCCTGGGCGTAATCTCCGCCACCTCTTTACACTGTTTCGTCAAAACCGGATCCCCGATCTCCCTGATTTTTCTGGTTGCCATATCTTCCCTTCCTCCCTTTTTCTAATATGTACTCATGGGATCAAAATCAAACTGTACCGTCTGATTTTTCAATTCCTGTTTTTTACAAAATGTTTCCAATCTATCCTTTGCTTCCACAAGTACCTGATAGTCTTCATGCCGCACATAGAAAATATGGCGGTAAAGATCATTCAGCTTGCTGATGGCAGCATCTGTGGGCCCGATCACCCGAAGTCCATCCCACTCTTTCATCTCTTTATTGACCAAATCAGTCATTTTTTCGCTCAATATTTTTCCTTGTTCCTGTATCTGAGAAACGATAAGTACCGCAAGCATATGCGCCACTGGCGGATACTGCAGTAAATCCCGATAAGCTATCTCTTCCTCATAAAATCCCTGATAATCCTGCTTTGCAGCATGTACTATGCTGTAATGTTCCGGCTGATAAGTCTGTATCACCACTTCTCCAGGTTTCTCTCCCCGTCCTGCACGGCCCGCCGCCTGCGTCAGCAGCTGGAAAGTGCGCTCTCCCGCCCGATAATCATTCTGATTGAGGGATAAATCTGCCGCCAGCACCCCCACCAGCGTCACATTGGGAAAATCGTGTCCTTTCACAATCATCTGTGTCCCCAACAGAATATCCGCCTTCTCATCCGCAAAAGCCGATAAAATCTTTTCGTAACTTTCCTTGGTACGGGTGGTATCCGCATCCATGCGCAGTACCCTGGCCTTGGGAAATTCCCGATGAATCGCCTCCTCGATCTGTTCTGTCCCTGCCTTAAATCCCATCAGATACTTAGACCCGCAGGAGGGACAATTCCTCTTCTTTGGTTCTTCATAGCCGCAGTAATGGCACACCATATAGCCGTTTCTATGTTCCGAGAGGGAGACATCACAGTGAGGGCATTTCATCACATGGCCGCAGGCCCTGCAGGAAACAAACCCTGCATATCCCCTGCGGTTTAAGAAAAGAATAATCTGCTCTTTAGACCGCAGACGCCCTTCCATCAGTTCCTTTAATTTCCTGCCAAACACCGAGCGGTTTCCCTGCTTTAATTCCTCCCGCAGATCTACGGTCCACACTCTGGGCAGCAGACTTTGCCCGGGCCGGTCTAACATTTCGTATAATTTATATTCTCCCAGTCTGGCCCGATAATATGCCTCCAGGGAAGGGGTGGCGGAACCAAGCACCACACTTGCCCCGTATAAAGAAGCAATCTGTATAGCTGTTTCCCTGGCATGATATTTGGGACTGGACTCACTCTTATAACTGCTCTCATGTTCCTCATCTATGACGATGACGCCCAGATTGGCAAAGGGGGTAAACAGGGCCGATCTGGGGCCTATGATCACATCAATCTCCCCCGCCTTTGCCCTCTCTATCTGATCGTATTTCTCCCCCATGGATAACGTGGAATTCATTACCGACACCCTGTCGCCAAACCTTTTATAAAAACGCAGCAGCGTCTGATAGGTCAGCGCAATCTCCGGAATCAGCACAATGGCCTGCTTTCCCATGGCAATCATCTGTTCTATGATACCCAGATACACTTCTGTTTTACCGCTTCCGGTGACCCCGTGTATCAGATAAGTCCCCGGATTTCCCGCCCGGTAATCTGATACCACATCCTCAATAATCTGCGTCTGTATCCCGCTTAAACGCGGTCTTTCCTCCTCCCGGCTCATCTGCCTGACCGGATTCCGGTAATAGGATTCCCGCTCTATTCTGAGATATCCCTGCTTCTCCAATGCCTGTAAAGCCGCCGGTGCCACATTTAACTTCTGCCTCACCAGCTCATAGGGCAGCTCCTCCTCCATAAGAAGCGCCTCTAACGCTCTTACTCTGGCCGTCTGATGTTTCTGCCTGCACTGTTCGATTACTGCCTGCAGCGCTTGTGCCTCTATACAGCGCACAATCTTCTTTTTCTCCAGCTGCTTTAACTTCTGCTTCACTGGCAGAACTGTCTTTAAAGCTGTGATCATGGTAGAACCGTACTGCCTCTTTAACCAATAAGCAATCCGAATCTGCCTGCCCTCTACAGAAATTCCCTTCTCATCCACAGAGGTAATCTCCTTTATCTTATCCACAGGATACTCTGTCTCATTGGTAATATCTACCACATAACCCACTTTATCCTGGTTGCCCCTGCCAAAAGGCACATGCACTCTCATGCCGGGACAAATGATATCTCTAAGCGCCTGCGGAATTTTATATTGAAAGGGTCTGTCTACTTTTTCGTGGGATATGTCCACAATAATATCCGCATATATACCACTCACGAAGATGTCCCCTCCTCCCGCTTTGTCTTGTGCCATAGGCATATTGCTTATCCTTTTTGACGCTCCTCAAGAATCTCCTGAATCAAAACTCTTTCATCCATCGGATATTTGACACCGTTAATCTCCTGATAATCCTCATGCCCTTTGCCCGCCAGCACAATGATATCACCCGGCTCGCCATGGTCTATGGCATAGGCAATGGCCTCTTTCCTGTCGCAGATTTCCACGTACTTTCCCGCTGTCCTGCCGATACCAATCTTAATATCATCTATAATATCCTGAGGCTGTTCGCAACGTGGATTATCGGACGTAATAATGGTCAAATCCGCCATACTGCCGCTGACCTCCCCCATCTCATATCGTCTGGACTTGGCGCGGTTGCCGCCGCAGCCAAAAAGACAGACCAGACGGTGGGGATGATATGCCCGCATGGTTGTCAAAAGGCTCTTCAAAGCCATGGCATTATGGGCATAGTCAATCATCAGTGTAAAATCATCCGACACCTTGACCATCTCCGTCCTGCCCTTGACCTTTGCCCCAAGAAGCGCTGCCTTGATGTTCTCCTCCTGCACTCCGAAATGTCTGCAGATGGCAATCGCTGTCAGCGCGTTATAGACATTGAATTTACCCGGGGAAGCGATCTCCACCGGAAAGTCTGCCAGGCCCTTCACCTGAAAACGCATCCCCAGCCTGCCGGACGCATTTAAGAATGTGATATCCTGTGCCCGCAGATCTGCTTTTGTGTCGATTCCATACGTTTCCAGTTTACAGCTGCATCCTTTCGTGACTGCCTCCCAGTGCTCGTCGTCCTGGTTGACGATTCCAATCCTGCACTGCTTAAACAGCAGCCCTTTGCACCGCATATAATCTTCAAAATCCTTATGCTCGTTCTCGCCGATATGATCTGGCTCCAGATTGGTAAAAATACCGAAATCAAAAACAAATCCCTGGGTCCTGTGCAGCATCAGCCCCTGAGAGGATACTTCCATTACCACTGTATCGCATCCGGCATCCGCCATCTGTCTGAAATACTTCTGTATCAGATAAGACTGGGGCGTGGTATTCTCCGCATGGATATGGGTATCCCCGATAATGACTTCTATCGTACCGATCAGCCCCACATGTCTGCCCGCCTGCTCTAAAATCGATTTGACTAGATAGGTTGTGGTGGTCTTGCCCTTTGTCCCGGTGATACCGATAATCTGCATTTTTTCTGCCGGATACTCAAAATAAGCCGCTGAGATAAACGCCATGGCATAGCGGGTATCCTCCACCCTGATTACCGTCACACAAGCCCCCTCTGGCAGTGATACTTCCCGCTCCACAAGAAGCACTGCCGCACCGGCTTTCACCGCATCTTCCGCATAGACATGCCCATCCGCCTTAGCGCCCGGAATACAGACAAACATACAGTCTGCCGTCACTTTGCGGGAGTCATAAATAATATCTGAAACATCCCTGTCTAACGTGCCTCGAACACACTCATAAGTAATCTTTTCCAGTAACTTACTAAGTAACGCCATATGTTTTCTCCTTTATCAAATCCTCTTAATAAGATAGCATGAAAACCTTATCTTTTCAACTTGTGCCGCCTTTTACCGCATTTGGCGCCTTTTTTCATATTCTCTTTAAGGTTTCTTTATGTTTTTTTATTCTTTTATAACAATCTAAACACAATTTGGACACAATTAAAATTTATGATAATAAACAAGATAGTTGATGAATTCACTATCTCCCCCTCATAAGAAAACTACGGAAAAGCCCGGGATGCCCCGGGTTTTTTCGTTTGTCCGAAACACGTTCCTACTATCATCTTATTCACCGGTTCCAAAGCGGTTTCCCTTAAAATACAAACATGCCCACAAACTTCTCACAGCTTGCCGCATCAGCAGGAATAATCCTGCATGATCATCTGCAGTTCCTCCCGTCCTTTGTACACATTGATGTCCGGATAATAGATGATGCTGATACAGATTTTGTCACTGCCTTCCCTATACAGTCTATCCACCTCCTGACTCCCGAAATGCTCTGAAAGAAAAGTATGCCAGCTTTCTAAATCCCCAAAATACATCATATCATACCGGCCTGCCTTCTCATCCTCCACACGGTATTTGCCTACGTTCCTATTCTTGCCCAAGATGCTCCCTCTTAGTATTCTGACCTGCTTCTGAGCGAAAACAGGCTTAGGATTGCCATTGCCAAAGGGTTCTAACACCGAAAGCTGTCTCACAAAATCCGTTGTCACATAGGACATAGGCATGGGTACATCAATATGTATCGTCTCCACAAAATCTTCGTTGGACAGCATACAGTGTTCATTCAGATACCTGGAAAAAGCCTCCACATTCTCCTCGGGCATAGACACACCGGCCGCCAGCTTATGCCCCCCATACTTCGTATATAATTCCTTACATTCGCTCATCTTGTCATACATATGATAGGCGTCTATGGACCGGCCTGACCCCTTCACGCCCTCCTGGGTCTTGGTCAGCACAAAAACCGGCTTATGATAACGTTCTCTGATACGTCCGGCAATGATTCCCGCCAAGCTCTCATGACAGTCCGGCAGATAGACCACCAGCACCTTATCTTCTTTCAGATTCGTACTCTCAATCAGCTCCACCGCCCGGTCCGTTTCTTGCAGCGTCATCCCTTTTCTGCTGTCATTTAGCTCTTTTAATTCTCCCGCAATGGCAACCGCCTGTGCCCAGTCTTTGGTACAAAACATAGAGAGCGCCCGGGCGGCAGTATCCAGACGCCCTGTCGCATTAAGGCAGGGCCCCAATACAAAGCCAATATGATACACGGACAGCCCTTTATCCTGCAGACCATTCACCACCATCAATGCCCTGAGACCAGGATTCCTGGTCTGCTCAATCTGACGCAGACCATACTTGACGATGATGCGGTTCTCATCTGTCAATTCCATCACGTCTCCCACCGTGGCAAAGGCTGCAAAAGCAAGCAACTCCTGTAAAATCTCCTGCACCCTCCCCAAAAGGGCCCTGCCCGCAGGTCGACGTTCCATCTTACCCAAATAAAGCTGCATCAGTTTATAAGCCACCACCGCGCCGCAAATGCCCTTGTAGGGATACTGACAGCCGCTCTGCTTTGGGTCCACCACGGCATCCGCCTCAGGAAGCCGTTCTGTCCGGCTGCCATCAGAATCCACCTCATATGGCACCTCATGATGGTCCGTTACCACCACAGTCATGCCAAGCCTCTTTGCATAGGCAATCTGATTGGCAGCGGCAATGCCGTTGTCACAGGTCAGTATCGTATCTATGCCAGCCTCATGGGCCTCCTCGATCAGCTTATCATTCAGCCCATAACCATCCTGAATCCGATGGGGTATCACTGCGTCCACCACCGCGCCACACTGTTCCAAACAACTGATTAAAATATAGGTTGAACACACGCCGTCAATATCATAATCTCCGATTATCCGTATGGGAAGACCTGCTTCTGTCTTCTCACACAGAATATCCGCGGCCGCCTCTGCATCCTTTAACTCTGCCGGATTATGCAGCAGCTCCAGCGTGCCGTGCAGGAACCGTTCGATCTGTTCCTCCCCTACGATATCTCTGTTGCGGATAATCCGCGCAATCACCGGATCAATCTGAAATTTTTGTGCAATCGCATGAAAATCCGCCTTCTTGGCGGACACCATCCATTTACTCATAAAAACACCTCAAAAATATGATAGAATCTTACAGATATAGACATTGTACCATTTTCAGAGGGTAATTTATAGTACTTCATGGGGACAGTGAGAAAATATATCCTCACTGCCAGCAAAACAGTGCCGAAAAGAACTTATCCATCGATTCCTATAGACATTTAGATGATATATATGATATCATTTATTAGACAACATGCTATTATCAATATTTTATCATATGATTACCATAACTCTAATAGGATGTATGTTTTGGATAAAATTTTATCAGAAAGGGTATGACACATACATGCAGAAAAGTTTAGAGCAATATCTCAAAGAACTGCGCAAATCCTGTGGCTATTCTCAGGAATTCGTGGCATCTCATTTAAACATAACCCGTCAGACCTACACGCATTATGAAACCGGCCGTATCACACCGCCGGTCAATTCCCTTTATAATCTGGCTAAATTATATGGCATCGCTGTGGAAGATTTAATGGAACGGATTGTGACGTACAATATTAACGACGATTTCATCAAGAATCCCTCACCGGAATCGGCCCTGGCATCCTGGGAAGATTTGACCCCCTTTCTGGAATATATCAATTCTCCGGAGCAAAACAAGAAGTTTAAGAACCTAAACCGAAACGAAAAATTTTTCCTGTATTACTATGAGCAGCTGGATCAGCGAGATCAACAGGATATCCTCACCTTTATGAAAATCAAATCCCTACATAACGGAAAGAGAGACGCAAAATAAGGGTTTGCTCATTTTGGTCTCTCTTTCCATTTTTTATGATTTTCTATTTCTCTTCTATTTTCTTATTTCTTCTCTGCTTTCTGCCCAAGCTTCGTCCTGAACACATACCACATAGCCCCGGTTAGACAGATAGAAGAATACGTACCACAGATAATACCTGCCATCAGAGGCAGCGCAAACTCCCTGATGGATGACACGCCGAACACTTCAAGGGCCGCCACCATAAAGAAGGTCGTCAAAGAAGTAAAGATACTTCTGGACAATGTCTGGGTGATACTCTTATTCACCAGCTCCTGCAAATCTTCCTTCCTGCCCATCTCCCGCAGGTTCTCACGGATACGGTCGAAAATTACGATGGTCGCATTGATGGAATAACCGACAATCGTCAACATGCAGGCGATAAAGGTATTACCCACAGAAATCCGCACCACTGCATAGAAGGCAAGCACCACCAGCACATCGTGCACCAACGCAATCACACTGCTGGCGCCAAAGCGGATATCCTTAAACCGAAACCAGATATACAAAAGCATCAACACGGTGGATAAGAGAACCGCTTTCACTGCACCCGTCTGCATCTCAGAACTGATGGTCGCACTGATGGTTTCCGCCGTAATGCTTGTAGCATCCACCTGGAAGTTCTCCACCATGAAATCAGCAAACTGCTGTCTTTCCTCCACGTTCAAGGTTCTTGTCTTAATGATGATCTGATTGGAACCGGCCACCTTGGTGGTCTGTACATTTCCGTCTCCTGTGATTTCTTCCACATGGGGAACAATCTTCGCATCAATATCCTCGATACTCATGTCTTCCTGCAAGGTCATTGTGGTGGAAGTACCTCCCACGAAATCCAGGCTGTAGTTAAGCGGCATACCGATCTTAGAACTGTTCACGCCCATAACAACGAATCCCATCAATATCACTGCCACTGAGATACCGAAGAATACAAAACGTTTGGAAAGGAAGTTGATGGACTTTCTCTCCTTTGCCACTCCATAGGCCTTCCCACTCTGCACGCCCAGTGCATAAAAAACATTGACCAAAAATCTGGTGACAAAAAGTGCCGTAAACATGGATAAGAAAATACCCAGCATCAGGGTGATGGAGAATCCCTTGATGGTGCCGCTTCCCATAAAGTAAAGCACCAATGCTGCAATCAAAGTGGTAATATTACCGTCCAAGATAGCAGACAAGGCTTTCTGGAAACCAATCTTAATGGAAGACTGCACGGTCTTACCGGTAGCCAGTTCCTCTCGGATACGGGCAAAGATAATCACGTTGGCATCCACTGCCATACCCACGGAGAGAATAATACCGGCGATACCGGGCAGTGTCAGGGTTGCCTCAAAAGCATAGAGTAAAATCACCAACAATTCTGTATACAAACAAAGTGCCAGAGAAGCCGCCAGACCGGAAATATAATACACGGCGATCATAAAAATGACCACCAGCACAAATCCTACGGCAGCCGCCTTCAAACTGGTCTCAATGGCTGCAGAACCAAGCTGCGCGCCCACCACGTTAGAGCGGAGTTCCTCCAGTTCCAGTTTCAGACCGCCGATACGGATGGTGGAAGCCAGCTGTTCTGCTTCCGCCGCAGACTGCTGTCCGGTGATGACCGCATTGCCGTCTGTGATCACTGCCTGCACATTGGGTACGCTTACAAACTCTCCGTCATAATAAATAGCAATCGTCTCACCATTCTCATAAGCTTTCCGTGTCGCTTCTGCAAAAGCCTCTCTGCCATCCGCATTGAAAGAGAGGGCCACCACATTTTCCAGGTTTCCCATGGAATCCTGCTGTGCTCTGGCCTGGGCATCCTCCACCTTCGTACCGTCCAATACGATGGAGCCGTCAGCCGCAAGTTCCTCCAGGGTCTTATTCAGCTGATACTGGGGCGCCAGATTTCCTTCCGCATCAATCCCGTAACCGATCAGCTCATAATTGGCGCTGCCGTCGCTGCCGGTCTGTGCGATAAAATATAAGCTGCCTGGTTTACCCAGTTCTTCCAATATGGCATTGGCATCGGAAACACCCGGAATCTCAATGTTAATCCGGTCTTTTCCCTCCTGATACACCTGAGCCTCTGTGCTGTAACCATCCACACGCTGTTGCAGCTTATAAATGGTATCACCCATGTCCTCGGAACTGGGTTCTTCATCGCCTACCACCTGATAGGTGATACTGACACCGCCTGCCAGATCCAATCCCAGTTTAATGCTTCCTGCCGAGCCTGACTTGTCCGCCCCGACACCAAAAACCGCCGTATACCCAAGCAATCCCAGTATCAGAACATAGACGATCAGGCCCACAACCGCTCTGCTCTTTTTCATAATCAACTCTCCTTTTCCTCATCGGCCAGCACCGCTTTTATCATGATCGCGCACTCTATACGCTTTCTTTGCAATTCGCAGCCAAGCTCATAGGCACCATTGATGTCGCCGCTGTTGTTATAGGCATTGGCGGCACATCCTCCGCTGCAATAGAACTTGGCAAAACAGTCTCTGCACTGGTCTTTGGCATAGACATTACATGCCTTGAATTTATCCTGAATATCTGTGCGGAGGATTCCTTCCTCCACGTTTCCCATAAGGAACTCTTCCTGTCCCACAAACTGATGACAAGGATACAAATCTCCCCAGGGAGTCACCGCCAGATATTCCGTACCCGACCCACAGCCTGACAACCTTTTTGCCACACAAGGGCCACCTTCTAAATTTATCATAAAATGAAAGAAATTAAAACCTTTTCCTTCCTTTTTTCTGCGGATATATTCTAACGCCAGCTCATCATACTCCTCTAGGATAGCCGGCACATCCTCCATACGCAGTGCATAATCTTCTTCCGGCCGCGCCACCACAGGTTCCATGGAAATCTGTTCAAACCCTTCGTCAGCCAGATGTTTCACATCTTCGGCAAAGTCCAGATTATTTCTGGTAAACGTGCCCCTCACATAGTAATCCATCTGGTTTCTGGATTTCGCTGCTTTCTTATACTTGGGCAGCACCTCGTCATAACTGCCCTGACCACCCCTGTGAGGCCGCATCCGGTCATGAATCTCTTTTCGCCCATCCACACTTAAGACCAGATTGGCCATCTCTTTGTTGGCAAACTCCAACACTTCATCGTCCAAAAGTACGCCGTTGGTAGTCAGCGTAAACCGAAACTTCTTATGGTTTGGCTCCTCTAAGGACCTGCCGTAAGCCACCAGGTCTTTCACCACCTGCCAGTTCATAAGCGGTTCTCCGCCAAAGAAATCCACTTCCAGATTCACCCGGTTTCCCGAATTTGCCACCAGAAAATCTAAGGCTTTCTTTCCCACATCCAGACTCATAAGCGATCTTTGTCCATGATACTCCCCCTCTCCTGCAAAACAATATTTGCAGGCCAGATTACAGTCATGGGCTATATGCAGGCAGAGCGCCTTCACCACTGTCTCCCGGTTTTTAAAACTGTCAATGTACTTCTCATAAACATCCTCCGTAAAGAGCATCCCTTCTTCTTTTAAGGAAAGAATCTCCTCCACGGCCTCCTCCATTTTAGAACGCTCCACACAAAGCTGCTCTGCCGCCGCTTCTACAATCTGTTCCTTCTCTTCCATATTCTGTGCAAGCAGCTTCTCCACGATGGGAATCACATCGTAAGCCAGCTCGTCCACCACATGGACAGAACCGCTGTTGACATCCAACACGATATGATATCCATTACTTATATACTGATGTACCACTTGATTTCTCCTATCTATATCTACTCTATCCCTGTCTGTTCTGTTTCAGTCATGGCATCCTCATGATACAAAATCCGTTTCTAAAACCGATACCCTGAAACGGAAAGAAAACGCATAATAAGCAGCGATGTGCTCGCTGCTTATATTTCCTCTCATCTCAACTGATACCAAGGGATGCTTATCTTGCCTTCTCACAAGTCTGGTTGCCCACTGTACAGGAAGTCTTGCAGGCTGACTGGCAGGAAGTCTGGCACTCGCCGCAGCCGCCCTTCTTCATGGATTCCTTTAAGTCTCTGGTCGATAATGTCTGAATATGTTTCATCAAAATGTCCTCCTTATGTAATAAAATTCCGGGAAACACCGCCCCTGTATCATATCGGTCCTGCTTCCCTTTTTATGCTATCCTGATAACTTTAAGTAGTATACCATAGTTTTCATGTTACGCAAAGCATTTTCTTTTATTTTTTATCATTTCCCCGCTAACTGATCATCCCTCCTAACATACCGCTGCCCGCGCACAAAAAGAACACCGTCACCATATTCTGCGCCACATCCTGGGGCCCCTTATTCACCACCATGGATACGATCACCAAAATCACAAAATACATGACGCCCATAGCAAGCCCCCAGAGAAATTTCTTCTTTCCCGCCCACTTGCCTGCAACCAGCCCTGCCAGAAATGTGACAATTATGTAGATTGCTATAATACAGATTGACACCACCTTCTCGGAGAGACCAAAACGATACAACATAAATGCCAGCAGAAGCAGGAGTCCTGCAGTCAAAATATAAGCCGCCAACATGCATTTCGTCACAAAAATCACCTTTTTCGTATAAATTTCCTTTTTTCCCATACTTCCCCCTTTGTCCTTGTCTTTCACTCTGCTATATTTTATTCCCGCTGTCAGAAAAACTTGACACAATCTTATGCTTCTAGTAATATTTTCTACATAAATATTATACGTACAAGGAGTGAACATTTACATTGGATACCACAGGTGTCATACAACTCGTTTCTTTAGGAGTTCTCGTATTCTTATCTGCTTTTTTCTCATCTGCCGAGACAGCGTTCTCGACAGTGAACCGGGTGCGTCTTCGCACACTCGCCCAGGAAAACCACAAAGGAGCCATCCGGGTGCTTAGCATACTCGATCAGTATGGTAAAATGCTGAGCGCGATTTTGATTGGCAATAATATTGTCAATCTCTCCGCCTCTTCTGTGGCTACTACCTTCGCCATCAACACTTGG